>DASZMI010000061.1:0-19318 GCA_035551915.1 Solirubrobacteraceae bacterium | reverse complement strand
GTGGCTGGATTTGACGAGTGGCTGGGCGTGTCTGGCGGGAGGGGACGAGCCAAGGCGTACCGGGTGTACGGCGGGCTCGGCCCCTCCCGTCAGGCGCGTTCAGACGCCGTCAAAGACGTCAATAATTCTTGCGTGTGCCCTTAGCCCGAGGTCGAACCCTCGGCGCGAGCCGGCGCGGCGCCATTGCCGTTCCCGCTCTCAGACTCGCCCGAGCTCTCCGGCACCGCGGCGCTGAACGGCAGTGCCTCGAACAGCATCAGCGTGAGTCCGACCGAAAGCGCCTGGTCCGCCGCGGCGTCGAGCCGCTGGGCGGATTCGCGCTCGATCTCCTGCGCCCGCGCGAGCCACTTCTTCGACTCCCGCGCGAGCTGCTCCCAGCCGGTGCGGTCGAGCTTCAGCGCGTCGGTGGAGATGTGCGCGTCGCCCGCGTCGAAGCCGCCGGCGGCGGCCGACCGGGTGGCGTAATCGGTCGCCTTGGCGATCAGCGCGGTCAGCAGCCGTTGCTTGGAGATCGCGTCGAGGCCCTCCCAGGCCTCCTCAGAGGAAGCGGGGTGTCCCGTGGCCTTGTAGTAGTGCTCGGTCGCGCCGCGCCGCTGGCGGGTGCTGACCAGCTTGAGAAGCCCGAGGTCGTAGAGCGTACGGACGTGATAGGCGATAGTCCCGAGCGGTTGGTTGAGTTTCGAGGCGAGAATCACGGGGCTGGCCGCATCCTCATCCAGCATCGCAAGCAGACGGATGCGGATCGGGTGCGAGATCGCCCGCAGCCAGCGTGGGTCGGTGATGTTCGTTACTGGTTCTTGGTTCGGCATGACGGTGCGGCGGTAGGACCGGACTGGGGCTACCCGATCGGGGCGTTGCCGAATAGACAGCGGAGCTAAATCACTTGCCTCCCCACATATATCAGCGCCATCGTTCGATCAGCTCAGATGCGTCAACGCGACGCACCAAGCGCGCCGGAAGCCCCAGAACGACCTCCCTGGGACCGACGTCACGGGTGACCACCGCACCGGCTCCGACGAACGCCTCCTCGCCGATCTCGACCCCGGGAACGAGCACGGTCGCGCCGCCGACGCGCGCGGCGCGACGCACCACGGGAGCCTGCAGGCGCTCGCCCTGGGGATGCCGGCCCATGGTGTCGTCGTTGGTCATCAGCACACCCGGACCGAGGAACACGTCGTCCTCGACCACCGCCCAGCTGGTCACGTAGACGCCCGTCTGGATCGAGACACGGTCGCCCACCCGGGCGTTGAAGTCGACGCACGATGCTCGCCCGACGACCGAGCGATCGCCGATCTGCGAGCCCTCGCGCACCTGTGCCTGATCGCCGATGATCGAGCCGGCACCCACCCGAGCACCGGCATAGACGACGGCTCCGCAACAGACGGTCACCTCGGCACCGAGCTCGAGCTCGCCCAGCTCGGCCGCCGCAGCGTTCGCGCTCGAGCCCTTGCGCAGGCGCGGGCGCTTGCCGAGCACGACCAGCTCCTCGATCAGGCAGCCGGCGCCGATCCGCACGCCGGCGTGCACGACGCTGCCCGCTCCCACCGTGGTGCCGTCACCGAGGATCGCGCCGGCGCCGACCACTGCCCCGGGCGCGATCGTCACACCGGCACCGATCGCCGCGCTGGGATCGACGTGAGCGCCCTGCGCGATCTCAGCCATGGCGCGGCTCGCCGGCGGCAGCGCGCCCCGAGGCCTTCAGCGAGCTCTGCAGATCCTCTAGCACACGCACGACACGCAGGCCGCTGGCGCCGTCAGAGCGCGGCGCGCGGCCCTCATTGATCGCGTCGACGAACTCCTGGCATTCGACCCGCAGCGGCTCGCCCGTGGGCAGGCGCGGCGAGTAGATGTCGCCACTGCGCGTGACCCATTCGCCATAGCCGCGCGGCGCCTCGTCAAAGCCCTTGTCGTAGATCGTGATCTTGCCCTCGGTGGCCATGTCGTCGAAGGTCGCCATCTTGTGCGCGCCGACCACGGTGAAGCGCCGCTCCTTGTGCGGGTCGAGCCAGCTCAGGTGCAGGTGCGCGACCAGGCCGGAGGGGAAGCGCAGGTAGCAGAAGACGACGTCCTCGACCCCTGGGCGCACATAGGACTCGCCGTGCGCGACGGCCTCGGTCGGCTCCTCCCCGGCCAGCGCCAACAGCACCGAGACGTCGTGTGCCCCGAGCGACCAGAGCGCGTTCTCGTCGGCCCGCAGCTTGCCGAGGTTCAGGCGGTTTCCATAGATGTAGTAGATATCGCCCAGCTCGCCGCTGTCGGCCAGAGCCTTCAGCTTGAGCACGCCGGGGTGGTACTCGAGCAGGTGCCCGACCATCAGCAGCTTCCCGGCCCTGGCGGCCGCGGCGACCGCGCGCTCGGCGGCCGCCACCGACTGCGCGAGCGGCTTCTCGACAAAGCAGTGCTTGCCTGCCTCGAGCACGCGCACGGCCAGCTCGGCATGGGTTGGGACCGGCGTCGCCAGGGCGATCGCGTCGAGTTCCGGGTCGGCCAGCAGGTCGTCCAGCTCGGCGCTGACGCGGGCGCCCGGGAACTGCAGCGCGGCCGTACCGCGCGCGGCGTCGGAGCCGTCGCAGAGCCAGCGCAGCTCGCTGCCGGGCAGCCCGGCGAAGTTGCGGGCTAGGTTCGGGCCCCAGTAGCCGAGGCCGACGACGCCGATCTGGACCGGTTCGGTCATGCGACGGGCCAGTCTAGATCCCGAACGCGGCTTCCAGCGCGGCGACCACACGCTCACCGGCATGCCCGTCGCCGTAGAGCGGCGGACGGTCGACGGGCGCGGACGCGCCCAGTGCGGCCCGGGCAGCGTCGAGGTCGAGGTCGACGAGCGTGTTCCAGCCGGCCTCGACGGTCTCCTCCCACTCGGTGCTGGGCCGCATGGTCACGCACGGCACGCCCGCCAAATAGGCCTCCTTCTGCAGGCCCCCTGAGTCAGTCAGCACGGCGCGCGCGTTGCAGAGCAGCGCCGTCAGCTCCAGGTAGCCGAGCGGCGCCGTCACGTGCACGGTGCCCTTCCCCGACAGGTGCTCGAGCAGCCCGGCGGCCTCGAGTCGTGCTCGCGTACGCGGATGCAGCGGCAGCACGACCGGCTGCGTGAGGCCGAGGCCGAGCAGCAGCTCGACCAACGCCGCCAGCCGCAGCGGATGATCGACGTTCCCGGCACGGTGCGCGGTGGCCAGCAGGTAGGCCCCGGGCTCGACACCATGCGCACGCACGAGATCGACCCGTTCACGCGCGCGTGGCTGCGCGGCGAGCCCGACGTCGACCATCACGTCGCCGACGACCGCGACCTCGCCGCCGGCGCGCCGGTCGCCGGCACCAACGCCCTCGGCCTCGAGATTGCGGGCCCCCACATCCGAGGAGCAGAGCAGCAACGTGCTCAGGTGGTCGGTGAGCACACGGTTGAGCTCCTCGGGCATCGTGCGGTCATAGGACCGCATGCCCGCCTCGACGTGCGCCACCGGCAGGTTCTGCGCAGCGGCCGCGAGCGCGCCCGCGAGCGTCGAGTTGGTGTCGCCGTAGACGAGCACGCAATCCGGGGCGGCATCTGCGATCACCGGCTCGAGCGCACTCAGCATCCGCGCCGTCTGCGAGGTGTTCGAGCCGCCCGAGATCGTGAGCTGGATCTCCGGGGCGGGCAGCCCGAGCTCAGCGAAGAACACCGCTGAGAGCTCGTCGTCGAAGTGCTGGCCCGTGTGCACGAGCAGCTCCGTGCCGCGGGCGCGAAGGCGGGGCGAGACCGCAGCCGCCTTGATGAACTGCGGGCGGTTGCCGACGACCGTGAGGGTTCGCAGAGGAATTAGGTTCCGGAGTTGACGAGTGGCTGGGCGTGCCTGAGAAGACCGTCTCGCGAGGCAGGTACCGAGAGTACCTGCCGCGAGACGGGTGCGGTCAGGTGCGGCCAGACGCCGTCAAAACGGAAGATAATTGCTCTGCGGGCCCTCAAGGACTCTCAACGGCGTGTCCAGGCCTCCGCGAGCCGCACGATCACCGCGGCCGACGCTGCCATGTCCTGCAGCGAGGCGAACTCGCGCACCGAGTGGTACTCGTAGCCGCCATCGAAGATGTTGGGGGTCGGCAGCCCCATCTCGGAGAGCCGCGATCCGTCGGTGCCGCCACGGATCGGCTTGGCAAGCAACTCGATCCCCTCCGCCGCCAGTGCCTCCCGCGCGGCGGTCATGACCTCGGGATCGCGTGCGATGTGCTGGCGCATGTTGCGGTACTGGCGGATCGCCTCGAACTCGACCCGTGCCCCCGGATTGGCCGCCGCCACGCGATCGGTCGCCGCGCGCAACAGCGCGACATGCGACTCGAGCAGCGAGTCGTCGAAGTCGCGCACAATCCAGCGGGCTTCGGCCCTGTCGGTCGTGCCCTGGAGCATCGTCGGGTGGATGAAGCCCTCCCGCTCGGAGGTGGTTTCGGGCGTCAACCTGTCGGCCGGGAGCGCGCTGACGATCTGCGCGGCCACGCGCAGCGCGCTCACCAGCTTGCCGGTCGCGAAGCCCGGGTGCACGCCCACGCCCGTCACCTTCACGCGGACCTCATCGGCGCTGAAGGTCTCATCCTGCAGCTCCCCGCGCTTGGATCCGTCGATCGTGTAGGCGCAGCGCGCGCCGAAGCCGGGGATGTCGAAGAGCGTCGCTCCCTGACCGATCTCCTCATCCGGCGTGAAGGCGATGCGCAGCGTCGGCCGCGGCAGCTCCGGATGTGCGGACAGGTATGCGACGGCGGCCATGATCGCGGCGACTCCGGCCTTGTCGTCGGCGCCCAGCAGGGTGTCGCCGCTGGAACTGACGAGGTCATGGCCGCGCTTGGCCGGGAGCTGCGGCATCGTCCCCGGATCCAGGCGGGTTCCGGCGCGCGGGAGCTCGATCACGCCGCCGTCGTAGTCACGGTGCACGATCGGCTCGACGCCCGCGCCGGGGGCGTCGGGGCTGGTGTCGACGTGGGCGATCACACCGATCACCTGCGTGTCGGGCACGGTCGCGGGCAGCGTCGCGTACACGTATCCGTGCTCGTCGAGCACCGCGTCCGAGAGCCCGATCGCCTGCAGCTCGTCGACCAGCAGGCGCGAGAGCTCGAGCTGGCCTGGAGTACTCGGCGAGCGCTCGCGGTCCACGCGCGATTGCGTGTCGATCCGCACATACTGGAGAAAGCGCTCGAGCAGATCTGGCGCCATCGATTCCGCCAATGGCGAGGTGTAGGCAGCTGGCATCCCGCCGATGAAAGCAGAAGCCGCGGAGGTGGGTGGAGTGCGGCTAAACCGCGCCGAGGGCCCGGCGCAGGGTGATCTGGCCACCGAGCCGGTCGACCGTCCGGATCGCGAGGCTGCGTGGGCCCACGAGCCTTCCGGCGACGCGCAGCGTGCCCGCGGGGAAGACGACGCGCACCGGCGAGTGCGCCGGCGCCAGCCTGATCGTCAGCACGTTTCCGGCGAAGTGGGCGCTGTGCGCCAGCGGCTGTCCGGAGGGGCTCAGCACCATGACCGTGCGGGCAGCGCGGGCCGGGGTGATGCTGGGCGGCAGCGCGATCGTGAGCTCCCGCAGTCCGGGCTCGTAGGCACCCGAGCGGGCGGTGACCGTCAGCGCCGGGGCGGCGCCGCCGACGACCGCCGCAGCGACGCGCGGCCGGCGCTCGACCAGCCAGCTGAAGCGGATCGAGCCGTAGTTGCCGGTGGCGCTACCGGCGGTGACGGTGACGGTGCGCAAGCCGGCACGGCCGACGCTGCCGCTGATCACGCCGGTGCTGTGGTCGATGTGCAGCCCCACCGGCAGGCGCTGCGCGCGGTAGCTGATCGGCCCCGAAAGCCCGGCCGGCAGCGAGGCGTGCATGCGCAGGCGCACGTGCTGGCCGTAGAAGGTGTAGACCTGCCCCGGATCGGCCACCCGGACCGCCTGCGCGCAGAGCGCCGGGACGAGCGCGGCGGCCTTGGGCGTGCCGAGTCCGCTGGCCATGTCATAGCCGACGCCGGCCGCGTACATCCCGGAGCTGTTGCCGCTCGGAGTGAAGTCGTTGTTGCCGGTCGTGACGTCGTTGAAGTAGGTCGCCTGCGAGGCGCCGGCGAGCGCGTAGAGCGTCGGGCCGGCGAAGCCGACTAGCGTGCCGCGGCAGCTGCGGCTGGCGTCGGCCAGCGCGAACAGGGCGGCCCAGACGGGCGCGGCACCGCTGGTGCCGCCGGTTCCCTGCCAGCCCGATTCGGCATGGGTGTTGGTGTCCTGACCGTTCCAGTAGTCGAGGTAGGACGTCAGCGGATCGGCGTCGGCGGAGACGTCGGGCACCTCGCGGCAGTAGCTGCCGGCGGCAGCGGCGCAGGGCGTGCCGGAGGAGGCGCTGTTGATCACGCCGAGCGCCGGGGCCGCGGACGCCTGCCAGGCCGGCATCGGCCAGAACGACGAGATGCCGCCACCGCCCGCGCCCTGCTGGACACCGAAGCGCGAGTAGTTGATCCCGGGGTTGTCGTCGTCCCAGACCGTCTCGGCCGGCGGCGGCCCGACCGCGCTCATCGAGGTGCCGCCGACCGCGATCGTGAATGGCTGCGTGGCGGGGTCATCGGCGCTCAGCGAGTTGTTCGTGTTGCCGCCCGGCGGCTGGCTCCAGCAGTCCTCGGAGCCGGAGTCGCCGGCGGCGGAGACGAACGTCTGCCCCTGGGTGGCCGCCTCCTGCAGCAGCGTGTCCTCGGCGTGCGCGTCGGTCGCGCCCTCCAACGCCTCACACTCACCCCATGAATTGGAGATCACCTGCACCTGGTCCTGGGAGATCATCTCCGCCAGCGTGTCGTAGGGGCCGGTGCCCGGGTTGTCGGAGTTGTTGTTGGGGCCCTGGTAGACAAGGATCTTCGCGCGCGGCGCCAGCCCGATCAGCTGCTCGATGTCGAGCGCCGCCTCGCCCTGGCCGATGCCCTTGCCGGCGCCGCCGTCGACCTGGTCGTAGGTGACGGTGGCGTCGGTGCGGTAGCAATGCTGGTAGGCGGCGATGTCAGTGGGCGAGTTCGACTCCAGCTCGTAGGCGCCGATCGTCACGCCCTGGCCCTGGTCGCCGTTTGCGTAGACGCCGGAGAAGCCGTAGGCGGTCGCGATCTGGTCGGCGGTGTAGGCGCCCTGGCCGGGAGCCACCTCAGAGGCCTTCAGGCAGGGCTGCGGGCCGCCGGTGGCGACGTGCGCCGAGCTCGTCCGGAAGCTGCTCGCACCGCTCGCGTCGCCGCGCGTCGCCGCGCTCGCATGCGTGACATCGAGGCGCTCCATGGCCGCGAGGCTGCTGAGCCCGATCACCGCCTGGATCTGGGGCGCGACGCCTGCGTCGACCGCCGGGGCGAGGTCGTTGTAGACCGCATCGCGCCCGTCGGCCAGGCGCACCCGCACGAGCTCGATGTCGAAGGCGTGCTCGATCGCGGCGCTGCTGGCACGCACGTGCACCGCGAGCCCGTTGCGCGTGAGAGCCCCCGGCTCGAGGCCGTGGCGTCGAAGCTCGGCCTCGACCCTGATCAGCGCCTGGCGCCGAGGGGCGAAGCGATCGCGGAATTGGATCGGCGTCAGGTAGCGGCGGTAGTCGGGCGATGTGGGGTTGCCGACTCCATCGGCGTAGTCACGCAGGGCCGTGGGATTCCGGGGTGAGAGCGCGACTGTGATCTGCATCGTCTGAAGCGACGCGGACCCGGCCACGAGGGTGGTGCGGGCAGGTGGCTGCGGCGCGGTTCCGATGCGGACCTCACGCTGGCCCGCGAGCGCCGGCGCGGCGCCGAGCGAGAGCGTGACCGCGAGCGGGGCGGCCACGCACAGGACCTTTGTCATTCCGGCGCGAGACAAGACGTATCGACGGTAGCGAGCCTCGATAAGAACCTCGGAAAAGCTGCTGCGGACATTCGAACGAATCAGACGCTTGAGCGCGATTGTGACCCGGACGCCGGCAGCTGCGGCAGGAGCTCGTGCACGGCCGCCGGCCGCCCGAGGTGATAGCCCTGCCCGTAGTCGACTCCGAGCTGCCGCAGGAGCTCGACCGTCTCGTCGTCTCCGACGAACTCGGCGACCGTCTGGGTGCCGAGGCCGCGGGCGATGTCGACCACGGCCTTGACCAGCAGCTGGTCGGTCGCGGTATTGACGAGGTTGACGATGAACTCACCGTCGATCTTGAGGTAGTCGAACTCGAGGTGCTTGAGGTAGTAGAAGGACGAGAAGCCCGAGCCGAAGTCATCGAGCGCGAACAGGCAGCCCAGCTCGCGCAGCTGCTGCGAGAGCTCGCGCGCGCGCTCGATGTTGACGATCGCCGCGGTCTCGGTCACCTCGACAACGAGGCGGCCGGCGGGAATCGGGTTGTCCTTGAGCATCTCCCGGAGATCGCCCGCGAGCTCCAGGTCGTTCATCGTCTTGCCCGAGAGGTTCACGGAGACGCTGAAATCGTTGCCGGCAGTCGCGTGCTGGTGCAGCAGCGTGATCGCCTTCTTCAGCACCCAGCGGTCGATCTCGCCGATCAGGTCGTAGCGTTCCGCGTTCAGCAGGAAGGCGCCCGGCGGGATCAGGGCGCCGCCGTCGTCGAGCATGCGAATCAGCAGCTCGTAGCGCGGCAGGCCGGCGCTGAAGATCGGCACGATCGGCTGCGCGAACAGCACGAAGCGATCCTCCTCGAGCGCGCGGCGCAGCCTTGAGAACCACGAGTCGCGCTCCTGCACCCCGCGGGGCCGCGACTTGTCCGACGCGTAGACGGCGTAGGTGTTGCGGCCCTCGGCCTTGGCCTCATACATGGCGGTGTCGGCGCTCACGGCCAGCTCATCGGCGCCGCAGTTGGACCCCGGCTGGAACTGCGCGATGCCGATCGAGGTGGTGACGCGCGCGGTTCCCTGCGGGGTCACGACCACGCCGCGCGTGCGGATCGCGTCCAGCACCTTTTCGGCGACGTCGGTGGCCTGCTTGAGCTTGCAGTCGCGCAGGATGATCGCGAACTCATCGCCTCCCAGACGGGCGATGAAGTCGAGCTTGCGCACGCTGCGGCGCAGCAGCCCGCCGATGTGCGTGACGAGGTCGTCCCCGACCGAGTGGCCGAAGCGGTCGTTGACCGACTTGAAGCCGTCAAGGTCGAGCACAAGCAGGGCCGCGTGCTCGTCGTGGGCGCGTGCGACGTCGACCACGCGCTCGAGCTCGGCCTCGAAGCGGCGGCGGTTGAAGAGCCCGGTGAGCGGGTCGTGCTCGGCCATGTGACGCAGCTGCTGCTCGAAGCTGCGGCGCTCGCTGATGTCCATCAACTGGGTGACAGCGTGGGACGCGGGCCCGCCGTGCAGGCTCGGCACCGGGGTCGAGGTCACGTACGCCCAGACGAAGCTGCCGTCCTTGCACGCGAAGCGCTTCTCGACCTCGATCGGCCGCTGGCTGCGGAGGTCATCGAGGAAGCCCTCGGTGGGATGGCGGTCGTCCGGGTGGGTGATGTCGTCGATCCGGATCCCGTCGAGCGCGCCCGGCTCGTGCCCGAGGATGCGCGCCAGCGCCGGATTGGTCTGTGTCCAGCAGCCCGCCTGCGTGCCCTCAAGCGCCACGATCGCCAGGCCGATCGGCGCGTGCTCGAAGGCGGTCCGGAAGCGCTCCTCGGCCTGTACACGGGCGAGTTCCGCCTTCTGCATCTCCGAGACGTCGCGCCCGAAGGACAGGAAGCCGTCGATCTCGCCGAAGCGGTTGAAGTTGGCGCGAATCGTCAGCAGCACGTCGATCCGCGACCCGTCCTTGCGGATGTAGGTCCAGACATCCTCGTCGCGCTCGCCGAGATGCGAGCGCAGGAAGGCGCTGGCGCCGCCGTTTGCCTCCTCGCGGCGCTTGATCTCCTCGGGATCGAGCAGCACCATGCCGTTGAGGCGACCGACGGCCTCCTCGGCCGTGTAGCCGAGCATCTCCTCGGCACCGCGATTGAAGATGGTGATCAGGCCATCGCGGTCGGTGCCCACCACCGCGACCGTCTCGGTCTCGGCGGCCAGTGCGGATACGTCCTCGAGCTGTGTCTCGCGCAGCATCCGTGCGGAGGCGTCCCGCGCGACTCCCAGCGAGCCGACGATCGCGCCGGTGGCGTCACGCATCGGTGAAATCGTCAGCTCGACCGCGCAGGTGGCTCCGGCTCGCGTCAGCAGGTGGTCGGTCAGCCGCCGTGTCTCGCCGTGCTGCACACGCGCGCGCTCCGCCTCCGCCTGTTCGACGATGGCCGCGGGCGTCAGCACCGCGATGTTCCGCCCGATGATCTCGTCCGCGCTGTACCCGTAGAGCTCCTCGGCGGCGGCGTTGAAGAGCATGATCGTGCCGTCGAGGTCAGTGGCCACGACGGCGTCTCCCAGCTGTTCGATCACGTCTATTGCGCCGAGCGCGAGCCCCGGCACTTCTATGGCCATATGTCCTAGATCGGCCGCAGAGGCGATGTTTTGAGCGATCCGGCGTCAGATCAGCGATTCGCGGCCCGGCAAGAGCGGAAAAGACCGCTGCGCGCGCGAGGGCAGGATGTAGTTCGCACGGCGTTGCACGAAGATGAATTCGTTGATCCCGTTGTTCACGGTCGCCGTGATCGCCGGGTTCTCGAGCTGGGCGTTCACCTGATTCATGGCCGTCCGCGTCGCGACGAAGTCAGCGATCGCGCGCTGCAGCGAGACGAAGTGCAGGCCGGCCTGGCCGCCGTCTACGGTGTCGAAGTCGCGCCGCAGGATCAGTGGCTTGCCGCCGCGACGAGCCCGGGCCGAGGCCTGTGCGTGCCCGATCACGCCGTGCCGCCGGATCGCCTCGCCGAGCAACCCAGGGTTGGACTCGGCATCGGTGGTGAAGCGCGCGACCTGCTCGGGCGTGGTCTGCGGTGAGTACATGCGCGCCACGCGCTGGGCGGAGCTGAGCTCCCCGTACCAGCTGTCGAGGCTCAGGGTCATGTAGCTGACGGCCATCGTCGTGCCCTGCGCGAACTCACCCGTGGCGATCGTGACCGCATCCTCGCTGGCCTGGTTGCGCCTGAGCGCCGACTTGAAGCCCATGAACAGCGGCGCCGACTGGCTCACGTGGTTGCCGCTGGGGATGCCGCCCACCCGCTGGTGGGCGGCTGCCAACCCTGCGCCCGCGAACCCTGTGCGTAGCTGGCGAAGGCGCAGGATCGGAGCGAGCCGGGCCCGCAACCGCGCCTGGCAGGCATCCAGCAGCGTGGCGTCGTCGGAGGCGAGGTGCAGGCAGAGGTGGAAGCGATCGATCGTCGGCTGCTCGAACTCCGCCAGCGCGGTCGCGCGCGGGATCGGGCTGGAGAGGTGCAGCACCTGCTCGAAGTAGGCGGGCGCCCAGCCGGCCGTGAACAGCAGCCCGGCGGGGCTCCAGCGGTGGGCGTGCTCGAGCTTGCGCAGCTCGGACTCGAGCAACCGCACGTGGCGCGGACCGGGGGTGCCGCGCACGTCGAACAGCAGCAGGCGGTCGTAACGCGGCGGCGTCGCGTTCCCGTACTCGTCGCGGATCAACGTCGCGTCCCAGGCGTGCTGGCGCACGGGCAGGCCGGACACCGGGGCGGGCAGGACCGCCAGCGGCACAGCAAGGCCGCTGGCGGATTGATCGATCACGACCCCCGCTGCCACCGCCGCCGCCGCGAGTCCGCCGGCGCCGGTCAGGAAGCGGCGGCGCGTGAAGACGCCGCGCGCGCTCATGTCCAGGTGAAGTGCTCGATCACCGCGTGCTGCTTGCGCCAGACGTGCCGGTACTCGAGATGGCGCGCCGAAACCGGCGGGCTGATCAGCAGCTTGAGCGTGTAGCGGCCGGGCGCCAGGTGGGGCACGTTGTTGCCGTAGTGGGTGCCCACGTACTCGGAGATCATCGGCCACTGCTGGTCGTTGTAGACGAGCTTGCCGGAGCTGTTGGTGATCGACGCCCAGACGCTCGCGTAGGGGATCTGGAAGTGCGTGTGACGGTCGGTCAGCATCACCATCAGGTGGAAGGCGGCGCCCCTGGGTGGCGTGAAGAGGCGCTCCCGGCCGTCCCCCGTGAAGACCACGAAGGCGACCGGCGTCATCGTCTGCGCCTGGATCTCCATGTCCTGCCAGTAGGCGGTGGCGAGGGTGCGGATCGCCACCGGCTTGACGCCGCTCACGGCCGTCTCGGTACCGGTGGCCATGTTCATCCCCGCCATGCTCGAGCTCTTCGTCAGGGTGCTCTGATGCTTGTCGGCGCTGGCGCAGCCGGCAAGCAGCAGCGCCGCCACCGCGGCGGCGGTCGCGCTCCTGGCGCGGGTGCTCACGTCGTCGCCTCGGTCGCGGGTTCGGCGGTCAGCTGGTAGCGGCTGAGGGGCATCAGGGTGCAGGCGAGCAGGATGAACAGCGGAGCCGCGTTCGGGTCGGTGGCGCCGCCCTGGAAGATCCCGCCGAAGCCCTGGCCGACGAGCCAGTAGAGCAGCTGCAGCACGATCGAGATCAGCAGCAGGGCTCTGGCGTGGCGGTTGCCGCCGACTCCGATCGCGATCGCCGCCGACAGTGCCGCCAGCACCAGCGCGATGATCAGCCCGTCGCCGCCGGCCGCGCTGGCGAAGCCATCCTGCATGCTCGAGAGCCAGCTCATCCCCGACGGCGCCGCGTTGATCATGTCGCGGGTGGCGTTGGCCGCGGCCGAGGACTGCAGGAGCCAGAGGTAGGCGCTGAGCAGCCAGAGGCCGGCCCACATGATCCGGGTGCCGCGGATGCCGAGCAGCCCGCCGGGACGCCCGGGCCAGATCACGAGCCCGACCAGCGCGTAGATGACCGCTGCACCGGGGGCGCCGGTCAGCGGCTCGGCGCCGTTCATGAACAGCATTCCGAAGCTCTCGCCGAACCACCACACGATCAGCGACCAGGCGACGGTGCCGATCAGCGCCACCCTGACCGTCGGGCGGTAGAGCAGGCCGAAGCCGAGCGCCGACTGCAGCAGCGCGAACAGCGTGTTGTACAGGCTCGGGTTGCCGCCGGCGGCATGCGCCGCCCAGTTGACGCTGGCTCCGAGCCAGTGCGGCTGACTCGCGTCCATCGCCGTCAGCATCGCGACGAAGCCCTTCGAGTACATGAAGGACTGGAACTGAAGACCTGCGTCCAGCAGCCAGATCAGGCCGAGCACGGTCTCGGCGGTCCGGGCCGAGTCCGAGAAGAACTGCGCCCGGAGACTCGAGCGCAGTCGCGACCACCGCGTACTCGCGGTCAGGCCGCCGCGCACGCCGACACTGCTCGTGCTCATCCCCAGCGACGATAGCGGCCGATAAGGTCCCGGTCCTTGCAGGCGGAGCGCCAACCACTGGCCGCCGAGCCAGGCGCTCAGGGCGATGTGACCGTGCGGACCTGGCGATCGCCCGACGCATCGGCGATCAACGCCGCGGTCGCGGCAAGCCGCAGGCCCAGGCCGAGATCGGGATCGAGTGGTGCTGGCGGATCACGCGCGAGCAGTGGCTCGGTCGCGCGCCGGGCTGAGCGCGCGGGCCCGCCGGTCAGAGACCGGCGGGGTGCAGGATCAGGTTGAAGCTGGAGAGGTAGGAGGCCGACGGGGTCGAGATCCTCTGGACGCCACCGCCGCCGCCCCAGCTGCCCTGCTGGCCACCGGACTCGTAGAACTGGCCGTTGATCTCCATGATCACATGACCCTCCTGCCCGGGCGTGGTGCGGTCATAGATCGTCACGTACTGGCCCGGGCCGGACTCGATGCCGGCGGCCGACGGCAGCGTCTCGGTGTCCTGCGGGCTGGCCAGGTAGCCGCCGGCGTGGAGCACGGCGGAGACGAAGCCGGAGCAGTCATAGCCGCTCTGCGGCCCGAAGTTGTTGTGGCCGCCACCCCAGACGTAGGGCTTGCCGATCAGGCTGTCCGCCTCCTGGATCATCGACTGGACGCGAGCGTCGCCGACGCTCGTGGCCGGGGCGGGGCTGCCGCCGGCCGTGGCGGAGGTCGCGCCCGCGGTGCCACTGCTCTGCAGCGCGGACTCGAGCGCGCTGAGCACGCTCGAGGAGGAGCCCGAGCCCGAATCGCCGCCGGCGGACTGCAGTGCGCTCAGCAGCTGGCTGTCCCCGCCGCTCAACAGATCACCGGCGCTCGTGGCACTCGTGGCGGTAGCGCCGGTGGCACTCGTGGCGGTAGTGCCGGTGGCACTCGTGGTGCCCGTAGCGTCCGTAGCGCCGGTCGAGGGGTCCAGCAACGCTGCGCTGCCGGTCGCATCCTGCGCCTGGGCCTGGGCGAGCGCATTGGAGAACGAGGCGCCGCCGGAGGCGTCGCTGGAACTCGTATCGGAGGTGGTCCCGGTGGCGGCCGTGCCTGCGGACTGGGTCGCGGCGGCCGGATTCGACAGCTGCTGCTCCCACTGGACGATCTGGTCTACCTGACCGATCACGTCGGAGAAACTCATGCCATCAGATGATCGGCCGCTGGCCGAGGATTCTTGAACGCGATGGGTCAGGCGATTGACGCGCCGACGTACTCGGCCAGGTGCTGAGCCGTCAGCGTCGCGTTCACCGCGACCAGTTCCTGTGGGGTCCCCTCGAACACCACCTCGCCACCATCATGGCCCGCCCCGGGGCCAAGGTCGATGATCCAGTCAGCATGCGCCATCACGGCCTGGTGGTGCTCGATCACGATCACTGACCTGCCGGACGCGACGAGTTCGTCGAGCAGGCCCAGCATCTGCTCGACGTCGGCGAGGTGCAGGCCCGTGGTCGGCTCGTCGAGCACATAGATGCCGCCTGTCACGGCCATCTGCGTCGCGAGCTTCAGCCGCTGACGCTCACCGCCGGACAGCGTCGGAAGCGGCTGGCCGAGCGTCAGGTAGCCGAGGCCGACGGCCGACAGGCGCTCGAGGATCGCGACCGCAGCGGGTGTGCGGGCCTCGCCCGCGGCGAGGAACTCGTGCGCCTCACTGACCGACATGGCCAGCACCTCGCTGATGTTGCGGCCACCGAGGCGGTACTCGAGCACGGACTGTTGGAAGCGCCGGCCCTCGCACTCCTCGCACGTGGTGGCGACGCTGGCCATCACACCCAGGTCGGTGTAGACAACGCCGGCTCCGTTGCAGTTCGGGCAGGCGCCCTCCGAGTTGGCGCTGAACAGCGCCGGCTTGACGCCGTTGGCCTTGGCGAACGCCTTGCGGATCGGTTCGAGCAGGTCGCTGTAGGTGGCCGGGTTGCTGCGCCGCGAACCGCGGATGGGCTCCTGGTCGATCGAGATGACGCCGGCGTCGTCTGGCATCGAGCCGTGCACCAGCGAGCTCTTGCCCGAGCCGGCCACGCCGGTGATCGCGACCAGAACCCCGAGCGGGATGTCAACGTCCACGGCCTTGAGGTTGTTCGTGGTGGCACCGCGGATCGCCAGGTTGCCGGTGGGCTCGCGCACCTGATCCTTGAGCCGCGCGCGATCTCCGAGGTGGCGGCCGGTGAGCGTCTTGCTCTTGCGCAGCTTCTCGAGCGTGCCCTCGAAGCAGACGGTGCCGCCGTCGCGGCCCGCTCCCGGCCCGAGGTCGATCACGTGGTCGGCGATCGCGATCGTCTCGGGCTTGTGCTCGACCACGAGCACCGTGTTGCCCTTGTCGCGCAGCCGGAGCAGCAGCCCGTTCATGCGCTGGATGTCGTGCGGATGCAGGCCGCTGGTCGGCTCGTCGAAGACATAGGTGACGTCTGTCAGCGCCGAGCCGAGCTGGCGCACCATCTTCACGCGCTGCGCCTCGCCGCCCGAGAGCGTCCCCGACGGGCGCTCGAGCGACAGGTAGCCGAGCCCGATCTCAGCGAACGAATTGAGCAGCCGGCCAAGCGACTCGAGCAGCGGCGCGACTGACGGCTCGCCGAGGTTGAGCACCCATTCAGCCAGATCTCTGACCTCCATCGCGCAGGCATCGGCGATGCTGATTCCGGCGATCTTCGACGACCTGGCCGCGGTGGTGAGGCGCGTTCCCTCGCAGTCGGGACAGGCAGTGAAGGTCACCGCGCGGTCGACGAAGGCGCGGATATGTGGCTGCATCGAGTCGCGCTCCTTGCTCAACATCGTCTTCTGGATCCGCACGGCCAGGCCCTCATAGGTCATGTTGATGCCCCTGACCTTGACCCGGACCGGCTCGTGGTAGAGGAAGTCCTGGCGTTCCTTCTTGGTGTACCTGTGGATGGGCTTGTCAGGGTCGACAAAGCCGGAGCCGGCGTAGAGGCCGCCGTTCCAGGTGTTGGCGCCGTACCCCGGAACCTTCATCGCTCCCTCGTTGAGTGACAGCTCCTCGTCGAACAGCTCGGTGAAGTCGAGGTCGGAGACACGGCCGAGGCCCTCGCAGCGGGGGCACATGCCACCGGCACGGGAGAAGCTCTTGCTGATCGTCTTGCCGTCACCGCGCTCGATCGTTATCGCGCCCTTGGCACGGACGGACGGGACGTTGAAGGCAAACGCCGGCGGCGGACCGATGTGAGGTTTGCCCAGGCGGCTGAAGAGGATGCGCAGGAGCGCGTTCGCGTCGGTGGCCGTGCCGACCGTCGAGCGGACGTCGGCGCCCATCCGCTGTTGGTCCACGGTGATGACGGTCGTCAGTCCGTCGAGCACGTCCACGTCGGGACGGGCGAGCGAGGGCATGAATCCTTGAACGAAGGCGCTGTAGGTCTCGTTGATCAGTCGCTGGGACTCGGCCGCGATCGTGCTGAAGACGAGCGAGCTCTTGCCGGATCCGGAGACGCCGGTGAACACCGTCAGGCGCCGCTTGGGAATTTCGACGCTGAGGTCCTTGAGATTGTTCGCGCGCGCGCCGTGAACGCGGATGAACTCGTGACTGTCCGCGACGTGCATGGCCGCAGGCTACTCGCGGCGCGCTCGCGCGCGCTTCTCCGTTCCTGCTCTCCGTTCCTGCTCTCCGTTCCTGCGCTGCCTTCCTGCTCTGCATTCCCGTCGGCCTTGCTGCTCGGCCTTGCTGCTCGGCCGCCCGGCACCCGGCGCTACTCGGGATGCCCGGTGAAAACCGCCTCGGGCTGGTGCGGATGCGCCGGGGGCGGCGGGTCCAGTCGCCGCGACAGATACGCACCGGCCGCCGCCGAGCCGGAGGCCAGCGCCACGGTCACCGAGAACGCATGTGCGCTCATCCGCGACTTCGCCAGCAGGCAGGCGAGGGTGTCGGCGACATCCGATGCAGCCGATGCCTCGACCCATCCCCGCACCGGAGCGCCGCGATCGAGCGCGATCACGGTCCCGAGCCCGAGCACCAGGTCACGTGCGCCGAGCATGCGCGTGAGCAGCGGCTCGATCCCGGCCGCCTTGCGCCCGCTCAACATGCGCGCCGAGAGGCCCGGGAGCATCACCAGCGTGAGGCCGATGCCGATCCGTGCCCGCGCGAGGGTCAGTGTCACCTGTGCGTCGTCCATTGCAGCTACCTATTCCCGCGAGCGTCCGGCTCAATCACAGCACGACTCGCTCGCGGCGGCCGGTGGTCGCCACCGGCGAGAATCCCGGAAAGCGCTTGTCGGTTGTCGTGCACGACGAGGTTGGACGCTGCGGAGATTCCGACCTGTGCGGGATCTGATCCAACAAGCCTGGATGAAAGAATCGGGCGGATCATCGGCGATTCCGTCAAGGACGCCGGATTTTCAGGACCCGTTAAGCAGATCGCCGATGACTCCTCCGATTCTTTCATCCAGACCCCCTGCTGCGACGGGTGCGAGCTTCATCCCGGACCAGTGTGGCATCGTGGTTCGTGACGGGGGGCGGCGGGGCATGACGCTGCGACCGCTCCCGCTGCCCGAGCGAGCGGTGACGACTGGGAGGCCACACGACCGATCCCGACCGCGAGCGAGCCAAGAATGCGCGGCTCCACCCAGTCCGCGCTCGCTCCATCTTCCGAGCGATCAAGGAACGCGGCCTCCGAGACGGAAGAACCTGCGAACTGACCCACGCGTTCTCCGACTGCCGCGCCCCATGCCGCGGCGAAGCAAAGCGCCGGCTGGCCAAAGCAACCTGTCCGTCGTAGGCTGACCAGCCATGTCCGCCGAAGAGGTCGACGAATACCTGGCGGGCGTCGATGAGCCCAATCGCGCCACGCTCGAGGCTCTGCGCCGGACGATTCTCGAGATCGTGCCCAATGCCGAGCAGGTGATCTCGTATCGGGTGCCCGCGTTCCGCGTCGGAGGGAAGATCGTGGCGGGATTCGCGGCGTTCAAGGACCACCTCAGCTATCTGCCGTTCAGCGGCTCGGTCCTGGGTCGCCTCGAACGGCAACTCGCGGGATACACGATGACCAAGAGCGCGCTGCACTTCCCGGTCGACAGCCCGCTGCCGAAGCCCTTGGTCGAAGACCTGATCGCTGTGCGCCTCGCAGAGATCGAGCAACGGTCGCGGTAGCGGCCCGTGCGCTCGACGCTATGACGTGTCGGCGGACGAATCAGAAACAACGAAAGCCCCGGTCCGAGGTCCGCGGGGCTTTGGCAAGTGAGTGAGTGGGCCGTGCAGGAATCGAACCTGCAACCTTGGGATTACGAGTCGCTCATTTGCAGGGCAATTGCCACAAACACTGGTGGCGAAGGGCAGCTCAGTGCAATT
Source organism: Solirubrobacteraceae bacterium (assembly GCA_035551915.1). Taxonomy (GTDB): domain Bacteria; phylum Actinomycetota; class Thermoleophilia; order Solirubrobacterales; family Solirubrobacteraceae; genus Palsa-465. Next base: position 845 of record DASZMI010000061.1, on the reverse strand, counting down.
CCGTGAAGTCAGAATTGCCCGCGTTCGGGACATATTTCGGGACACGAAATTTCAGGTCACACGCTTCAGGCGCGCGCGCAGCTGTCCGGCGACTTCCTCGGGAGTCGCACCAGCGCTGAAGCTGATGATCCAGGAGGCAAGCTCAGGATCGTCGGCAACGAGCACATGGCCGTTGAGCTCGAGGAACGTGATCAGCGCGATCAGCGCCTCCCGCTTGTTGCCGTCGACGAAGGACTGGGTCTCGGCGATGCCATGCGCGAGGACGGCGGCCTGCAGCGCGAGGTCAGCCTCCTGATAGTGCGCGTAAGTGGCTGGGCGTCCCAGCGCTCCCTCAAGGGCGCGCGGCTCCGGAGATGATCGGCAGCCTGCACGGCCGTCAGACCGAAGATCGCGGCGTAGATCTCCAACGCATCGTCAACGCCGAGGTAGACGAAGTCCCCTTCGTCGTGTTCGTCGGTCACCGCTAGGCGTCTTGGTCAGCGTCGTGACTGGCGAGGATCTCCAGGGCCTCAGCACGCTCGCTGACAGCGCGTGCGGCGATCTCGCGCACCCGCTCCCGCACCCTGTCGGTCGGCAGTATCCGCAGCTATCCGTCCGGCAGCTCTTCGACGAGCACCGACGTCCCTGGGACATAGCCACTCGCCTCGAGCTCACGCGGAAGCGAGACGACGTTGCTGTTCCCGACGCGCCGCACCTTAACAATTTTCATTGGTAGTCAGGGGCGCGGTGCCGTGAAGGCCCGTTTCCCCATTCCCCTTTCAATCCGTGCGTGCGGTTTTCCCGCACACGGCTTACCGATGATCTTCCTGATGGTCACGACGCGAGTCCCGGATAGCGAACGGTGC
>DASZMI010000060.1:0-19642 GCA_035551915.1 Solirubrobacteraceae bacterium | reverse complement strand
CTCGCGGGCGGCCCGCTATACAGGAGGGCTGTGGGTTGGCAAGTTCCTGAAGACCTGCACCTATCAGCGCCTCACACCGGAGGGGACGCGACTGGTCGCCCCGGCCGTCGCGGCGATCAGCCACGAGGAGCACTTCGAGGGTCACGCGCTCACAGCCGAGGTCAGGCTGCAGCGACTGACGAGCCTGCAGGTCTAATCGATCGATGAGGGCATAAACGCACTGCCGGGGCCTGCTACCACTCGGCGGGCTGGGTCCGCAGCGGCGGCTGCAGGTTGAGATGCGGGTGATGACCGTGCTGCGCGTCCTTGGCCTCGCTCACCGATCCCTCGACGTTGAGCCGCGGCAGGATCCGCTCGAGCGAGCTCGGCAGCGCCCAGTTGAGCTTGCCGATCGCCAGCATCAGTGCCGGCACCAGCACCATCCGCACGATCGCCGCGTCGAGCAGCACGGCGCCGGCCAGCCCGAGGCCGAACATCTTGATCACCACCTGCCCGCCGAGCAGGAACGATCCGAAGACGAGCACCATGATCGCGGCGGCGGCGCTGATCGTGCGCCCGGTGGCCTGCAGCCCGCGCGTGACGGCCAGCCGGTTGTCCCCGGTGCGATGCCATTCCTCGTAGATGCGACTGACGAGGAACACCTCGTAGTCCATCGACAGTCCGAACAGGATCGCGAACATCATCACCGGGATGAACGCCTCGATCGGGCCGGTCTGGCTGACGCCGAGCAGCGATGCGAGCCAGCCCCACTGGAAGACGGCGACCAGCACGCCGAAGGCGGCACCGGCCGAGAGCATGTTCATCACCGCCGCCATCAGTGGGATCACGATGCTGCGGAAGACCGCCGCCAGCAGCAGGAACGAGAGCAGCACGACCACGCCGATGAACAGCGGCAGCTTGCTCGACAGCACGCTGGCGAAGTCGGCGAAGATCGCGGTCTGGCCACCGACCAGCACCTTCAGCCCGGTGCCGCGAGCCTTGGCGGGAATGACGGTGTTGCGCAGCCTGGTCAGCAGCGTGCTTGTGGAGGCCGCCTGCGGCGAGCCGACCGGGTAGACATTGGCGAACATCACCTGCCTGCCGGTGCTCGAGCCCGGCAGCGTCACGGCCGGCGCCACCGCAGCGACGCCGCTGGTGTGTGAGACGGCGCTGAGTGTCCGCGAGAAGGCCTGCTCCTGGCCGGAGTCGCTGACCTCGGCGACCAGCTGCAGCGGGCCGTTGTAGCCGGCGCCGAAGCCCTTCGCCAGGAGTTCGTACGCCTGGCGCGTGGTGGTGCCGGCGGGATCCGAGCTGGCGTCGGAGGAGCCGAGCCGCATCGACAGGAAGGGGACCGCTAGCGTGCCCATCACGGCCAGGGCCACGAGTGCCAACGGGACAGGACGGGCCTGAAGCGCGCCCGTCCAGCGGGTCCAGAGCGGCCCGGCCGCGCCGGCGGGCTGCACAGCGCCGCCCTCGAGCTTGCGGCGCCTGCGCCGCCCGAGCACGCGCGTGCCCATCAGCCCGAGCATCGCCGGCAGCAGTGTCAGCGCCGCGAGCACCGTGAAGGAGACGACCACGGCAGCCGCGATCGCGACTCCGTAGAGGAAGCTCACGCCGAGCGCGAACATCCCCAGCAGCGCGATGCAGACGGTGATCCCGGCGAACATTACGGCGCGGCCGGAGGTGTCGATCGCGTCGACGATCGCCTCCTCCACCGATTTGCCCTGCTGGAGGCCCTGTCGGTGGCGTGTGACGATGAAGAGCGCATAGTCGACGCCGACGCCGAGTCCGATCAGCAATGAGAGTTGGGAGCTGAAGCTCGCCATTGTGATCGCGTTGGAGAGCAGCCCGATCACGGAGATGCCCACGCCCAGGGCGAGGCCGGCGGTGAGTAGCGGCAGCATCGCCGCCAAGAAAGATCCGAACACGACTAGCAGCACGATCAGCGCAGCGATCGCACCGAGGCCGGCGCTCGAGTCGCTGGCCGGTTCGCTCTGCTCGGCCACCTGGCCGGCGACCGCGACGTGCAGGCCGGAGCCGGCGGCAGCCCGCGCGGTGTCGACGAACTGCTTGGACTGAGCGACTGTGAAGCCGGGCGCGAGCTTGGTCATCGTCACGCTCGCGAATGCCACCTGGCCCGACTTGGAGATCTGGGCGGCGCCCGCGGCCGAGTAGGGCGAGACGACAGACGCGACCTCCGGCAGCTTCGCGACCTGCGCGAGCATGCTCTCGACGCGCAGCTTGACGGCGGGATTGCGCACGGAGCCAGAGCCGATCACGATCTGCTCGCGGTCACCCGCAGCCTTTGGCGCAGCCTGCTTGAGCAGCTGCTGAGCCTCGTAGCTCTGCGTCCCGCTCAGCCCGAAGCTGTTCTGGTATCCGGAGCCGACGCTCGAGAGCACGGCGGCAAGGGCGATCAGGCTGGCCAGCCAGCCCGCGATGACGGTTTTGCGGTGCCGGACGCACCAGGCGGCGAGTGTTCTCATATGCGCGACAGACTAGCGCAAATCTGCAGACCTCTGCAATTTTGCGGATAAATGTTGATTTAGGTATATGATCAGCGCGTGAAGGAATGTCACGGACTCAGGGAGCGCAAGAACGCGCGCACGCGCGAGGCGATCGAACGGGCCGCCGCCGAGCTCGCGCTCGAGCAGGGTTACGACCACACGACGGTCGATCAGATCGCGGCGCGCGCCGACGTCGCGCCACGCACGGTCTACGTGCGCTACCCGACCAAGGAGGCGATCCTCTTCGACGAGCAGGAGGGCGCCTCGACGTTTCGCGAGTGGGTCGAGGGTCGCGACGATGACCTGGTCGAGCGGCTCGCGCGCTTCGTGCAGGCGCGCATCGACGCCGGCCAGGAGGACGCCGAGCTGCGGCGCCTGAAGATGCGCGCGATCTGGACCGACCCATACCTGCGCCGGACCCTGCGCGGCAAGCTCGAGCACGCCGAGCAGCTGATCTCGGCGAGCCTGGCGGGCGAGCTCGGTCTGCCTGCCGATGACTCGGGCCCGCGTGTGTTCGCGGGCGCGATCACCGCCCTCTTCATCACGATGGCGGCGAAGGCGGTCGAGCATCCCGACAGCTTCGACCCGCTGGCCGAGTGCGCGCGCGGCCTGCTGTTCCTGCGTGCCGGGCTCGACGCGCTCAAGCGCGACGCCGCGGCCTAGCGGCAAGGGCGACGCTCATAGCGAGCATCGGCACAGCCGTGGCCAGGAAAGATTTCTTGATCATCAGACCGCTGAACGTACAGTCGGTCAGGTGCTCTTAGGTATCCGGCGGCTCAGCAGACGCTGAACGGCTGCTTGATCGTCTTGCTGAGCGTGACCGTCAGCTTGCGCTTCTGGCCCTTGGCCTTGCCGGCGCGCGCGAGCGATTCGGTGAAGAACGCCTTGACGTTCAGCGTGTGCACGCCTGTGCTGAGGCCGCGCAGCGGGAAGTGAGCGGTGGCCGGCAGCTTCTTCGACTTCTTTGACTCCTTGCCCAGCGTGAAGGTCACGTAACTGAACCTGAGCTTGGCCGCGTGGCGGATCGTCTTGCGGGTGAGCCTGAAGCTGACCGTCGCCCTGCGCGCGTAGCAGACCTGCGCGTTGCTGCCCCCGCCTCGGCTCGCCGCGACAGGGTTCGGTGTCACCTTCAGCGTCAGCTGCTGGTTGCCGAGCGTGCTCTTGCTGTTGCCCGTCCCGCTTCCCGTTGAGCTCGTTCCGGTTGTGGTCGTGGTCGTGGGCGTGGGCGTCGTCGTCGGCGGCGGCGCGTTGGTGATGCCGCTGGCCGGCACCAGAGCGATCGCGCTCGGCTGTGCGGCGACGCCGATCGGTGCGCCGACCGCGCCGGTGGCGAGCGTGACCGGGGTTATCTGAGCGGTGCCGAAGTCCGTGACGTAGGCAGTGATGCCATCGGAGGAGATCGCCACCGATGTCGGATGCGTACCCGCGCCGAGTCCGATCGCCGTGCCGCTGGCGCCGCTGGCGAGCGTCAGCGGAGTGAGCGTGCCGGCGCTGTTGCTGGCGATGTAGGCCGTGCTGCCGTCGGGCGTGATCGCGACGGCGTCGGGCGTCGCGCTCGAAAGGTTGATCGGCACACCGACGGCCTCGCTCGACAGCGTGAAGGGCGTCAGCGTCCCGTCCGCGACGTTCGTGAAGTAGGCGCTGCCGCCGTTCGGGAGGATCGCGAGCGCGTCGGAGTTGGCGGGGATCCTCGTCGGGCTGCCGACGTGGCCGGTCGCCAGCGTGATCGGCCAGACCCGGCCGTTGTCGGCGATCACATAGGCGGTCCTGCCGTCGGGCGTGATTGCGATCGCGTTGGGCTTGTCGCTGAGCGTGATCGGCGGCTCCGGCCTACCGGTGGCGAGCGCCACCGGGACGATCCGGGAGGAGCCGTAGTCGGCCACATAGGCGGTCGAGCCGTCCGGCGTGATCGCGATCGCGACGGGCTGCGAGCCGACAGTGATCGGTGCCGACAGCGTGCCGGTGGAGAGGTCCACCTGGGTGACCGTCCCGGCCTGCTCGTTGGTCACATAGCCAAGCTGGTCGCTGGCCTGCGCAACCCCTGCCCAGACCCCTGAGAGCACGAAGGCCGCGGCTGTCGCGGTCACCGCGCGCGTATGCAGAAGATGCCTCACGGGGCGGGTATCGGCAGCAATCGGCGAGTCCCGGAGAGGCTCGTCGCACGGCTAGAACAATCGTTGAGGCGCGGTCATGACGGTGCGGGCGCCGTGAAGACGCCGGCAGCCTGAGAGGGCACCTCGACGGGGCGGGAGTCGTCAGGCGCCGCGCTCAGGCGGCGTCGCGATCGTCCTCGTCGCGATCGTGCTCTTCGCGTGCGTTGCGGCTGGCACGGCGGCTGCGTGAGCGGGGGCTGGGGGCTGTGACCTCGAGCCCGTCCTCGCGCCCGGTCGCGTCGCCGTCCACCTCGGTGTTCCCGATCGTGGTGACGGCGGCTGCATCCGCTGCCGCTCCCTCACCGGATTTGCGTGAACGCCGCCGGTTCTTGCTGCGGCGGCCCTTGGGGAAGTTGCGCAGCAGCTCCCGCGCCAGCGCGGCCGGCTTGCGCGCCATGCGCGTGCGCGCGCTGTTGATTGCGTCGGCTGCCTCGGGCGTGTGCGCGAGTGCGGCCGCAAGCAGCGCCGCCGAGAGCCGGCGGTCCTCCTTGCGCGTCGCGTGCACCAGCCGGCGGGCGTTGCGCGCATGCGCGGCGCCGCTCGAGTTCACCAGCAGACCGAGCAGGCGCTTGGTCTCCGGCCAGCGCTGCACCGCGTACTCCTCATGCACCTCGCGCGTGTACTCGGCCATCCGCCAGATCCAGTTGTTGGCCTGGTCGCGGCGGCCGATGCGGCGCTCGGCCAGCGCCTGCAGCATGATCTTGACGCCCTCGCGGCGCTCATCACGTGGCCAGCCGGCCATGATGTCGATCGCGGTGTCAAAGGCCTCGGCGTCGCGCGACACGGAGATCTCCTGCAGGGCCCGCAGCCGCAGCTGGGCGCTGCGGTTGCGCTGCAGCGCGGTCACCAGGAACAGCCGCCGGAGCTCGCCCTGGCGGTCGAAGTGCAGCATCGCCTTGGCACGGCGCCAGGCGTTGGGAGCGACGCGGGCGCCGGCCAGCTGGGCCCAGACGCGCTGCTCACCGTAGTCCAGGTGCTCGACCGCGATCCGCCACAGCTCGCGCTCGAATACCTCTGCGCGCCGCTCCGGATCGGGCGTGACCGGGAGCACGCGGCGCTCGACGCGGATGCGACGCCCGCGTCCGCGGCGCACCGGACCGACGACGATCGCGCCACCGCGGTAGACGTCGCGGTCAAGCAGTGAGTGCAGCGTGACGACCGGGTCGTCGTGCTTGGTCGCGGGGTGCACGAAGTCGACGACGATGCCGGCCTCCTTGCCCGGGTGACGACGGGTCACGCGTCCGACGCGTTGCTGGTAGATGCGTTTTGAGGCGGTCGGCGCCAGGTGCATACAGACGGTCGCGCGTGGGCTGTTCCAGCCCTCGGCAAGCAGCTGCGCGTTGATCAGTACGTCGACCTTGCCGGTCTCGTAGTCGGCGAGGATTTTCGCCAGCTCGCGCTTGGGCGTCTCGCCGGAGACGGCCATCGCCTTCATCCCGAGCGCCCGGAAGGACTCCGCGACGTTGTAGGCGTGCTTGACGCCGGCGGCGTAGACGACGCCGGGTACGCCGTTGAAGCGAGTCTTGTAGAGGTCGGCGATCGCCAGGTTGAAGGGTGTCTGGTCGAGCAGCTCGGCCAGCATCTCCTGATCGAACTCGGTGTCGACCTCGCCGCGGCGCAGCGGCACCTTGGCGATCGTGCGCACGCCGGGCCCGGGCGGGATCCGGATGCAGCGCAGCGGTGCGATCACGCCGCGGCGTGCCGCCTGTGCCAGATCGAAGCGGGAGGTCTGCGTGGGGAAGAGGTCGGTGACGTGACGGGCGATCAGCGCGCCGGTGGCGGTCATGCCGACCCAGATCGGCTGATGCCACTTGCGGATCGCGGCGGATGTCTTCTCGCCGAGCGCCGTGTGTGCCTCGTCGCAGATCACGATCGTGTAGGCGCCCGAGATCTTGCCGGCGTTGCGCACGAACCACTGATAGGTCTCGACAGTGACGGGGCCGTTGGCCGCGTCCTCGCCGATCAGCAGCGGCTTGCACAGCCGCTCGCGGTAGCCGCGGTCCTTGAGCTCGCCGATGAACTGGTCGACCAGGTTACGGCGGTGGGTCAGGATCAGGACGCCGCCGGTGCGTGACGCCTCGACGAATCCGACGGCGGCGACCGTCTTGCCGGCGCCGGTCGCGTGCTCGAACCAGAAGCGCCGGGCCGCGCCGGGGTCCTCGGCGAGCAGCTGCTCCTCGGAGATATCCTCGTCGAGCGCCACGTCCTGCCAGTCCTGCGGCTCCTCGTCCTCGGGCTCGTCGGGCTCGGCCTCCTGGTCACGCCAGTCCTGCGGCTCGACGTCCTCGGGTTCGTCATCCTCGGCTTCGTCGGGTTCGTCATCCTCGGCTTCGTCGGGCTCGTCCTCCTCGGGCTCGTCCTCCGCATCCTCGTCGTCTTCCTCGGCGAGGGCATCGGCTTCCACCGCGAGGTCATCAGCTTCGGCATCGATTTCATCGGCCTGCTCGATCTCGGCCGCGACCTCAGCCACGTCGGGCTCGAAGTCATCGGCGTCGTCGAGCTCCTCGACCTCGCCACTGTCGGCGATCTCAGCGCTGGCGCCGGCCAGCAGCGCGGTCAGCGTTCCGGAAAGCGCATCCACCTGATGGGCGGACAGCACGGTGCCATCGACGAGCTTCGGCTCCTCCTCGGAGAGCAGTCGCTCGAGCCCGAGCAGCAGCGAGTACTCCTGGCGCCACTCGAGCGAGGGGACCTTGAGCTTCGCCTCGACCTCGCCCAGCGCGGCGTCGAGCGCGCGCCGCCGGGGTGTCCCGGGCGCAAGGGCTTCCTTCGGCGTTTCGCCTTCGAAGACGAAGCGCTCGCGGGTCAGTTGCTCTGCGCGCTTGATCGCGGCAGAGCTCGGAAGGGGGGTGGAATCACCCATCTACGAGCAATTGGAAAAGGTAATGTGGAAGGGGGAGCCGCAGATCCAGGCGTGCACGGCTCAGATGGCGCTCTCAGTCCTCGTTGAGAGCTGGTGACACATCTCGACGGAGCAGTCGCATCCTCTCCGCTCCGGTGAGACTTAGAGGATAACGAGTATTTAAGCAGACCGGCAGACGGATCGAATCCCGGGGCTCGGGGCGGGCTGCGAAAGCGTTGCGCAAATTGCTGCCGTGCGGGCCGCTTATGGCAAGCTTTCGACTGTGGATACGCCTCCCGCCGACACAACGCTCGGCTTTGAGATCCGGCGCCTGCGGACCGAGGGCGAGTTCGAAGCGGCGCTGGCGCTCCGCCACGAGGTGTTCTGCGTGGAACAGGGCGTGCCGGCCAACGAGGAGCGCGACGGGCGCGATCGCAGCGGAGTGCATCTGGTCGCGCTGCAGGATGGCGAGGTCGTTGCCACCTGCCGGCTCGTGTTCGTCGGCGCCACCGTGCAGTTCAGCCGGCTCGCCGTCAGGCGCGACGCGCGGCGTCAGGGCATCGCCGGCGCGATGCTGCGCGCGACCGACACCGAGAGCCGTGCGCACGGCGCCAACCGCATCGTCCTGCACGCCCAGACCTACGCCCGCTCGCTATATGACCAGGCCGGCTACGTCCCGCGCGGGCGTGAGTTCGTCGAGGCCAACATCGAGCATGTGGCGATGGAGAAGCTGCTCTGAGGGCACCGTGCGGGCGCTAGTGCAGCGCGTGACCCACGCCTCGGTCAAGGTCGACGGCGAGATCGTGAGCGAGATCGGGCCGGGGCTGCTGGTACTGCTCGGCATCACCCACGCCGACATCGTCGGCGACGCCGAGCGGCTGGCGGACAAGATCAGGGCGCTGCGCGTCTTCGCGGACGGCGAAGGCCGCATGAACGAGCCGCTCGGGGATCGTGAGATCCTCTGCGTGAGCCAGTTCACGCTCTACGGCGACACCAGGCGCGGAAACCGTCCCAGCTACGTCGCTGCCGCTGCCGGCGATCAGGCCCAGCCGTTGTACGAGCACTTCTGCGCCTGCGCGGCGGCCAAACGCGGGGTCTTCGGCGCGGACATGCAGGTCGAGCTCGTGGGCGATGGCCCGGTGACGCTGCTGCTCGAGTACCCGGCGAGCGGTTAGCCCTCAGGCGCGAGCGCGCGCCGAACGTGCCTGCAGCTCGGGCACGCCGGCGTGGCAGATGCGCCCGGCGGGATCGCTGGAGGCGGCCTCGAGCACGCTCCAGGTCGCGTCGGCGGCGTCGTCCCAGCTCCAGCGCTGGGGAGCGGGCGCCGGTCGTCGCGACGCCTCAGCTGCGCGCACGAGCGCATCCAGATCATCGGCCGGCAGCAGCTCGGCACGGTCACCGAGCACCTCGCGCACGGCGGGGACGTCGCAGGCGACCACCGGGGTGCCGCACGCCAGCGCCTCGACCGGTGCCAGCCCGAAGCCCTCGTCGCTGCTGGGGAAGACCAGCGCGTGGGCGGCGGTGTAGATCGCCGCGAGGTCGTCGTCGGGAACCTCGCCGGTCAGCTTCACGTCCGGGAGGTTGTGCGCCCAGTGCGCGCTCGGCCCGACGAGCACCAGCGGCATCGAGCGCTTTGCCCGCGTCAGCGGGACGATTCGCTTGTGCGGATCCGGCGTCTTGAGGCCGCCGACCCAGAGCAGGAACTGCTCGGGCAGGTCGTAGCGCTCCCGCACCGCCCGCACCTCGAGCGGCGCGCGCGGATGGAATGCCGGCGCCGCCGCCTCCGGGATCACGTGGATCCGCTCGCTGGGGACCTGCAGCGCCTCCATCAGGTCGTCGGCGACGACCGCCGTCGGCGCGATCAGCCGCGCGGCTCGCTGTGCCGCCATGTAACGCAGGCGCGCGCGCAGGCCGCGGCGCAGCAGCTCGCTGGGCGTCTTCAGCGGGATCAGGTCGTGCACGGTGACGACCATCGGTACCGGCGAGTGCAGCAGCGCCCCGTCGAGCCACGGCGAGTGGTACACGTCGACGCGGCCGCGCTGAGGCGTGTGCGTCTCGATCACTCCGCCGCGCTCGCAGGCGATCAGCGCAGTCAGGAGCGAGCGGGCGTAGCGCCCCACTCCTCTGCTGTCCTTGCCGGCGCGGCTGTCGAACGCGATGTTCATGGACTGCTCGGCTGACTGTATACCTTGAGCCGCCCCTGCATGCGTCCGGCTCGTTGCCGCGGCCACGGCCGCTTTAGGTTCCGCTCTCTAAGATCGCTGACGATGCGAATTCGGCCCTCGCGCGGCGCCTGGATGGCGGCTGTGCTCACAGCTGTGCTGGCGGCGCTGGCGCCCGCTGGCGCAAGCGCCTTTCAGAAGGCGGTCTGGGGGCCACTGACCCACGCCGGGGTCAATCAGTTCCCGCTGTATCGCTCGCTGGGCGTGAAGATCTACGAGGCCGAGCTCAACTGGAACACGGTCGCGCCGCACAAGCCGCTGCACCCGACCCTGCCGTCGGACCCCGCCTACGTCTGGCCGGCGATGCTGACCAAGGAGATCGCCGCCGCCAAGCGCTACGGCATGCGTGTGCTGCTCCAGGTCGGTTACGCCCCGGCCTGGGCCAACGGCGGACACGGCGGACCGGGCTGGGCGCCCACGGATCCGCTCACCTACGCCGAGTTCATCAAGGCGGCCGCGCGCAAGTACCCGAGCGTGCACATGTGGATGATCTGGGGCGAGCCCAACCGCAAGGATGACTTCCGGCCCGAGGTCCCGGCCAAGTACACGCAGACCAGCCTGACCGCGGCCCAGAAGCGCGCGCCGCACCTGTATGCGCGGATCCTCGACGACGCCTACGGCGTGCTCAAGGGCGGCTGCCTCTGCAACACCGTGATCGGCGGCAACACCTACACCGCCGGCCTCCTGGATCCACAACAGTGGCTCGCCAATCTCGTGCTGCCGGGCGGCAGGCGCCCGCGCATGAACATGTACGGGCACAATCCCTTCAGCTACACGGTCCCGGTCTTCGGCGCCAAACCGTCCGGCTATGGGGAGGTGCAGTTCTCCGACCTGCCGCGGCTCGAGAGCTGGACCAGGACCTATCTCGGCCATACCCTGCCCCTGTTCTTGTCGGAATTCTGCGTGCCGACGGCCCCCGACCAGACCTTCAACTTCTATATCGCGCCACCCTCGGTGGCGGCCAAGTGGGTGAAGGACGCGCTCGTCACCGCCCGGCACGCCCGTTACGTCGCGGCGCTGGGCTGGGTCAACGTGCACGATCAGCTGCCGGTCAACTCCTGTGGCCTGATCCAACAGAACGGCATGCGCAAGCAGGACTTCTACGCGTTCCAGAACAACTGAGCGGCGATTTTGCGGCCCGCGCACGTATGCTCGCCGCGATGAGCATGTGCGTGGTCACCGGCGGTGCCGGGTTCATTGGCTCGAACATCGTCGACGCGCTCGTTGCGCGCGGGGATCGCGTCGTCGTGGTCGACAACCTCTCGACCGGCAAGCGCGAGAACCTGGCCGGCGCCCTCGCCGCCGGCGCGGAGCTGCGCGAGGTGGATGTGCGTGACGCGGCCGAGCTGACGGCCGTCTTCTCGGAGCTGCGTCCCGAGCTCGTCTTCCATCTGGCCGCGCAGATCGACGTGCGTCACTCGGTGATGGACCCGGCGGCCGACGCGCGCTCCAACGTGCTGGGAGCGATCAACGTGCTGACCGCCGCCCATCAGCACGGTGCCAGGCGGGTCGTCAACACCTCGACCGGTGGCGGCCTCTACGGGGACGCCGACTCCATGCCGACGCCCGAGGATCATCCGATCCGGCCGCTGGCGCCCTACGGGCAGAGCAAGCTCGCGGCGGAGGGCTATTTCGAGCTCTACGCCAGGCTCTACGGACTCTCAACCGTGTCGCTGCGCTACGGCAACGTCTTCGGCCCGCGTCAGGACGTGCACGGGGAGGCCGGTGTGGTCGCGATCTTCTGCGGCTGCCTGCTCGAGGGCCGGGTGCCGCGCGTGTTCGGCGACGGTCGCCAGACACGGGACTGGGTCGATGTGGCGGATGTGGTGCGCGCGAACCTTGCCGCCGCCGGGACCGAGGTGACCGGCCCGGTCAACATCGGTGGTGGCCAGGAGACCTCGGTCCTCGATCTCGTTGAGGCGCTGCGCGAAGTGGGAGCCGACCGTGGCCTGAGCCTGGCCCCGCCGGTGTTCATGCCTGGGCGCCCCGGCGAGGTCAGCCGCAGCCGGCTCGACATCTCCCACGCCCGCGCCGAGCTCGGCTGGGAGCCGACGGTCTCACTGCGGGACGGGCTCGAGCGCATCGTTGGCGGATTGCTCTAGATTCCCTGCCGTGGAGATACTCGATGCGGGCCTCGCCGGGGCGAAGCTGCTCAAGCCTCGTGTGCATGGCGACGAGCGCGGCTTCTTCCTCGAGAGCTTTCGCGCCGACGTGCTCGCGGAAGGCGGCATCGAAACGGCGTTCGTACAGGACAACCACTCGCGCTCGTTGCACGGAATCGTCCGCGGTATGCATTTCCAGCCCGGTCAGCTGAAGCTGGTGCGGTGCGTGCGCGGCGCGATCTTCGACGTGATCGTCGACGTCCGCCGGGCGTCGCCGACGTTCGGTCGCTGGGAGGGCTACGAGCTCAACGACGAGTCCCATCATCAGCTGCTGGTGCCCGACGGCTTCGCTCACGGATTCTGCGTGTTGAGCGACTGCGCCGACGTCGTCTACAAGGTCTCGAGCTACTACGATCCGAGCGCCGAGGGTGGCTTTCGCTTCGACGACCAGGCGGTCGGGATCGAGTGGCCGATCCCGGCAGATCGGCTGATCGCATCGACCCGCGATGTCAACGCGCCGACGCTCGCTGAGATCACACCCTCGCTTTCATTTTCATAGACGCATAGGATTTAGTTGAGATGGGGCGGCTTGCCGTAAACGAGGAGCGATTCCGCCGGCTCACGTACGTGGCGCTGGCGGCGCTCGCGGTGATCGTGTTCAGCGGTGCGCTTGTGCGCCTTACCGATTCCGGTCTGGGTTGTCCGACCTGGCCACGCTGCTACGGGCATGTCTACCCGCCGGTCGCCCTGCACCCGCTGATCGAGTTCGGCAACCGTGCCTTCTCGGGCTTGGTCGGCTTCATCACCGCGGTCGTGTTCGTGGCCGCCTGCCTGCGCAAGCCGTTGCGCCGGGACCTGGTCTGGATCTCGGCGGCGCTTCCGGGCGGAGTCATCGGGCAGGCCGTGCTCGGCGGCTTCACGGTGCGCGAGAAGCTCGCCCCCGGGTTCGTGATGAGCCACTTCCTGCTGTCGATGGTGATCCTGATCTTCGCCTTCTGGCTGGCGTGGCGCGCCACCTATCCACAGGGCGCGCGGCCACGGACCGCCGACCGGCTGCTCGCCTGGTCGGTGCGCGGCCTGGCTGCGCTGTGCGCGATCACGCTGTTCGCGGGCACCGCGGTGACCGCTGCCGGTCCGCACTCGGGCGGCAACATCGGGCAGCACATCAAGCGTCTGACGATCGAGGGCCCGGACACGCTGCAGTGGGCGGTGCACCAGCACGCCACGATCGCGGCCATCTTCGGCGTCGCCACGATCCTCGTGTGGCTGCTCAAGCGCAAGCGCACCAGCGGCCCGCTGGATCCGCTCGAGCCGTTGACCGTGCTGGCGATCCTGCTCGCCGCCCAGGGGCTCGTCGGTTCGGTGCAGTACGAGCTCAAGCTCCCGGGCGAGATGGTCTGGATCCACATCGTGCTGGCGACCGTGACCTGGATCGTCTGCCTGTGGGCGGTGGCCGTGGAAGGGCGCCTCGGGAAACCCGAGCCGGTGGAAAATGAAGAAGCAATCGCTACGATCGTGGCCGAATGGTCACGGAGCGTTCCAGCCAACTGACCGGTAACGGATCAGGCGAGAGCGACACGTCGCTGAGCATCCTCGTCGTCGACGACGAGGCGGATCTGCGTGAGATGCTGACCCGCTCGTTCTCGCGCGAGGGTCACAATGTCACGGCTGTCGGTAGCGGCCGCGAGGCGATAGATCGCGCCGGCACCGAGCACTTCGACATCGTTCTGCTCGACATCGCGCTCGGCCCGGGGCCGGACGGCTACGAGGTCTGTCGCACGCTGCGCGCGCGCCGCAACGTCGTGCCGATCATCATGCTCACGGCGCTCGATTCCGAGGCTGACGCCGTGCTCGGGCTCGAGGCCGGCGGCGATGACTACGTGACCAAGCCCGTCGGCCTGGCCGAGCTTCGCAGCCGCATCCGCGCGGTGCTGCGCCGCACCGGCACGCGCGGGGGCTCGATGGGCGCCGACGTCCTCACGGTCGGCGCGATCACGCTCGACCGTTCGCGCCGCGAGGTCAACGTCGACGGTGAGCCGGTGCGCCTCACCTTCAGCGAGTTCGAGCTGCTCGATGCGCTGATGACCGACCCCGGCCGGCTGCTGAACCGCCAGGAGCTGCTGCGGGCGATCTGGGGTGACAGCGCCTACCGCGACCCGCGCGCGATCGATGTACACATCCGTCACCTGCGCGAGAAGCTCGAGCCCGAGCCGGACAAGCCCAAGTACATCCTCACCGTGCGCGGCGCCGGTTACCGGCTCGGCACCGGGTAGGTCCCCATGCTTCTGGCGCGGCTGCGTTGGAGCGCCTTTGGGCTCCGTGGCCGGATCGTCGGCGCCGTGCTCGCGACGACCGCGATCAGCCTCGGCGTCGCCGCGCTCGTGTTGCTGCCCAGGCTCGAGGGCTCGCTCAAGAACGCCTCCAAGACCTCGCTGTCGAAGGCGATCAAGTCCAACCTCACCGAGCTGCGCAGCTTCAGCGCGATCCGCTACTGGCTGATCCCCGATTACGCGATCATCGCGACCAAGAGCAGCAGCCTGCGCAAGCAGGCCCAGGCCGCGTCTACCGCGCTGGTCAACTGGGAGAGCAACCTGGCTCACCATCTGGGTGTGCAGTCCGCCGCTATCTGTGCGCCGCTCGACGAGCAGGGCGCCTGTAATCCGGTCGCGCCGGTCAACCAGACCGGGCAGGCCGATCCGACGGCGCTCGCCGAGATCGCGGCGAGTAAGCCGTTCAACGACCGCCACTGCGCCTTTGAATATGGCCAATGCGTCACCTTCAGCCCCGATGGCAGCACGGTGCGCGCGGCGATCTATCTGAAGAGCGCCAACGCGATCCTGTTCGTGCGCAACTCGATCAAGGAGATCGGCGGCGCGGTGGCAGCCGTGCGCAACGCCTTCGAGATCGCCGCCGGCGTCGCGATTCTGCTGACCATCCTGATCGCGATTCCGCTGGCCGGCAGGCTCGTCAGCCGCCTGCAGCGGTTGCGCGCAGCCGCGCTTCAGCTCGCGATCGGCGGCAACGTCGGGGCGGGTGGGGACAGATTCCCCGTCGACCGCGCGCGTGATGAGGTCGGTGACCTGGCGCGCTCGTTCTCGATCATGCATCGGCGCCTGCGCCAGCAGGAGGAGGCCCGCCGCGCGTTTGTCGCGACGGCGTCACACGAGCTGCGCACACCGCTGGCCTCGCTCGAGGGCATGCTCGAGCTGCTGGCGGATGACCTTCAGGGTGAGCAGCCTGACCTGACAGACGCCGCGGCGCTGCTGGATCGCGCCCGGGTGCAATCGCGACGGCTCGCGCGCCTGGCCGCGGACCTGCTCGATCTCAGCCGGATCGACGCGGAGGTCAGCCTGCGCTCCGAGCCGATCGAGCTCGGTGAGCTCGGTCGCGCGGTGATGGCGGAGTTCGAGCTGCCGAGCTCCAACCGCGGCGTCGCGATCACGCTCGACGACGACGGCAAGCCGGCCTGGGCGCTGGCGGACCCCGGCAGCGTCGCGCGGATCCTGCGGATCCTGCTCGACAACGGCCTGCGGGTGGCGCCGGAGGGCAGCCGCATCCGGGTGCTCGTTCGCTCGAGACCGGAGCCGATGCTGGTGGTCAGCGACGACGGGCCCGGCGTGGTGCAGGAGGAGCGGGCGCTGATCTTCGAGCGCTTCAAGCGCGGCCGCGAGACCGGCGGCGAGGCGGGGTTTGGGCTTGGTCTGGCGATCGGCCGTGAGCTCGCGCAGCGCATGGGCGGGTCGCTGGTGCTGACCGACAGCGAAGCTCCGGGCGCGACCTTCACGCTGCGCCTGCAGCCGACTGAGGCGCCGTCGTCGGACCGGCTCGCCAGCACCGCCGGCGTCTGAGCCGCTGACGACGAGAAGCTCGGGGCGTTTTCCGCCAGTTCTGGCGGGAAATGGCCGACGCCGGTGCGCCAGCGGCCCGGCAGCTGCCCTTCTTTAGGATTGATGGGATGGGGGCACGATCGCGTTGACACTTCAAATCGCCGCGATCTTCAGCATCTCCAGCGGGCTCGGGTATCTGCTGCCCGCGATCATCGGGCTCGAGTCGATGGGCGTGCCCTCGCCCGGGGAGACGGCGCTGGTCGCCGCCGCCGTGCTCGCCAGCCAGGGGCACCTGAAGATCTGGCTTGTGATCCTGATCGGCGCCGCTTCGGCGATCCTGGGGGACAACGTCGGCTATCTGCTCGGCCGCAAGCTCGGGCGCGAGGTGCTGGTCAGCCGCGGACCGTTTCATGCGCAGCGAGCCCGTGTGATCGATGTCGGCGACCGCTACTTCAAGCGCCACGGAGCCAAGACGGTCTTCATTGGGCGCTGGATCGCATGGATCCGTTTTGCGACCGCCTGGCTGGCGGGAATCAACGGCATGCCCGTCCGCACCTTCTTCCCCTGGAACGCCTTTGGCGGGATCACCTGGGCGATCACCTACGGCCTGCTCGGTTATTACGGCGGGCAGGCCGTGATCAACGTCGTCGAGCGCGTCGGCATCATCGCCGCGATCGTGCTCGCGATCGTGATCGTCGGCGGCTTCGTTGTCGTCAGAGTGCGGGAGCGGCGGGGCCGCTCCAGCTCCGTGGGTGGCCAAGCGGGGCCACCCGCGGAGGAACCACGCTAGTGCCCTGATTCACAAATTCGCCGCCGCCTCGCGGCGTCTGGACGCGCGCGACGCCACCCGCTTCGCGGCAGATACCACCAGTATCTGCCTTGCGAACCGGGCGACGCCACACACGCCCAGCCACTCGCGAGACTGCTGCCCGAATTTCTGAATCACGACACTAGTCGTTCGCCTGGTAGTCCGGTGCGAGCTGGCTCCGGGGCCGGCGGGTCTTGAACCCGCCGGCCCCGTCTCTTGGCGGCACGCGCGGATGCACGCGCGCCGACTCCCGGGGCTTCACCGGTCGTTGACGCTCGATCGCGACCTCCGAGCTAACCTTTCAGATCCGGCGGATCGCCCACTCGATCGCGGGCCTTTCGGGGTCCACCGGCGCCACGCACCTCGCGCGAGCGGGGTGGCCAGTCCCGGAGGTCGGGAGTGTCCACGCCGCCCAGGCTATGACACTCAAAGTCCTGGGACGTAGTAATCAAGCGGTGATCCACACAGGACGTGCAGTCCTGGCCGGTCAGGACCTCGGGTTTCGGCCCGGGGTCCGCTTTGCTTGAGGGCGGCCTGGTCCGCCGGCCGACGCGGCCGCGCCGGAAACGGCGCGGCAACGCGCCGTTTCGATCAGGCCGCGCGCAGTTGTCGCCAGATTCCGATTGCGTGCACCGCATTCGGGAGAGATGCGCAACATGAAAATTCAGCGATCTGTTCGCGTTCTCGTTGTCCTCGTTATCGCCGTGATCTTCGCGGCCGTGGCGAGTGCAGCGCTCGCGAACTCCAAGCCCAAAGGCGCCGGCGCTCGTCAGCAGAGCCAGAACGCCTACCTTCAGAGCCTGGGCGGCCAAGGGTCGGCCACCCACACGGCCGACGACGGCGATCTCGCCGGCTCGATGGGTCAGTACGACGCCGAGCGCTTCGCCCCCGGCACGAGCCTGTCGGGACCGGCGCTGCTCGACGCGCGTCTGCAGGCCAACGCGCTTCCCACCTCCGGGGGTGCGTGGACCGAGGACACCACCAAGGCCTACAACGCCAACCCGTCCAACTACACGGACCCGTTCTGGTCGAACGTCGGCTCCGGCTTCTCGCTGGTCGCAGGACGCGTCACCACGCTCGACGCCATCGCCGCCGGCGGGACGCCGATCTGGCTCGCGGGCACCGCGGACGGCGGCATTTGGCGCTCCATCGACGAGGGCACGAACTGGACGCCTGTGTTCGACTCGATGCCGACGCTCTCGATCGGCTCGCTCGAGAACGCCCCCGACGGATCGGTCTGGGTCGGAACCGGGGAGGCCAACACCAGCCAGGACTCGTATGCCGGCACGGGTGTCTACCGCTCGACCGACAGCGGTCTGACCTGGTCTCCGGTGGACAACGCGGACGGCAGCGATCCGCTCGCGGGGCACACGATCTTCCGCCTTGCGTTCGACGGGACCTACACGTTCGCGGCCACCGATGACGGGCTGTGGCGGTACGACGGCAGTAACTGGACCGAGATCCTAGATCCGGCCGCGGCCAACGATCCGACGCCGTGGTACGACAACCAAGTCACCGACGTGGTCGTCAATCCAACAAACCCGAACATAGTGCTGACGGTCGTCGGCTGGCGCGGACCGCTCACCCCGGACAGCGCCAACGGCTTCTACGAGTCGACCGACGGTGGCAAGACGTTCAATCCGATCACGCCCGGCGGCGACATCAACGCCGGCGACATCGGCCGCACGACATTCGCGTGGAGCTCCGATGGCTCGATGCTGTACGCGGTGATCGAGTCGCCGTCGATGCTGGCGGCCGGCGACATCAGCAACCTCCAGGGTGTGTTCGTGACCAGCGGATCGGGTGGGGCGTCGGCCAATCCGGCCGGGTCCTGGACAGAGATCGCCAACGCGCAGACGCTCTCGGCCGACGGCTCGGCCGATGCGTATGGACCCAACAGCGTCGGCGCTCAGGCCTGGTACAACCAGACGCTCGCCGTGGACCCCACCAACGCCAAGCACGTCTACCTCGGTCTCGAGGAGGACTTCGAGTCCAGCGACGGCGGACAGACCTGGGATACGGCCAGCCCGTATTGGAACTATCCGTTCGCGTGTGACCAGAACGACACGTGCCCGAACGTCACACATCCGGACCAGCACGCGCTGATGGTCAGCGACGGGAAGGTCGTGATCGGCAACGACGGCGGCGTCTACAGCCGCCCAGTGTCCGACACCGGTACCGGCGACTGGTCAGACCTCAATACGACGATGCACAACCTGCAGTACTACTACGCGGGCGCCGGTGATCTACCGGCCGGAGGCATCGGGATCTGGGGCGGCCTGCAGGACAACGGCACGGCGCTGTTGGATCCCAACCAGTCCCAGCAGGTCGAGCCGGCCGGCGGCGACGGCTTTGATGTGCTCGTCAACCCGGCCAACGCCAATGACATGGTCGGCGAGTACACCGACCTGACGATGTACTCCTCGACCGACGGCGGGCACACGTTCAACTCATACGTGAGCCCGGGCTGCGTCGCTCAGGCGACGGTCGGCGTGAAGCCGCGCAAGGACTGCGACCCGTCGGCCCGGTTCGTCGCGCCGTTCACGGCCGACCAGACGAACATCAACGACTGGGTGGCGGGCGGACGCTACATCTGGACCTCGAGCCTCGGCTGGAAGACCAAGTGCGGCGCCAAGGGCTGCTCGTGGGGTCGGGTCTTCGATACCGGCGCGAACAATGCGGTGACGGCGATCTCCGACGCCAACGGTGCGATCTACGCGACTTGGGTCGGCGGTGGTGGAAATCCTGGGCCGACGTTCGGCGCGGGCATCGTCACCAACGTCCGCGGCTGGCATCAGGTCTCGATGACCGGGCTGCCGGACCGCTATCCGGCCGGGATCGTGGTCGACAAGACCAACCGGCTCCATGCGATCGTGGTGTTCAACGGCTACAGCCGTCGCTGGATCCCCGGCGCGGGCACCGGCCACGTGTTCGAGACGTTCGACGGTGGCAGCACATGGACCGACATCTCGGGCAACCTGCCCGACGTTCCGTGTGATGCCGTGGTGCTGGTCGGCTCGCGGATCGCCGTGGCGACCGACTCGGGTGTGTTCATCGCGCCCGATGGCAGTGGCACGGGTACGCAGTGGTCGAACCTCGGCACCGGCCTGCCCAACGCATCGGTGAACGACATCAGGATCGGGCCCGATGGCACGAGCCTGTACGCGGCCACCCACGGACGCGGCGTCTGGAGCATCACGCC
>DASZMI010000059.1:0-31864 GCA_035551915.1 Solirubrobacteraceae bacterium | reverse complement strand
CTGACCTGGCGCGCGGCGACTCGAGATCCGCCTACGCGACGAGATCCTCGGCGACTGTGACTGCTCGAACCTCGAGGCCCGTGAGGGCGCCGAGCTCACGCGCGTCGCCATGCGCGTGATCGGCATCGGCCCTCGCCGGCGCTCGGAGATTGGTGTTTTCGGCTTGGGAAGGAGTGGGAGAGCCTGCTATCCCACGTCTCTGACGAAGACCGGCCGCTGCGCGACGTTTTGCCGTGCGTGGTTGGACGGGGCGGTAGGAGGCTGACCGTCCTACCCTCAAGTAAGACTTGAGCTTGGAATGACGCCCGCGGCGGCAAGCTGGCGTTCGTGGTGGCCGAGATGAATGCTGCGCCCGTTCGGGCTCGCGGTGCACCAGCGGACAAGCTGTGCAGAGAGCACCGAAGCGAGCGACCCGGCCGCTCTTGAGCTTCCGGAGTTGACTGTGTGATCGGCCGCCTGCCGGATCTGTTCGCGACGACCACGAATGGGCGATCAGCACAGCATGAGCGAAACCAAACCCAACCCCGCAGCGGCACACGTCAACTCGCGCCACGCGCCGGGCGTTCCCGGCCCCACGCGCGCAGCGAAAGGCCGCGTCAGCGGCCGGTCTTCGTCAGAGACAAACCCAGGGAGAGCGCCAGCTCTTCCTCCTTCCCAAGCCCATTTGACACCAGCTGTCAGCGGTCGGGATCGAGCGACGAGGCGGCTCGAGATCGAGCACGGCGACATCAACTTCCCGGAGCCGGTCGGCCCTCAACCAGTTGATGCGCAGTTTGACGGTGCGGCGGGGGCTGACCGCCCAGTCGGGCCTGGCGACGAAAGTGCACGCCCCATGCGTTCGTGGACACTTCGTTGGATCGCCACTCGTTCCCCTCGCCGATATGAGACGGCTCTGGCAACGATTCGGCGTCCAACTTGGTCAACAAACGCCCCGGACGCACCCTCTCGTCGCCAATCCCTCCTAGACTCGGCGACGTGTCAGCAGGCCCCTCGCTTTATCGCCGCCATCGGCCCCGCACGTTCGCCGATGTGGTCGGCCAGGAACACGTGGTCCGCACGCTCTCGCATGCCGTCGAGCGTGATCAGATCCACCACGCATACCTGTTCGTCGGCTCCCGCGGCACGGGCAAGACGAGCATGGCCAAGATCCTCGCGGCATGCCTCAACTGCGTGAACGGACCGACGGTCTCGCCTTGCGGCCAGTGCGACTCCTGTGTCTCGATCGCGAGCGCCACGTCGCTCGACGTGATCGAGATGGACGCCGCCTCCAACAACTCCGTCGATGACATCCGTGATCTGCGCGAGAGGGTCGCCTACGCGCCTGTCTCGGGCCGTCACAAGGTCTACATCCTCGACGAGGCGCACATGCTCTCGACGCAGGCTTGGAATGCCTTCCTCAAGACGCTTGAGGAGCCGCCGCCGCGAACCGTATTCGTGCTGGCCACCACCGAGGCCCAGAAGGTGCTGCCGACGGTGGTCGACCGCTGCCATCGCTTCGACTTCGGCCGCCCGAGCGCCGAGCAGGTGGCGACCGTCGTCCGTCGCGTTGCCGCATCCGAGTCGATCGCGGTAGAGGACGGCGCCGTCGGGCTGATCGCCCGTCACGCCACTGGTTCCTTTCGCGACGCTTTGGGGACGCTGGAGCAGCTCGTCACCTACGCCGGTGACGCCACGATCACGCCGCAGGACGTGCTCACCGTACTCGGCGTCGCCGACACCGAGCAGCTGTTCGCCGCCGTCGATGCGATCGTCGCGCACGATCCCGCCGCCGCCCTGCGAGCGGCAGGTCAGCTCGCAGCCTCCGGGCGCGATCCTGGCCAGGTGCTCCGCGACCTTGAGGTGCACGCGCGTGAGCTGCTCACCGTTCAGGTCCTCGGTGAGGTCCCAGCCGAGCTGCGGGTCACGGCCGAGCGCGATCAGCGACTGGTTCAGCAGGGACACACGCTCGCGCAGACCGATGCGGTTCGTCTGCTCGAGCTCGTCTCGACCGCACTCGAGGCGAGCGCCAACGGCGCGCAGGCCCGGATCCAGCTCGAGCTCGTCCTGATCAAGGCCGCCGCACCGGAGATGGATCCGTCGATGGGGGCGCTGCTGGCGCGGATCGAGCGGCTCGAGCGAGGTGCGCAGCGTCCTGCGGCTGCCGCGGCCGCGTCGCCCGAGCCGGCCGCGTCGCCCGCGTCGCCCGCGCCGGCCGCGTCGCCCGAGCCGGTCGCTTCGCCCGAGCCGCCGGCGGCCGCGGTCCCGCTGGCCGCGCCCGAGCCGCCCGAACCGGCGGTCGAGCGCGACCCGGCGTTCGAGCCCGACCCCCGGGTCGACGAGCCCGCCGAGGCATGGGACGACAGGCCGCCGCTGGAGGAGGATCCGTTCGGCACCGAGCCGTACGGCGAGCCAACGCGGCCTTCTGCAGCCGCGCCGGCCGCGCCGCCCGTGTCGCCCGTGTCGTCCGCGCCGGCCCACCGCGAGCCGGATCCGCTCGACGCTCTGGCCGCCTCGATCGAGCAGCCGGCCCAGACCGAGCCGCTCGCGCCGAGCGAGCCGGCTGCGCCGACACCCGCGCAGCCGCAGGCACCCGTGAGCGACGGGCCGGTTGAGAGCCGCCCGACCAACGGCCTCAGCACCGACATCTCCGATATGCACCGCATGTGGCCGGCCGTGGTCGAGCTCGTGCGTGGCGGCAACGCGATGCTGGGCGTGCTGCTTGAGTCTGCGCGTCCCCAGTCCGTGACTGAGCGCGAGCTCGTGCTGTCGTTCCCCGCAGAGGCAGCCTTCTACAAGCGCAAGGCCGAGCAGGATGATTATCGCCGTACTACGGCCGAGGCCGTCCGTAACGTCACGGGCATGGCGCTGACATTGCGCTTTGAGTTGGCGGAAGCACAGCCGCACACCGGTGAGGAGGAGGCGGTTGCCGAAGTGAAGCCGATGAGCGACGAGGAGCTGGTCCAGCGTTTCATGGACGAGTTCGGCGGCGAAGAGATCTTGGAAGACGACCCGGAGGGGGAGAGCTGATGCCTCAGCCCAACATGCAGCAGATGGCGAAGATGATGCAGAAGATGCAAGCCGACATGGCCAAGGCGCAGGAGGAGCTGAAGGCCGCGACAGTTGAGGCGACCGCCGGTGGCGGTGCCGTGACGGTGGAGGTCACCGGCGAGCTTGTCTTCAAGTCGCTCACGATCGCAGCGGAAGCCGTGGATCCAGACGATCCGGAGATGCTGTCGGACCTGGTGCTGGCGGCTGTCAACCAGGGAATTCAGGCTGCTCAGGAGCTTCAGGCGCAGAAGATGGGTGCCGCAACCGGCGGCCTCGGCAATCTTGCCGGCGGACTCGGCGGCCTGGGACTTCCCGGCTTCTAGGTCAGGCTCGCTTCAGATTCAGGAGAAACGTGAGCACCTACGCGCCGCCGCTTCAGCGGCTGATCACGGAGTTGTCGAAGCTGCCCGGCGTGGGCGGTCGCACGGCACAGCGGCTCGCGTTCCATCTGCTGCGCACCAGTGAGGAGGACGCCTTCGGCTTGGCTGAGGCGATCCGCGAGGTCAAGCAGAAGATCGGCTTCTGTGAGATCTGTTTCAACCTCGCCGAAGGGCCACGCTGCCGGATCTGTGAGGACGAGCGCCGCGACGCCGATCTGATCTGCGTGGTCGAGGAGCCGGTTGACGTGATCTCGATCGAGCGCACGCACGAGTTCCGTGGGCGCTACCACGTGCTGGGCGGAGCGCTCTCACCGATCGACGGGATCGATCCTGAGGACCTGAAGATCGATCAGCTCTACGTGCGTGTGCGCGCGGGCAACGTGCGTGAGATCGTCGTCGCCACGAACCCGACCACGACCGGGGAGGCGACCGCGCTGCATATCGCCGCGGGCATCCGCACGATCGCTCCGGAGATGACGATCACGCGCCTGGCGTCTGGTCTCCCGGTCGGCGCCGACCTCGAATACGCGGACGAATTGACGCTCGGAAGGGCCTTCTCGGGTCGCCGCGCGCTCTGACGACGATCCGACCCACCGCGTCGAGATCGCTACAAAGCGCTACCCCGTAAGCTCAGCCGGGATGCTGACTCGGGAGACAGTCGTGATGAAGTTCGGCGGCACATCGGTCGCTGACGCCGAACGGATCAAGCGCGCCGCGCGCCGCATCGTCGCCCAGAAAGAGGCGGGCAAGCGCGTCGTCGCCGTGCTCTCCGCGCGAGGTGTCGAGACCGACGAGCTGATCAAGGCGGCCTTCGAGGTATCGCCCAATCCCGACCCCCGTGAGATGGACATGCTGCTGTCCACCGGCGAGCGCATCTCCTGCGCGCTGTGCGCGATGGCGATCAACGACCTTGGTCACAGGGCGATCTCATTGACCGGCTCGCAGGCCGGAATCGTCACCGACACATCGCACACCAAGGCGCGCATCCTCGACGTCCGCGCGGACCGCATCCGCGACGCGCTCGACGAGGACATGATCGTGCTCGTCGCCGGATTCCAGGGAGTCTCGACCAGCCGCGACGTGACCACGCTCGGTCGCGGTGGCTCCGACACCACCGCGGTCGCCGTTGCGGCGGCGCTCAGCGCCGAGGTCTGCGAGATCTACACGGACGTCAGCGGCGTCTTCAGCGCCGACCCGCGCATCGTGCCCAACGCACGCAAACTACCGCTGGTGTCGTTTGAGGAGATGCTTGAGATGGCGGCCTCGGGCGCCAAGGTTCTGCAGCTGCGCTCGCTGGAATACGCGCGTACGCACGGCGTGCGCGTCCACTGCCGTTCGAGCTTCGAGGACGGCCCGGGTACCTTTGTGATTGGAGAAGACGAGACGATGGAGCATCCACTGATCACCGCCGTGACCCACTCGACCGAGGAAGCTCGGATCACGGTGGTCGGCGTGCCAGATCGGCCCGGTGCCGCCGCCGAGATCTTCGAGGCGCTCGCCGACGCGAACGTCAACGTCGACACGATCGTCCAGAACGAGCCCCGCACCGACGACATCGACGCCGAGGTCTCCTTCACCTGCGCGAGCGAGGATCTGCGCATCGCCGAGTCCACGCTCGCCCCGGTCATCGCCGAGTTCGGTGGTGCCAAGCTCGAGACCGACCCGGAGGTGGGCAAGGTATCGATCATCGGCGCCGGCATGCGCTCGCACCCGGGCGTCGCGGCCAAGGTCTTCAGGGTGCTCGCCGACGAGAAGATCAACATCGAGCTGATCAACACCTCGCCGATCAAGATCACCTGCCTGATCCGCGCCGACTCGGTCGGGCAGGCGGTGCTCGCCCTGCACAACGCCTTCGAGCTGTCCGCCGGCGACGTGCAGGAAGAGGGCGGCCTCGGACAGGAGGCACGATGAGTGCTGCCGGCTCCGCCGCTGGCCCGCTGGCCAGCGGCGTCGAACAGCGTGGCGGTTACCGCATCGCCGTTGTCGGGGCCACCGGTGCCGTCGGCACGGTGATGCTCCAGTGCCTGAAGGAGCGCGGCCTTGACCGCGACAACGAGATCGAGCTGTTCGCCACTGCCCGCTCGGCGGGCAGGGTGATCGACGGGCGCACTGTCCGCGCGCTCGATGAGAACGCCGACCTCGGCGGCATCGACATCGCCCTGTTCTCGGCCGGTGGCGGCACCTCCAAGCAGTGGGCACCCCGCTTCGTCGACGCGGGCGCCACGGTGATCGACAACTCCTCGGCCTTCCGTCGTGATCCCGAGGTGCCGCTTGTCGTCTCCGAGGTCAACCCGCATGCATTGCGCGACCACAACGGGCTGATCGCCAACCCCAACTGCTCGACGATGCAGCTGATGGTCGCGCTCAAGCCGATCCAGCGCGAGGCGGGAATCGCCCGCCTGGTCGTCTCCACCTACCAGTCGGTGTCGGGTACAGGCGTGAAGGCGCTCGACGAGCTCGACGCCGAGGCCCGCGCCGCGCTCGCCGGCGCACAGATGCCGGAGCCGACGATCTACCCGCAGAACATCGCCTTCAACGTGATCGGCGCCGCGGGCAACTTCGCCGAGGGCGACGACCACACCGATGAAGAGCGCAAGATGATGTTCGAGACCTGCAAGATCCTCGAGGATCCGGAGATAGCCGTCGCCGTCACCTGCGTGCGTGTCCCGGTCCGCGTCGGTCACTCCGAGTCCGTCAACCTCGAGACGCGCGAGCATCTTCCCGTCGAGCGCGCGCGTGAGCTGCTCACCCAGGCGCCCGGCCTGATCCTCGAGGACGTGCCGTCGCCGCTGCGCGCAGAGGGCCGCGACGAAGTCTTCGTCGGTCGCCTCCGGCGTGATCCAACGCATCCCAACGGCCTGGCGATGTTCGTCGTCGCCGACAACCTGCGGAAGGGTGCTGCCACCAACGCCGTTCAGATCGCCGAGCTGCTGATCCGCGACGGCCTGGTCGCCTCGCGGCGACAGCGGGCAGCCGCGTAGGCGCCTTCTCCAAGCGGGCTGAAGTCAGCCGCCCGCCTTGACAAGCGACATCAGGTTGGTCGTCTGCGCAGCAGCCGGGATCGTCGGCGGGGGCTGCGTCCCGTAATCGGAGAAGTTCTCTGTCACCTGTGTGTCGGCCTGGTGACCGAGGACGGTCTCTTTCATGTTCATCATGATCCGGCGAACCAGACCCGAGCCATCGATCCAGACGTCAGCGGGAAAATTCGGGACCTTGGCCTTGCTCTCGAGTCCGTTGATCAACTGCTGCGTGCTCGACCTGTCCGCGGCCGGTAGCGCGTCGGGCAGCTTGGAGAACTGAAGCTCTGCCTGATAGTGCGTCGTCTGCACGCCACCCACTGTCTCCTGACCGTCATCTATTACCGAACCGGCAGCGGCCGCGCGCAGGAAGTCGAGATACTCGCCCGGATCGCTGAGCGTCGACGAGGAATCGATCAGCGAACCGAGGCCGGGTATGTTCGCGGCCTGGCTAAGGCTGTGGAGGTCAAATGACATCCATGGCTTGCCGTAAGGGATCTGGCTGGTGAGGGCGGTGGGGAACTTCATATAGAGAGTGTCGTTCGCGAGCACCATCTGGAACTGCTGCTCGCCCCCGGCGATGGCCGGCAGCGCCATGTCCATCGTCATGGACGCCTCGTGGGATTTCGGCGTGTAGGAGCCGTTGGCGCTGATGTTGATCGTCTGACCCGACACCGTCTCCGCCATCACCATGTCCAGCTTGTAACCGGCGGCATCTGAGGAGAGGTCGGCGGCTCGTGTCAGTGAAATCGTCTTGTGTGACGAGCCTGTGCTAGCGGAGACGATATTCGCGGGTTTGTTTGAGGAGCCGCCGCAGCCGGCGATGCCGGCGCCACTGCCAACCAACGCAACGGCCGTCAGGAACCTGCGGGTTACACGCGTGTTGAGGTCCATTCTCGCTACCGTACTAATCACATCGGCCGATGCCGAGCGTGTCGACGGATGGACGGGGCTGACTTGGGTCGGCGCTGCAGCTCAGGGCACACGACCGAATTATTGACGTCTTTGACGGCGTCTGAACGCGCCTGACGGGCCCAGCCACTCGTCAAATCCAGCCACTAATTCTGTCGTGAGCCCTAACGCGGGCTCGGCTCGGCGAGCACCGTCTGCAGCACCCGTCGCACCTGATCAATCGTCACCATGCCGGTCAGCACGTCGTCATCGTCGGTGGCGATCACCGCGCCTAGGCGGCCAAGTGAGTCGAGCGTCAGGACGTCCGTGAGCGGTCGGTCTTCGAGGATCGTCAAGCGACCGGTGTCAGGCTCGAGGATCGATCCCACGGTCGCACTCCCCTCACCATCAAGGACGAGCTGCTGCGCGCGCTCTCGGCGGGCTATGCCGATGAACCGGCCGTCGCCGTCGATCACCGGCAGCCACTCACTCTGGTATCGCGCAAACGTCTCATCGAGCGCCGCCAACACTGAGCTCGTGCCGTGAACGACAACCGGCTCGTGATCCATCACGTCGGCCACGCGCACCCCCTGAACCCGGGATGCCGCGGCAGTCCCGGTCAGCGCGAGGCGCGCGGACTGCCAGGTGAAGAACGCAAGCACCATCAGCCAGATACCGGTGTAGCTCGACGTGCTCAGCAGCAGGAACAGACCGAATCCACCGAGCAGGACCGCAAACCCCTCCCCGAGGCGGGCGGCCGTGCGGGTACCGCGCAGCTTGTCGTCGGTGATCCGCCAGACGATGGCGCGAGCGATACGTCCGCCGTCGAGCGGGTAGGCAGGCACCAGGTTGAAGAAGAAGATCAAGATGTTCATGAACAGGAGCCAGCTGAGCCCCATCAGCACCGGCGTGATCCGGACCGTGCCGTCCAACTCGATAGCGTGAATTATGCGATGGGGTCCGACCAGTGCGAGGTCGACGGCGAGCACGATCAGGATGAAGAGCAGCGTTCCCGCCGGTCCGGCGGCAGCGATCCGGAATTCCTCCCCGGGAGTCTGCGAGTCACGGCTCATGTAGGTGGTGCCGCCGAGCAGAAACAGAGAGATCCGCTGGACCTGAATCCCCTCGCGTTGCGCGACGAAGGCGTGCCCGAGCTCGTGCATGATCAGCGAGGCGAAGAACAGCACCGCCGTGACGACTGTCGTCAGATAGGCCACGTCGCTGCTGGACTGCAGGGCACTCTTGAAGTCGCCCGAGATCCAGAAGATCAGCAGGAACAGCATGACGAACCAGCTGGCGTTGACGTCGATGCGGATGCCCCTGACGGTCATCAGCTTGATCGAACCCATGCGCCCAAACATGCTGCAATGGTGGCACAGGCAGCACCAGTGCCCCGTTTGTCTAATTCGCACGCAGTCTGGCCGCGTATGGATCGCGGCAGTCAGGCCCAGCCATCGGCCATCCTGCATCCGAATCAGCCAAACGAGACACGAGGAAATCCGGGGAGTGATTGATGGCTACTGCAATGGAGGAGCTTCGGACGTGGATGGCCGGGATCGGCGATCTGCGTCGAGCGTCGTCCGTACTTCAGTGGGACAAGAACACGAAGATGCCCAAACTCGGTGCGGAAATGCGCAGCGAGCAGCTTGTGACGCTCGCCCGCATCACCCATGAGCGCTTCGTCTCCGACCGCATGCTCGAGCTGATCGAGGCCGCGGAGGCCGAGCGTGTCGGCCTGCCTGAGGACTCGATCGACGGCCGGATCGTGGCGGAGACGCGGCGCCTGTTCGAGAAGGACCGCCGTGAACCGGTCGAGCTCGCGGCCGCCCGCAGCAGGGCGGCGTCGCGGGGTTACCGCACGTGGGTTGCCGCCCGAGAGGCAAACGATTTCAGCATGTACGCGCCGGTGCTCGAGGAGAACTTCAAGCTGGCACGGGAATATGTCGCCTGCTACGACGATTACGAGCACCCCTACGACGTCGTGCTCGACGATTACGCGCCGGGCATGCGCACCAGTCACTGCAGCGCGCTGCTGAGAGAGATGCGCGATCAGTTGGTTCCGCTGATCGAGGAACTATCGGGGCGCGAGATCGACGTAGGACCCGTGCACGTGAACTACCCCGTGAGCGGCCAGCGCCGGATGGTTGA
The DNA here is from genome assembly GCA_035551915.1 of Solirubrobacteraceae bacterium. GTDB lineage: Bacteria > Actinomycetota > Thermoleophilia > Solirubrobacterales > Solirubrobacteraceae > Palsa-465. The sequence continues at coordinate 22,401 of DASZMI010000059.1, read as the reverse complement.
CCAGGTGCTGCGCTGGATGGGCTTTGAGGATTCGAGCTGGAGGCTCGACGACACCGTCCATCCGTTCGAGGACAGCTTCGCGGTGACCGACATCCGGCTGACGACGCGCTTCCTTGAGAGCTACTTTCCCGCGGCGCTGTACGGCGCGATGCATGAGTGCGGTCACGGGCTCTTCGAGGCCGGGATCGATCCTGCCCTGCAGCGCACCCCACTCGGTCGGATCCGCTCGAGCTCCATCCACGAGTCACAGAGTCGCCTGTGGGAGAACATGGTCGGTCGTGGCCGGCCGTTCTGCACCGCCCTCGCACCGCTGCTAGCCGAGCATTCCGGGGGCGCGCTGGACGGCGTCGAGCCCGACTCCCTGTTCCGCGCGGTGAACACGGTGCGGCCCTCGACGATCCGGGTCGAGGCCGATGAGACGACCTACGGGTTGCACGTCGTGCTCCGCTTCGAGTTGGAGCGCAGCCTACTTATCGGGGAGCTCGAGGTCGCCGATCTACCCGAGGCCTGGAACGCACGGATGCGTGAATACCTCGGCATCGAGGTCCCGTCCGACATCGAAGGTCCGATGCAGGACGTGCACTGGGCCGAGGGACTGATCGGCTACTTCCCGTCCTATGCGATCGGGAACCTGATCGCCGGGCAGCTGTGGGAAAGGGCCAACCGCGACATCGCCGATCTGTCAGATCAGCTAGCACGCCACGAACTGGCGCCGCTGCGGGAGTGGCTGCGTGAGCATGTACACCGCCACGGCTCGCGCTACAGCGACACCGATCTGCTCACGCGGGCGGTGGGGGAGCCGGTGCAGGTGACGCCGTTCATCGATTACCTGCGGGCCAAGCTCGGCGAGGTGTATCGGCTCGACTTGGCGTAGCCTGAAACTCCCCTCTGCAGAAACAAGACACACGGAGAAACCATGAGTCAGACACCCGTCAAGGTTGCCGTCACAGGCGCCGCCGGCCAGATTGGCTACGCCCTCCTGTTCCGGATCGCGAGCGGTGCGCTGCTTGGCCCTGACACGCCCGTTCAGCTCTCGCTGCTGGAGATTCCTGCCGCCGTCAAAGCGGCCGAGGGCACGGCGATGGAGCTCGATGACTGCGCCTTCCCGCTGCTGTCCGGAATCGAGATCAGCGACGACCCCAACAAGGCCTTTGACGGCGTCAACATCGCTCTCCTCGTCGGCGCCCGCCCGCGCACTGCCGGCATGGAGCGTGGCGACCTGCTCGAGGCCAATGGTGGCATCTTCAAGCCGCAGGGTCAGGCGCTGAACGCGCACGCCGCCTCCGACATCAGGGTGCTGGTCGTCGGCAACCCCGCCAACACCAACTCGCTGATCGCGCAGCAGAACGCGCGGGATATCCCGGCTCAGCGCTTTACCGCAATGACTCGCCTCGATCACAACCGCGCGATTGCGCAGCTCGCACGCAAGACGGGGGCGGCCGTCAAGGACATCACGAACGTCACCATCTGGGGCAACCATTCGGCGACCCAGTACCCCGACATCTTTCACGCCAGCGTCGCAGGCGAGAACGCCGCGGAGAAGATCAGCGATCAGGCGTGGCTGGAAAGCGACTTCATCCCGACCGTGCAGAAACGCGGCGCAGCGATCATCGAGGCACGTGGCGCCTCAAGTGCCGCGTCCGCGGCGAGCGCCGCAATCGACCACGTGCACGACTGGGTGCTCGGCACCCCGGAGGCAGACTGGGTATCGATGGCGATTCCGTCCGACGGGTCCTACGGGGTGCAGGAGGGACTGATCTCGAGCTTCCCGGTCACCTGTTCAGGAGGGGAGTATCGGATCGTCCAGGGGCTGGCCATCAGTGATTTCTCTCGTACGCGAATCGATGCATCGGTAAGTGAACTTGCCGAGGAGCGCGAGGCAGTGACAGGGCTTGGATTGATCTGAGCGAGCGGCGTCGAATGGACGTCACTCGACCTGCTACCGACCTGGGGCCGCATCTGTCGCGGCCCCAGGTCGGTAAGGATGTCGGTTGGAATTACCCAGACTTGGCGGGGTGCCAGCCCTGTCCGTCACGGGTCACGACGCCGTCGGAGGTGAGCTTCGGCATCACGCGGTATAGGTAGTTCGGTTCGATCTTCATCGCCGTGGCGATCTCCGGAATCGTGATTCCGGGCTGGCTCCGGACGAGCTCGAGCGCCTGTGCGGCCCGGGTGTTGCCGCCACGGCGGCCGCGCGGGCGGCCGGGACGGCGACGGGACGTACTCGGAGCAGCAGCGCTGCGGGGCGGCCTGCCAGGACCACGGCGAGCGGTGCTGGTGCCACCACCGGCGAGCGCTGCACGCGCAGCCAGAAGCCGGCTCTCTTCTTCCTTGAGTTCCTTCAGGCGGTTGTCAATGTCTGCGACAGCGGCGTCGATGAAGCCGGCCATTCGGTCTCCTTTGCTCAACAGGCAAACGTCTTGGGGTTAATGCCTTAACCATATCGCTGTCATTTGGTTTCGATCAGCTGCTTGAGACGGAAGAGTGACTCGTGCGCCTCGCGTTCCGGTACGTGGCCGATCAAAACCCTTGACGCAACGCTGCCCAGGGCCCCCCCGGGCGGGTGAAACTCGTTTACATAATCGAACCTGGTCGTGCCGTCCGGAGTGGCCGTGAGCTTGTAGCTGATGAGCGCACGGGAGAGAGCCGGTCCGCGCCCGTGCCACTCGGCCTGGCGTGGCGCAACCACCAGGTCCAGGGTCCAATGAACCTTGAATGACACACCCAGTATGTGCAAAACCTGATCCATCCGCGCTCCCGGATCACACGGGTCGGCGGACTTCACCTTCACCGAGCGGTGGATCGTTACCCACTCAGCCAGCCGGTTCGGGTCCATGACCGTCTCCCACACTTCTCGGGGCGGGGCATCGATCTCGATCTGGACGTGAACGGTGCTCATCGTCTGGAGGTAAGTTCTAGCGTCGTGAGTCGGACACTAGCGCCCGCGCAGCGGTTCGGTGACTTCCCAGTCCCGCAGGGCGCGCTCGATGGCCGCGTCGAGGCGGTGTGGTCGCACGTGCAGCAGCTCGAGTGCGTGGTCGGGGCGGGGAAGGAGGTCGGTCTCGAGGCCTGCCATCAGCGGGCCGATCAGCGCGTGCTCCTCACCGGCGATCACCGCGGAGACCCTGCTGGCGATCGGCGTCATGGTCAGCCGTGGCAGCCTGAGCGCAGGGCGGCTCAGCAGCATGTGGTCTCGGATGCGCTCGATCAGCTCCTGATAGCTCACGATATCGGGCCCTGCCAGATCGAGTGAGCGCCCGCCGACCTCGGGCGTGTCCGCCGCGGCGACAAGGCAGCGGAGCACATCGCGCTCGTCGACAGGAGCGGTTCGGTGCCGTCCCCACGCCGGGATCACCACGACCGGCATGCGCTCGACCAGCCGCACGAGGAAGCGGAACGATCGCGATCGCGCGCCGATCACGATCGAGGCCCGCAGCGTGACCGAGTCGGGTACCGCCTCGAGCAGGATCCGCTCGACCGCCAGCCGGCTGCGCAGATGCGTCGAGGGTGACTCCTGCGGGACCAGGCCGCCGAGGTAGACGATCCGCCGCACCCCCGCGGCTACGGCCGCCTCGGCGAAGTTCTCGGCACTGCGGCGCTCGCGTAGGCCGAAGTGCTCCTCCGTCCCAGGCTCCATCGAGTGGATCAGGTAGTAGGCGACGTCGGTGCCGTCGAGCGCCTCGGGCAGGCCGATCCCCGAGACGGCGTCCCCGGTGTGTAGGTGAACGGCATCCGGCAGTTGCGCCAGCGCCTCTGAATCGCGTCTGCGGCTTAGCGCCCGCACCTCATGGCCTGCGTCGAGCAGGCGCGGTGCTAGCCGGCTTCCGATCGCGCCGGTGATGCCGGTGACGAGGACTCGCATCGGCTCTGAAAGCTACGGAAAATGCGGGCGATTTCCGCCAGCAAGGATGAAAATCCCGCTAATAGCAGGGAAAAGCAGATGTGACGAAAGTGTTGCGTTTTCCGGGAATCGCCCTCGCATCGGGGGGGTTAACACGCTTTGATGACAACTGCCGAGGCGCCGGGGGGCGCGATGGCGAGGGTTCCACAATCGAGAAGGTGTCTGGTTTTCTATGGCTACAGTTCGTGCGCACGGTGGGAAGGTTTCCTGCGAGGGCTGCTTCTTCAAGCAGAACATGCTTTGCGCCGTGACCCAATCTGGTCCGTGCGCCACGTATCGTCCGAACCGCCCTGAGGGGCTACGGCCGCCGAGCCAGCTTCGCTTCAACTTCCGCCAGGAGCGCCGACTGCAGGTGGCATGGGCGTTCCCGTCGGCGAGTGAGCAGGTCGCGTTGCACGCCTGAACGCGGCGCGGGGTACCACGCCCAATGGCGAGGGCCGCCCGAGCCAGTCGCGGGCGCCGCCCCAGCCAGCGGCCACGAGCCGTTCAAGCCAGGAATCATGCGCGAAGTGTGGCGGCGATCATCTAGTGTCACCGCACTGTGGAGATAACGGTGCTTGGCAAGTCGCCGGCCATGCCGGACGCAGGCGGCGCGCACAGCGGCTACCTGATCACGCATGCCGGCTACACGCTGCTGCTGGACTGTGGCGGAGGAGTCTTCGCGAAGCTGCGGGCGTTTGCCGATCCGGCTGCGGTCGACGCGGTTCTGATCAGCCATCTGCACGCCGACCACATCCTCGATCTGTTGCCGTTCAGCTTTGCGCTGGCCTCAGGGCAGATCGGCCAACCGGGCCGCCAACGGCCGCTGTGGGCGCCCCCCGGTGGGGCAGTCGCGTTCGCTGCCTACACCAACGCGGTCGGGATGGAGGACCAGATCAACGACGGGTTCTGGGTTCGCGAGTACGAACCGGCGCGTGAGCTCAAGCTCGGGCCGATCACGGTCAGCTTTTGCGAGGTACCTCATTACATCCGCGCCTGGGCGGTCGATCTGCGCGAACCGACCGGCCGGCGGCTCACGTTCGGTGGCGACTGTGGGCCCAACAAGCAGATCGTCAGCTTCGCGCGGGACTCGGATCTACTGATGCTCGAGGCCACCGAGGGGGTCGGTCCGGCTCCGGACGGCGCGCGCGGCCACCTCACGGCCACAGAAGCGGGAGCAATCGCACACCTGTCCGGCGCGCGGCGTCTGCTGCTGACGCACTTCTCAGACCTGCTCGATGCCGAGCAGCTGCGCAGCGCGGCTGCGACGAGCTTTGCTGGGCCGGTGGAGATCGCCAGCGAGCGGGCGCGCTACACCGTCTGAGCAGGGGGCGATCGAGCGGGAGTTCTATCCTCGGGCGAACGTTGGACGACAACTGACGGGAGAACAGATGGGAAAGCGCAAAAAGGCTGAGGAGAAGCCAAAGAAAAAGAAGCGCCGTGGCAGGAAGCTCGTCTTCCTGCTGTTGATCGGCGGCGCCGGTGCCCTGGTGCTGTCAGAGGATGTCCGCAACAAGGCGCTCGACGCGCTCTTTGGCTCCGAGGAGGAGTTCCAGTACTCACCGCCCGAGTCCTCGTCAGGTAACGGCGCCGGCACCGCGTCGTAAGCGTCCCATCGTCACAGGCTTGAAATCCGACCGAGCGCGCCGGGTGGTGGTCTCGGTCGGAGCCGCCTGTGTCGTGGTTCTTGCCGGCGGGCAGCTCGTGGTGCCACCGATCGCCACGAGGCTTCTTCGCCAGCGGCTGGCCAGGGACGGTCGCGTGACGAGCACGAAGCTCTCGGCCTTTCCATGGTTTGAGCTGCTCTGGCAGCGGGCGGACAAGGTCACCGTGCGGATGGCGGACTACAACCCCGCGCCGCACAGAATCCAACAGCTGCTGCAGGAAGCCGAGGGCGTCGGCACGCTCGACGTCTGGATCGGCGTCGTACACACCGGCCTGCTCACGCTCCACGACGTGAGCTTCAGCAAACACGGTGAGGAGATGGTTGGGACGGCACGGCTCGATCTGCGCGACCTCCAGTCGGCGCTCCCGATCGTGCAGTCGCTGACGCCGGTGCACGATGCCGACGGTCGGCTGGTGCTGCGGGGCAGGGCCAGCGTGCTCGGGGTCAGTGCCGTGGTGGATGTCGAAGTCGACGCGCGTGACGGCAAGCTCGTGGTCGCCCCCGCCGGTCTGTTTGGTGCGTTCGCGACGATCACGCTGTTCGATGATCCTCAGATCAGAGTGCAGTCGGTCGCTGCCAGCAGCGTGCCTGGCGGTGTCCGGTTCGTGGCGAGGGGCCGGATCAGGTGAGCACGATGGGCCGGAGATCCGAGGCCCCTGTGATGACGCGTTGGTCACGACAGATCCTGCGCACACACAAGCGGACGCGACCAATCTTGCGGGCGAGTCGCCCGCGTCAGCGTGCAGAGTTGAAAGGGCGGGAAGTTTTCAATGGACCCGGGCGTCCTTAAGCTTGAACGGCTACGCCCGTAAACGACATGGCACCCGAGAACGACAACCCCGATCGCGGCAACCCCGGTCGCGGCGACCCCGACCGCGGGGAACAGATCGCAGCGCTGCTGCGGGGCGCGGCTCAGAGCGACCGCGCCCCAGCGGCGCTGCAGGCGCGCATCAGCGCGATGCAGGCTCAGGCCACAGCACCTCGACGCCGGGCGTGGCTGCCCAGGCGGGCCTTCAATCTGGTGAGGTTCGGGATGCCTGCCGCGGCTGCCGGCGTTGCTGCGCTCGTGATCGCGCTGGGCGGCGCCGCTGGGGCGCCAACGCTCGCGCAGGCGGCAGCGATCTCGACGCGCGCCCCCACGTCGCCGGCACCCGCAGCGGACCCGACGGATCCGGGCAAGCTGCTGACCGCCAAGGTCGGGACCCTGCACTTCCCCAACTGGGAGTCCGCCGGCGGTTGGCGGGCGGTCGGCGAGCGCCACGACCAGATCGGCAACCGCACCGCGACGACCGTCTACTACGGCCACGGTTCGAATCGGGTCGTGTACTCGATCCTGTCCTCACCGTCTCTGCAGATGAAGACCGGCGCGGTGACGTTGCCCTGGAGCACTCTGCGCGACCAGTACGTCGCCACGATGCGGCATGACGGGCGGGCAACCGTCGTCTGGGTCGAGTCCGGACACACCTGCCTGCTGACAGGCCCGAAGGACATGCCGCCGTCGAAGCTCTGGCAGCTGGCGTTTTACGGCTTCCGCAAGCCGCTCAGCGGCTAGCCGCGCCAGGGAGCTCGTAAAACACGCCTTATCGGGTGTGCCGAGACTGTGACGGCGTGTGACGACTTCGTGTCAGCGCGCATGCCGCGGCGCACTCTCGGCACAGTTCGGACACAGTCTCGTGACACGCCGACACATTCTCGTAACACCCGTGAGGCCCGTTAACGACACACCCAGCCACAGCGTCGAGGTTCCCGAGATTCTGGTTGCCAGGATCGGTGCCCGGGAAAGGCGCCCGGGAGAGGCGCCGAGGGAGAACTACATGTCGAGCGCGTCCGCGAGCCGCTGGCGGGCGCGGTAGACGCGCGTCGTCAGCGTCGCCTCGCGCACCTTCAATGCCGTGGCGGCCTCGCGGTAGGAGAGCCCCACGACGTCGACCGCGATCAGCGCGTCGCGGAACTGCTCGGGCAGCGCAGAGATCGCCGCATACAGCTCGCTGACCTCGAGCTGCTTCTCGGGACGTGCGGCGGCCGGATCCTCGAACGTGCTCAGGTCGTCGGGCAGCGGCGCTCCGACGGGGCGCCGTGCAGCGGCACGGCGCCCAGAGACAAACGTGTTGCGGAGGACGCGCAGCAGGTAGCCGATGTCGTCGTCGTTGCGCAGGAAGCGCGGCTTGGAGAGCACGCGTGCAAAGGTCTCCTGGACCAGGTCCTCGGCCTCCTCGCGCGAGCCGCAGAGGCTCCAGGCCGCGCGGTAGAGGCGGTCGACGTGGTTGCCCAGGGACTCGGGATCGAGCTGACGGCCGTCGGTCATAACCCGGCGCCAGCATAAGCGCGTCGCACCGCCGACACACGCTCGGGAAGGAATCCCCTCCAGCCGGCGTCTTCATGTTCAGCTGGCAATTCACCGGCGATTTCAATTCCAAGCACGAGGAGGATCCAAGTGACACGAACTCGATTCGCAACAATCGCGGCGGCCATGGCAGCGATCGGCGGTGGAACCGCGACGGCAGCCGTGCAGAGCGCCTCCGCAGCGACGGCGCATCCGGCCGCTGGCGCGGTGCTGTCGGTCGCGAGCGTCAAGGTTGCGTCCGGCACGACCAGCAAGGCTCACCGGCTGCTGGTCAACGCCAAGGGGCTCCCGGTGTACCTGCTGACCGGCGACAGCTCCTCACACCCGCTCTGCAAGGGGACCTGCCTGACCTATTGGCCGGCGGTGACCACGACCTCGAGCAAGCCGAAGCTGGGCACCGGGATCAAGGGCAAGATCGGCGTCTGGAAGCACAACAAGATCAACCAGGTCACGCTCAACGGTCATCCGCTCTACACCTACGTCCAGGACAGCAAGGGTTCGGCCCTGGGTGAGGGCCTGAAGAGCTTCGGTGGGGTCTGGGAGGTCATGCAGGCGAGCGGCTCGCCGATGGCCAAGAGCAAGTCCTCGAGCGGTGGTTCGGGTGGCGGCGGCTGGTAATCGAGGGCGTGAGCGCGGCCGGGCTGCAACCCGGCCGCGATTGCTGCGCGCGCTCGCAGTTGCGGCGCGTTCGCCGGCTCGCGTGGTCATCTCCGTCGGCCGGCGTTGGCTCGGTGGGCGGCCGGCCGACAGCAAGCGGCCGGTCGTCGCCGAGCCGCAGGCCGCGGCCCGTGCGCAGTCGCAGGTCCCGCTCAGCCGAGCTTCGGTGAGCGCCACGGTGCCCGCAGGCGCCGTTCCAGCTCATCCGCGAGCCCATCGATCGGGACGCGATCCTGTGAAAGCGAGTCGCGGTCGCGCACGGTCACGGTGCGATCTTCGAGCGTCTGGTGGTCGACGGTGATCGACCACGGCGTTCCGATCTCGTCCTGGCGGCGGTAACGGCGGCCGATCGCGCCGCCCTCGTCGTATTCGACCTGCATGCGCTCGCGCAGCTGGCCCATGATCTCGCGCGCGACCCCGGGCTGGCCGTCCTTCTTGACCAGCGGCAGCACCGCGGCCTTTACGGGCGCCAGCTGCGGGTGCAGTCGCAGCACGGTACGGGTCTCGCCCTCGATCTCGTCCTCGTCGTAGGCGTCGCAGAGGAAGGCCAGCGTCGCCCGGTCGGCGCCGGCGGCCGGTTCGATCACGTAGGGCAGGTAGCGATCGCCGGAGGCCGTGTCGACGTACTCGAGGTTCTGGCGCGAGTACTCGGCGTGCTGGGTCAGGTCGAAGTTGCCGCGGTTGGCGATGCCCTCGAGTTCCTGCCAGCCGATCGGATAGAGGTACTCGACGTCGCTGGTGCCGCTCGAGTAGTGCGACAGCTCGTCGGCGTCGTGCGCGCGCAGGCGCAGGTGATCCCCGCGGATGCCGAGCTTGACATACCAGTCGTAGCGCGCCTGCTTCCAGAACTCGTACCACTGCTCGGCCTCGGCGGGCGGCACGAAGAACTCCATCTCCATCTGCTCGAACTCGCGCATGCGGAAGATGAAGTTGCCGGGCGTGATCTCGTTGCGGAAGCTCTTGCCGACCTGGGCGATGCCGAAGGGCGGTTTCTTGCGCGCGAACTGCAGGTACTGCTTGAAGTTGAGGAAGATGCCCTGCGCCGTCTCGGGCCGCAGGAAGACGGTCGAGCCCTCCTCCTGCACGGGGCCGACGGTCGTCTGGAACATCAGGTTGAAGTTGCGCGCGTCGGTGAGGTCGCAGTTGGGGCCCTCGCCCGGGCGGCACGAGGGCTTCTGCCCGCACTGCCCGTCCTCGAGCTTGTCGGCGCGGAAGCGCAGCTTGCAGGTGCGGCAGTCGACCAGCGGGTCGGTGAAGCCGCCGATGTGACCGCTCGCCTCCCACGTGCGCGGGTGCTGGATGATCGCCGAATCCAGGGCGACGACGTCATCGCGCTCCTGCAACAACGAGCGCCACCACTGGCCCTTGACGTTGTTCTTGAGTAGCACGCCATAGTGGCCGTAGTCGTAGCTCGAGCCGATGCCCCCGTAGATCTCGCTGGAGGGCAGAATGAAGCCGCGCCGTTTGCAGAGTGAGACGATCTTCTCCATTGTCACGACGTCATCGACCATGGCGGCGCATGCTAGCGGCGGGCCTGGCAAGCCCACTCCCCGGGCGGCTTTGGCACTCCCGCGAGGAGAGTGCCAAGGTTGCATCGCCCCGGAAAGCTATAGTTCGACGCCGATGCCGATCTACGAATACAAGTGCAAGAAGGGCCACGTGTTCGAGGTGATGCAGAGCTTCAACGACGAGGCTTTGACCAAGTGCGAGGTTTGCGGAGCACCCGTCCAGCGTGTCTACCACCCGGTTTCGGTGCACTTCAAGGGCTCCGGTTTCTACAACACCGATTACGGCACCAAACGCCGCGCCCGCGAGGCCAAGGAGAACAAGGAGTCCTCCTCGAAGGAGTCCTCCTCGAGCGGCTCCGAGGGCAGCAGCAGCTCATCCGAGAGCAAGACCAGCGACAGCGGCTCGAAGTCCGACTCCGGCAAGGCGTCCTCGTCAGAGAGCAAGGCGGCCTGACTCCCCTTCCGACCTGCGTCCGCTGGCTCCTCCGGCGCGAGATCGAGCCCGCGGGCGAGTGGCACGTTCCGATCGCCGGCGGGATCCGCGAGGTCCGGATCGACGTGCTCGCCGAAGCGACATGAATCGCGCGCTTGACTCATGCCTGCACATGCTCGGTGGTTCTCACGACGCCCGCGGGTCGCTGGATCCACGTGCGTTGGCCGCAGCCGCAGCTCCGTAGCGGCATGATGCGCTCAGCAGCAATCACAACCCGGCTGATCGGTTGAGCCGAATCCGACTGGGGCGCAGCAGTCATCTTGGCCTTGCCACATCGCGACGCTCTCGCGTGCAGCCAGGACGGCGATCAGGATGGCGGCGATCGGGTCGATCACGCCAAGCCCGGCGGAAGCGCCGATGAGGGCGATCAGCGCGGCGAGCGCTTGCCCGGCGCACATCAGGTTCTGCTTGCCTTCGCCGGCAGTGGCACCCGAGCCGAGCTGCCGGCCGAGGCGCAGCTTGATCGCGCCGAGTCCGGGCATCAGCACGATCGCGCTGGCGGTGACCGCGATCCCGAGCGCGTTGGAGCGAGTGTGAGAGCCGTCGGCGAGTCGGCGGATCGCTTCGTAGAGGAAGAACGGAACGAGCAGCAGGAACGATCCTGCAACGAGTCGCTGAGCGATGTGGTCGCTGCGATCAGACAGCGTTCGGCTGCCGGTGAAGCGCCAGATCACGATCATTGACGCGAGTCCCTCGACGAATGAGGACGAGGCCCACACGATCACGCTGAGCGCACTCGCGTCGAGTCCGGCGATCAGACCAACGACGCCTTCGATGGTCATCCAACCGAGCGAGATCCACGACAGCATGCGTGCGCGGGCAGCGGTGCGGCGCCACTCGGCGTCGTGGACCGCGGCTGGCGGTTCGGGAGTCGGCGGCGCCGGGGTTGGCGAGGTGATGGTGGGCAGCTCGACCGGGTTCATGCTACGAGCCTTTCGAGGGCTGAGAGTTGGCTGCGGCCGAGCTCGGTGAGGGAGGCAAACACGATCCGCCCCTCGCGCCGACTGGCGATCAGCCCGTCGCGCCGTAGGCGAGCAAGGTGGTGGGAGATCACTTTGTCGCTCTGGCCGACGATCCAGCCGAGGTCACAGCCGCACAGCTCCCGGTGGGCGAGCGCCTGCAGGACCAGCAGCCGGGTCGGGTCCGCGAGCGTCCTCGCGGCCGCCGCGAGCACGGCCGCCGAGTCGCGATCGAGCGCCGCTCTGACCGCTTCGGCGGCATCGAGGTCAAGGCACAAGAGATCGCAGGAATCCATGATCCTCACTCTAACGCGTGTTGGAGTGTTTCAGAATGAGGGTCGCGGCCTCTAATTCCTAGTGTCGTGATTCAGAAATTCACCAGCAGTCTCGCGAGTGGCTGGGCGTGTGTGGCGTCGCCAGGTTCGCAAGGCAGATACTGGTGCTATCTGCCGCGAAGCGGGTGGCGTCGCGCGCGTCCAGACGCCGTGAGGCGGCGGCGAATTTGTGAATCACGACACTAGCCGTTCAACAGCTGCTGGACCTTGCGCACGGTCGAGGCGTGGTTGTTAATCACCACGTCGGCGCCGTTGTAGGTGCTGAAGGCACCGCCGAGCGTGACCGCCTTTGAGGAGCCGCCGATCTCGGCCGCGATGAACAGCTGCCCGAGCGTCACCGGGCCCATGTCGGTCTGCAGCGCCTGGGGGGCGTCATAGGAGGCCCACGGCAGGCGGACGAAGGCGTGCAGCGAGAACAGCTGGCTCTTGATCCCGGACATGATCTGCTGTTGGATCTTCTCGCGGTTGAAGTCGGTGTAGGCCGGGTTGCACGGCATGTGGCGCACGCGCGCCAGGGTCATCGCCTGGATGCCGCTGAGGTGATGCGAACCACGTGAAAGATCGAGCGTGTAGCCGCCATTGGCCGCGCCGCCCGAGATTTCGGCGCACATCTTCGGGGTGTCGACGGTCACGCCGCCGATGTCGTCGATGAACTTCACGAAGTTGCCGAGGCTGACGACGATCATGTGGTTGATCTTCAGGCCGGTGAGCTGCTCAACGACCTTGATCGTTTCCTGGGGCCCGCCGCAGCCCCAGGCGGCGTTGATCTTCTCCTCGCCGCAGCCGGGGAGGTCGACCAGCGTGTCGCGCGGGATCGACAGCTTGCGCGAAACGCCGGCGCCGACGCGCCAGACCATCAGCGTGTCGGTGTTGGCGTTCTTCTCGCTGTAGTTGGCGCCTGCCTCGTGTGAGCTGTAGCCGGTCTTGGGGCGCGTGTCGAGGCCGACGACGAGGATGTTGTTGGGCGTGAAAAGCATTGGGCCGGCGCTGGCGAGCGCGTTGGTCGTAGCACTGCCGCCGGGCAGGTTGCCGCCCGAGGCGCTGATGACGAACAGCACGATCGAGAGGATCACCCAGGCCACACACAGCCGGAAGGCGTTCTTGAGCAGGCGTAGGGGATGCCAGAGCGGGCGCAGCGCGGGGCGGAAGCCCGGGATGCGGCGGAAGCCTCGCCGCGGACGTGTCGGGCCGCCGGAGCCGCCGGAGCCGCCGGAGCCGCCGGGGCCGCCGGGGCCGCCGGACCAGCCGCCGCGTCGACCCACACGCCTGCCCGCCGGTTCCTCGACGCGGGCCGGCCGCGGGGGCTGCTCGCGCGAGCGCTCGGCGGCGCGCGCCTCGAGGTCGGCGTCGGTCTCGCCCCGCAGCCGCGCGCCGAGGCCGCGCGGGCTCGAGCGATACGTGTTGTAGGGCCGCTGTGAGCCGCCCGCGCCGCTGCGTCCGGCATAGGTCTGACCACCGCCCAGACCGCTGCCCCCAGCGCCGCCCTGACCGCTGGGGCGGCTGCCGCGGGGGTTCACCTGGCGCGGGGTACGGGGCTTTGGGTTCTTGTCGTCTTCGTTGAAATCGGACATCGATTGCTAATGGCTGAATCCGCAGGGCGGCTGCTTATAGTGGCGGGATGCCTTCGCGACTGGTGATCGGCGTAGACATTGGCGGCACGAAACTGGCGGCGGGCGTGGTCGATGATCGCCTACAGATACACCAACGCCTACAACGTTCGATGCGAGGCCAGGACACCCCTGCTCTGCTCGACACTATTGCCGCTGCGGTTCAAGAGCTGGTTAACACCACCCGGGGCGAAATCGCTGCGGTCGGCTTTGGGATTCCTTCCCTGATAGACCGCCGCAGCGGCACCTCGGTTGTAGCCGTCAACCTACCTTTGACGGACATCCGCTTCGGGGCGCTGATGGCGGAGCGGCTGGATCTGCCAGTTTTTGTGGATAACGACGGTAATGTCGCCGCGCTCGCCGAGCACCGCGCCGGCGCTGGGGTCGGTGCCGACCACATGGTCATGATCGGGCTCGGCACCGGCATCGCGGGCGGTCTGATCCTCAACGGTGAGCTGTACCGCGGCTGGCTCGGTTCGGGAGCCGAGCTCGGCCACATGGTGATCGACATCAACGGCCCCAGGTGCCAGGGCAACTGCCCCAACCACGGATGCTTCGAGTCGATGGCGTCGGGCACGGCACTGGCGCGGGAGGCGCGGCTCGTCGCCTCGGTCCAGCCCGAGTCGGCGCTCGGCCACGCGGTGCGCGACGGTCGCGAGATCGATGGTCCGCTGGTGACCGAGCTCGCCCACGACGGTGACACCGCCGCGCGCGAGGTGATTCAGCTGATCGGCGAGCGCCTCGGCGTCGCGATCGCGAGCTTCGTCAACATCTTCAACCCGGAGATGGTGGTCGTCGGCGGTGGGGTGATGGGTGCGGGGGAGATGCTGCTGGAGCCGGCACGGGCCGAGGTGCAGAAGCGTGCACTGCCGCCCTCGCGAGACAATGTGCTGATCGTGGCCGCCGAGTTCGGCGCGGAGGCCGGCATGGTCGGCGCCGCGGCGCTCGCGCTCGACGGGCTCGCCACACCCCGGGAGCACGTCTGATGGCGAGGGGCAAGCTGATCGTCTGCCCAACGCCGATCGGCAACCTCGAGGACATCACCCTACGGGTGCTCGCAGCGCTGCGCGAGGCCGACCTGATCGCCTGCGAGGACACCCGCCGTACCGGCACGCTGCTCAAGAACTACGGCGTCTCCGGCAAGCTCATGAGCTATTACGAGCAGAACGAGAAATCACGCTCGGCCGAACTGGTCAAACGCATGCACAACGGTGAGGTCGTCGCGCTCGTCTCCGACGCCGGTATGCCGCTGGTCTCGGATCCCGGCTTCGTCCTGGTGCGGGCCTGCGTCGCCGCCGGGCTCGAGCTCGAGGTGTTGCCGGGCCCCTCGGCGGCATTGGCCGCGCTGGTCGCGAGCGCGCTGCCCGCCGACCACTGGCGCTTTGCCGGGTTCCTGCCGCGCAAGCGCGCCGAACTCGAGGCCGCCTTCGCCAACGTCGAGACGCTCGTCGCCTTCGAGTCACCGCGGCGCGTGGCCGATTCACTGGCGGTGCTCGCCGAGCTCGATCCTGCGCGGCAGGTCGCCGTCTGCCGCGAGCTGACCAAGGTGCACGAGGAGGTGGTCCGCGGCGCCGCCGAAGAGCTCGCCGCCCGCTACGCCAAGGAGCCGCCCCGCGGCGAGGTCGTGCTCGTCGTCGGCCCCGCCCCGGCGGTCAGCGACGCCGACCTTACGCCGGCGCTCGAGGCCGTGCGCACGCTGGTCGAGTCCGGCGCCAAGCCACGAGTCGCCGCGCATGTGGTCGCAGACCTCACCGGTGCCAGCGCCAACAAGCTCTACAAGGCGCTCACCGGCTAGCGACCCGGGCGGGCGCCTCGGGCCCGCCCCCGGCGAGGCCGCCACCGGGATCGGCATCGGCAGAGCGAGAGAACTACGGCGACGCTCGCGAGTCCGTTCGCGATCGCGCGCCGCAGAAGCATTGGCATCCGTGCCTCGGCAGACTCTGTGATCGGCCGGACGTCGGCCGTCTTGCATACATCCGCTCAGATCCGGACCCATGTTCGAGCGCCGTGAGGCCGCCGGCCTTCGGCAGCCAGGCCCAGCCATCGACCATCCTGCATCCGAATTAACCAAACGGGACACTAGTCTCCATGCACAGATGCCCTTCTACATCACCACCGCGATCGACTACGTCAACGGCGATCCTCACCTCGGCCACGCCTACGAGAAGATCGCGGCCGACGTGCTGGCCCGGCACCACCGCCAGCGCGGCGAGGACGTCTTCTTCCTGACGGGCACCGACGAGCACGGCGAGCCGGTCGCCGACACGGCCCACGCGCAGGGAATCGAGCCCCAGGAACTGGCCGACCGCAACGCCGCGCGCTTCAAGGCGCTGGTCCCACAGCTCAACGTCTCCAACGACTTCTTCATCCGCACGACCGACGAGCCACACAAGCTCGCGGTCCAGCAGTTCCTGCAGAAGGTCTATGACAACGGCCACGTGTACAAGGCCCTATACGAGGGCTGGTACTGCCCGCGCTGCGCCGACTTCAAGGTCGAGAACGAGATCCTCGAGGGCAACCGCTGCCCGATCCACGAGATCCCGCTGACGCGCGAGTCCGAGGAGAACTGGTTCTTCAAGCTCTCGGCCTTCCAGCAGCAGCTCGAGCAGCTCTACGCCGCCCGCAAGGACTTCGTGATGCCGCAGCGCGCCTACAACGAGGCGCATGCATTCCTGTCCCAGGGTCTGCAGGACGTCTCGCTCTCACGCGGCAAGCTGAGCTGGGGCGTGACCGTCCCCTGGGACCCGAGCCACGTCTTCTACGTGTGGTTCGACGCGCTGCTCAACTACTACACGGCGCTCTCCTACGCCCGCCCAGGCGAGGACCTGACCGACCACTACTGGCCCGCCCAGTTCCACGTGATCGGCAAGGACATCCTCAAGTTCCACACGATCTTCTGGCCGGCGATGCTGATGGCAGCCGGCGTGGCGGTGCCCGAGCACGTCTTCGTCCACGGCTTCCTGATGGGCGAGGACGGCCGGCGGATGAGCAAGACATTCGGAAACGGCCTGGACCCGTTCGAGGTGATGGACGCCTTCGGGACCGATGCACTGCGCTTCTATCTCACGCGCGAGGTGACCTTCGGCAACGACGGCAACGTCGGCATGAACGGGCTGCGGGCCCGCTACGACGCCGAGCTCGCCAACGACTACGGCAACCTCGCCAGCCGCACGGTCGCGATGCTGCGCCGCTACCGCGACGGCAACGTGCCGCAGGTCGCGGTCGACCCCGTGATCGCGCAGGAGTTCGAGGGGCTTGCCGAGCAGATCTCGGCGCTGTTCGACCGTGCTGAGACGAGCCAGGCGCTCGAGCTGATCTGGCAGCGCGTGCGCCGCCTGAACCGCTACGTCGAGGAGCGTCAGCCCTGGCAGCTGGCCAAGGACGACTCGCAGGCCGCCGCGCTCGACGAGACGCTGACGACGCTGTTCGAGGGCATCCGCGTGGTCTCCGTGCTGCTGCACCCATATATCCCCGCGAGCGTCGAGAAGCTGCTTGAGAGCCTCGGCGCGCCCGACACCTCCTACTCGGCCGCTCGGCTTTCCGCCACCGGCCCGCTGGCCGGTGGCGTCGAGTTGCCGCAGCTGGAGCCGCTCTTCCCCAAGCTCGACAGTGGTCGATAGCCACACGCACCTCTCCAGCTGCGAGCCGCCGGGCGAGGAGCTGGTGGCAGATGCGATCGCGGCCGGTGTCAGCCGGCTGGTCACGATCGGCACCGATATCGAGAACTCGGCGCTGGAGCTGGCGGCCGCCGAGCGCTTCCCCGAGGTCTACGCCGCCGTCGGCCTGCATCCGAATGATGCGAGGGGTTTCAGTGACGCCGACTACACGGCACTGCGACGCCTGGCGGAGCACCCGCGCTGCGTCGCGATCGGTGAGACAGGACTCGATTACTACCGCGAGCGCGCCCCGCACGAGGACCAGGCGCGCGCCTTCCGCGCGCAGATCGAGATCGCCCGCGAGCTCGGCAAGCCGGTGGTGATCCACACGCGCGAGGCCGACGATGACACGCTCGCGCTGCTCGACGAGCACGCCCACGGCGTGAAGGTGATCCTCCACTGCTTCTCGATGGCCGGCCGCGTCGAGGAGTGTCTGGCGCACCCCGACTGGTTCCTCTCGTTTGCGGGCAACGTCACCTACCCGCGCAACGATGAGCTGCGGGCGGCGATGCTCAAGGTTCCGGCCGGCCGGCTGCTGTGCGAGACCGACGCGCCCTATCTCTCGCCCCAGCCGCTGCGCGGCAGGCGCAACGTGCCCGCCAACGTCGTGCTCACCGCGCAGGCGATCGCGCTCGAGCGCCGCCTCGGCTACCACGACTTCAACCTCGAGGTGGAGGCTGCAGCGGCCGCCGTCTTTAGGTGGTGAGGGCACGCCAATGGTGAAGCTCGGTCAGAACTTCCTCGTCGACCGCAACATCCTCGACGTGATCGAGCGCCTGGCGGAGCTTTCGGCGGCGGATGTGGTGCTCGAGGTCGGCGGCGGGCCGGGCGTGCTCTCACAGCGGCTGGCGGAGCGGGCCGCGACCGTGCACGTGGTCGAGCTCGACCGCAGCCTCGAGACCAACCTGCGCGGCCTGCTCGCGCCGTATCCGAGCGCGCAGTTGCACATGGGCGACGCGCTCAACTTCGAGCTGCGGTCGCTGCAGCCGGCGCCGACCAAGATGGTGGCGAATCTGCCCTACGGCGTCGCCGCCACCGTGATCCTGCGGACGGTGCAGGAGCTGCCCAGCATCCAGTCCTGGGTCGTGATGGTCCAGCGCGAGGTGGGGGAGCGGTTCGCCGCCAAACCGGGCAGCGCCGCCTACGGCGTGCCCTCGGTCCTGGCCCAGCTCGATTGCGAGGTCAGGGTGCTGCGCCCGATCAGCCGCCAGGTCTTCCGGCCCGTACCGAACGTCGACAGTGTGCTGCTCGGCCTAAGTCGGAGGGGTGGCCAGCGGGCCACCCCTCCAGTTACCAGGCTCGTCCATTATGCCTTTCGTCACCGACGGAAGGCCCTGGCCGGATCGCTGCAGCTGTCGGGGCCGCCCGGTACGCGCGAGCGTGCGCGTGAGTCACTGGTGGCGATGGGCCTGCCGGCTGACGTCCGCGCCGAGAGGCTGACGCCGGATCAGTTCGTCGACTTGGCCGGGCGGTTGGCGTCATGAGGCTGCGCTGCCTGGCACCGGCCAAGGTCAACCTGTCTCTGTTCCTTGGCGGCACGCGCGCTGACGGTCGCCACCGGCTGGTGACGCTGTTTGAGTCGCTGTCGCTGGCCGACGAGCTGCAGCTCGAGGTAACGGGGGCCGCCGACGAGGTCATCTGCCCCGGCGTCGAGGGCGAGAACCTCGCCGCCCGGGCGCTCGCCGGTCTGCGCGCCCGCGGCTGGGACGGCCCGCCGGTGCGGGTGCAGATCGAGAAGCACATCCCGGTGGCGGCGGGGATGGCCGGCGGTTCGGCCGACGCCGCCGCGACGCTGCGGCTGGCGATGGCGGTCGCCCCCGGGCGCGCCGAGGAGGTCGACCAACTCGCCGCGCAGCTCGGTGCCGACGTGCCCAGCCAGCTGCTGCCGGGGCTCGCTGTCGGGACCGGCGCGGGTGAGGTCGTTGAGCACTTCGAGGCGCTGCCCGAGCACGCCTTCGTGGTGCTGCCCTCGGAGTTTCAGCTCTCGACTCCGGATGTCTTCCGTGAGGCCGACCGGCTCGGGCTGCAGCGCTCAGACGAGGAGCTCGAGCGGCTGTATGAAGCGCTCGTGGGCGCGCTCGCGCCCGACCCGCGGTTGCCGGGTGAGCTGCTGGTCAACGACCTGCAGCCGGCGGCCGTGTCGCTCTGCCCCTGGTGCGGCGATGCGCTCGACGCGATGCTGGCGGCCGGCGCCGAGTCCGCGCTGGTGAGCGGCTCGGGGCCCACGGTTGTGGGGATCTGGTGGGGGCTCGGGGCCGTCGGACGGGCGTTCTCGGCCGCCCAGCAGCTGCGCGAGCGCTACCCGCTGGCGGTGGGAGCGGAGCCTGTGAGCGCCGAATACGCCGCTCCCACGTTAACCTGATGGGTCACCGGTTCCGTCTCGTCCAGGATTCGAACGCATGAGCAATACACACGTCACATATCTCGTCTCGGGCGGTTGCGGCCTGATCGGGCTGATCGCGTTCATCACGCTGGTCCTCGCTCCGGCGCTACAGAGCCACCGGCGTGCCTGGGAGCGAGTGGCGGTGGTTGTGCTGTCGGGCTACGTGCTCGCGGCGTTTGTCGGGGTCGGTGTCGTGCTTGGTGCATGGATCGTCCTGCAGTGGCCGAACTGGTTCTGAGTTGGGAGCGGACCGGGTCCTGATGGCTGACGGTGACGCGATCGGCGCAGGCGCCGGCCCGGGACCGAACCTGGCTGCGCTCGCCGCGATCACCGAGGCCGTGCAGGCCGGCGCCGGCCTGCCCGAGGTGCTGCGCGCCGCCGGGCGCGCGCTCGACGCCAGCCTGATCCTGATCGACCGCTCCGGCTCGATCCTGGCGGTGACCGCCCGCTCCCCGGCCGACGAGCGCTCGCTGATGCGTGGCGGCGAGGACGTCGAGACGATCGACCTCAAGGTCGCCGACACGGCTGTCGGGCACCTGCGGATGCGCTGGCGTGACCATGCACCGGATCCGTCGGTGCTGAGCCTCGTGACGACGCTGATCGCCTCCGAGGTCGAGCGCGTGCGCGCGCCCGAGCGCGCCTCCGAGGAGGCCTCGACGGCCTTCCTGCGGGCGCTGCTGCGCGGTGAGATCGCCGACCGCGACGATCTGGTCGCGCGCGGCAAGGAACTCGGGACCGATGTCTCCAGTGGAGCCTCGGCGCTGGTCGTGCGTGCGCGGCCGCTGAATCCGACCGAGGATGATTGGCGCCGGCGGCTGCTGACGGTCGCGGGGCGCGGCGCGCGCTCGATCGCGCCGGGCACGATCGCGACGCCCAGCGAGGGCGATGCCGGCACGGTGCTGATGGTGATCCCCGACGGCGATGGTGAGGCCGGGCGGCGGGTGTCGGCGGCGATCATCCGCGAGCTCGAGTCGGGGCTCTCGGGCTTTGTGTTCGCGATCGGGCGCTCGCGCCGGGTCGAGGATCCGCGCGAGCTGCAGCGTGCCGGCAACGAGGCGATGCTCTCGGCCAACGTTGTGGAAGGCGAGCCGGAGTCCTCGGAGCTCGCGTTCGACGCGACCGGCACCTACCAGCTGCTGCTGCCCTACATGAGCGACCCGGTCGAGCTGCGGCGCTTCTACGACGAGACCGTGCGGCCGCTGGTTCGCTACGACGAGCAGTACGAGACTGATCTGCTCGGCACCCTGGCGACCTTCCTCGACTGCGACGCCAACGTCAACGCGACCGCCGCGCGGCTGATCACGCACCGCCACACGGTCCGCTACCGCTTCGAACGCGTGCGCGAGCTGACCGGGCTCGACGTGCAGTCGACCGACGGACGCGAGAAGCTGTCGCTCGGGTTGAAGGCGATGCGCGTGCTCGGGATCGCCGCGCCGCGCGGCCCCGCGACCGAGCCCGGGGCGGAGGGCGGCCGCGTACCGCGCTGATGCGGGTCGGGGTCCTCACCGGTTCGGGCACGTACTCGCTGCCCGGATTTGAGACGGCACAGACCGTCCCGGTAAACACGCCCTTCGGCGATGTCGAGGTCTCGGAGGGCCACTGGGCCGGCGTCGAGGTCTGCCACGTGGCTCGTCACGGGAGCGGCCACGTGCGACTGTCGAATCTGGTCAACCATCGCGGGAACATCTGGGCGCTGCGTGAACGCGGTGCGGGCTGCGTGGTGGGGTTGACCGCATGCGGCGCGGTGGACCCCGACCTCGATCTGGGCTCCGTCGTGGTCTTCGACGACCTGCACTTCTTGTCCAATCGGCTGCCCGACGGGGGGCTCTGCACCTTCTTCGATCAGGTCGGTGACCCCCAGCGCGGCCACTGGGTGCTGCACGGCAGCCCGTACTCCGAGCAGCTGATCGACCTGCTGAGCTCGGCGGCGCTCGACGCCGGCCTGGCCTTCCAGGGTGGCGGCATCTATGGGCACGTCGACGGGCCGCGGTTCAACACCCCCTCAGAGATCGCGCAGCTGTCCGCCCGTGGGGTCTGCGCGGTCAGTCAGACGGGCGGGCCCGAGACGGTGCTGTGCGGGGAGCTCGAGCTTCCGTTTGCCCTGGTCGGGTTCGTGACCGACTACGCCAACGAGGTCGTCCCCGGCGAGCCGACGCCGGTGACCACGCTGTTCGAGTTGGTGGGACGCTCGACAGGCGTCTTCGCCTCGCTGCTGCGCGAGGCGCTGCCGCGGATCGTGGCCGCCGACCCACCTCCGGCGGCGGCCGGGGCGGTGGTCAGGTTCGGGCGGATGGACGGCGAGGAGTGACGCCCCGTACCGCCGGCAGCCGCACACGCGCGAGTGTCACCGGCCGCGCGAGTGCGGGCGGCGTGGTCCCGCCGGCCGTGCTGGTGATGGCGCGCGCCCCGCGCCGCGGCGAGGTGCGCCACGCCCTCGAGTCACTGATCGGCCTCGACGGCTGCCTCGCCCTGCAGGCAGCCCTGATCGTCGAGGCGGTCCGCTGGGCGCGCTCCCTGCAGCCCCGTGCCATCTACATTGCCCACGAGCCCGCCGACGGCGGCCGCGACCTGCAGCGCTTGGTGGGGGAGGACGTCCACGTCTTCCCCCAGAACGGCGACGGTATCGCCGGCCGCGTGGCCGACGCCGTCGGGCGCGTCTCCGCCCGCTCCTCGGGGCCGATCTTCACCGTCTGGCCCGACCTCGCGCGGTTCGGCGCGATCCATGCCGAGGCGACCCGCATCGACCTCGCCGACGGCGCCGACCTGGTTCTGGGTCCGGTCTTCGACGGCGGCTACTACCTGATCGCCCTCGCCCGCCCGCTGCCCTCGCTGTTCGCCCTGCCCGAGCACGTCTGGCGCGGCCCCGACTCCTTCAACCAGGTTCTGCTCGCCGCCAACAGGGCCGGCCTCGAG
>DASZMI010000058.1:0-16280 GCA_035551915.1 Solirubrobacteraceae bacterium | reverse complement strand
CGGCTCTATGAGGAGCACAAGGCGCTGACCTATCCGCGCACGAGTTCGCGCTACATCACCAGCGACATGATCCCCGACATCAAGCCGATCGCCGGGCTGGTCGGCGGCCAGAAGGAGTACGCGGCCGCCTCGAGGTATGTGACCGGGCTTGACATGCTGCCGCTCGGGCGCGTCGTCAACAACGAGAAGGTCACCGATCACCACGCGATCATCCCGACGCTCGCCGAGCGCCACCCGGTCGACAGGATGGACTCCGACGACCTCAAGATCTATGACCTCGTGGTGCGTCGCTTCCTCGCCGTCTTCCACCCCGAGGCGGTGTTCGAGAACACGCGGGTCGAGACGACCGTTGCCGAGTACGTCTTCCGCACCCGCGGCAAGCTGCTGCTCGTGCCCGGCTGGCGCGGCGTCTACGGGGAGGGCGTTTCCGCCGATTCGACCGCCGGCAATCAGGACGATGACGACGAGGGCGCCGACCAGCAGCTGCCGAAGCTCGAGCAGGGCGAGCAGTCGAAGGTTCACAGGATCGACCTGGCCGCCAAGGAGACCAAGCCGCCGCGGCGCTACTCCGACGGCTCGCTGCTCGACGCGATGGAGACGGCCGGCAAGCTCGTCGACGACGAGGCGATGCGCGAGGCGATGAAGGAATCGGGGATCGGCACACCGGCCACCCGCGCGGCGATCATCGAACGGCTGCTGCAGGTCGGCTACATCGAGCGTGACGGCCGCGCGCTGGTCGTGACCGAGAAGGGCATGAACGTGATCCGCCTGCTCGGCAACCACGCGCTCACCTCGCCGTCGCTGACCGGCGAGTGGGAGCACCGCCTGGCCAACATCGAGACCTCCCAGGACACCCGCGCCGCCTTCATGGCCGACATCGCGAGGTTCGCCGAGGAGACCGTCAACCAGCTCGACACGACGCTCAAGGACATCCGCATCCCGCGCGCCAACCTTGGGCCCTGCCCGGTCTGCGGCCAGGACATCGTCGAGAACCGCAAGGGCTACTCGTGCTGGTCGCGCAGCGACCCGGGCTGTGGATTCGTGATCTGGAAGGCCAAGGCCGGCAAGAACCTGACGACGCAGGTCGCCAAGGAGCTGATCAAGACCGGGCGCACCGAGCGCCCCGTGACCGGCTTCAAGAGCCGCGCCGGCAAGAGCTTCCGCTCGCGCCTGGCCCTGATCCAGAACGAGGAAGGGCGCTGGCGGGTGGAGTTCGACGAACCCTGGGCCAAGGAGGGCGCCAAGCCACCCGAGGCCGACGAGGCCGCGGCGGCGGAGGCCGGCGGCGGCGAGCAGGCCGATCAGGCTGGTGGCGAGTCCGCCGCTGCCTGAGCCGCAGGCGCACGGCCTCCCGATCGTCTCGCTTGAGACTTTCTCAGAACCCACCTATCTGGTGCTAGCCTTTCCGGCATGGGCGCTCATCTGCAGACCGAACCGATCACGCCCCCCGAGGGGCTCGTATCGAACGTCTGCTGGCTACTGTCCCGGGCCAACTGGCTGCAAAAGGCGGAGATCGAGGCCGCGCTGGAGACCGCGGGGCTGTCCGCGCGCCGGCACCAGGTGCTGACCGCGGCGCTTGGCGCCGAGCACACGCAGACGCGGCTGGCCAACATCCTCGGGCTCGACAAGACCACGATGATGGTCACGCTCGACGAGCTCGAACGCGATGGCCTGGCCGAGCGGCGCTCGCTGCCGAGTGATCGCCGGGCGCGGATCGTCGCCGTCACCGCCGAGGGCCGCAAGCTCTTGCGCAAGGCCGACAAGGCCTTCGTGCAGGCCAATGAGCGCGTGCTCTCACGCCTCCCTGAGAACGAGCGCACCGTCTTCCTGCAGGCGCTCGAGCGCCTGGCCTGCCCGGGCTGTGTCGAGTCGCGCGAGCGCGCTGACGCGGCGCCCGCCCTCGCCTGACACATCACGGACGGCGCCGCCGCGCCGTTCATCTCCACTGCGGTTGAGCCGCACCACACGGCGTCAACTCTGGCCGCGGTCAGCTTCTGTCCTGAATGCTCTCTATCGAGAACATCCTGATCTAGACGATCTGATACGTTACGTTCTCACACGGGAACAAAAAGGAGCGACAAGCGAATGTCCGCAGTGAGTACAACCCCGATCGCGCAGACCAGTGATAGGCGGCGCTGGACCGCCCTGGTCGTGCTCTGCATGGGCTTCTTGATGATCATCCTCGACCAGACGATCGTGAACGTGGCGCTGCCCTCGATCCAGCACGATCTGCACTTCTCCCAGTCCGGGCTGGCCTGGGTGATCAACGCGTACCTGATCGCCTTTGGCGGCCTGCTGTTGCTGGTCGGGCGTCTCGGTGACCTCGTCGGACGCCGGCGCATCTTCCTCTCAGGGCTGGTGCTGTTCACGCTCGCCTCGCTGGTCTGCGGTGTCTCCGGCAGCCAGGGGATGCTGATCGCCGCACGCTTCGTCCAGGGCGTCGGCGGGGCGATGACCTCGGCCGTGATCCTCGGGATGATCGTGACGATGTTCCCCTCGCCGCTGGAGATGGCCAAGGCGATCGGCATCTACGCGTTCGTCGCCTCTGCCGGTGGCGCGCTCGGCCTGCTGGCCGGCGGCGTGCTCACCCAGGTGCTGGACTGGCACTGGATCTTCTTCGTCAACCTGCCGATCGGCGTGCTGACGCTGGTGCTGTCGCTGCGGCTGCTCCCCAATGACAAGGGCGTCGGCTTCGGTCAGGGTGCCGACATCAGCGGAGCAGTGCTGCTGGTCGGTTCGCTGATGCTGGTCGTGTACGCGATCGTCGAGGCCGCCAGTTACGGCTGGGGATCGGCGCACACGCTCGGATTCGGCGGTGCCGGCGTGGCGCTGCTGGCCGGCTTCCTGGCACGGCAGGCGACGGCGGCCAACCCGCTGATGCCGCTGCGCGTGTTCCGCTCGCGCGACGTCTCGGCGGCCAATCTGATCCAGATGTCGCTGGTGGCCGGTCTGTTCGGCGTGTTCTTCCTGGGCGCGCTTTACCTCGAGCACGTGCTCGGCTACGACCCGATCCAGATCGGCCTCGCCTTCCTGCCGCTGGCACTGGGCATCGCCGTGATGTCGCTGGGCGTCTCCGCGCGCCTGATCGAACGGATCGGCGCCCGCCGCACGCTGGTGCCGAGCATGGCGCTGGTCGGCGTCGGCATCCTGCTCTTCCGCATCCCCGGGGCGCACGCGACCTACCTGACGCAGCTGCTGCCTGCCACGGCCGCGATCGGGATCGGTGGCGGGCTCGCGTTCCCGTCGCTGATGACGCTGGCGATGTCGACCGCCACTCCCGAGGACTCGGGTCTGGTGTCGGGTCTGGTCAACACCAGCCAGCAGGTTGGAGGCGCGCTCGGGCTGTCGGTGCTCGCGACGCTGGCCAGCACCCGTGCCGACTCCCTGCGGACCGCGGGGGCCACCGCCGCCAGGGCGCTGACCGATGGCTACCACCTGGCCTTCCTGATCGGGGTCTTCTCGGTCGCGGCGGGGTTCGCCCTGTCCGTCTGGCTCGTGTTCTCTCCGCACGCGCCGGTCGGCACAGTTCAGGAGATCATCGAGGACGGCGAGCCGGCGGAGTCACACCGGCTCCATCCCGCCGCCGAGCTCGAGGCGGCCTGACGCTGATGTTGCGGGTCGCGGCTTGCTTGCTCGCGACCCGCACTGAAGCGCGCCCCCGGTTCAGCCGGTCGGCAGCTCCAGCGCGAAGGCCGCGCCCCCGGCCGCTGACTGGGTGAGCCTGACCGAACCGTGGTGCGCCTCGGCGATCGCCCGCACGATCGCCAGCCCGAGTCCGGCGCCGCCCGCGGCCCGGGTTCGCGCCTTGTCGGTGCGGTAGAAGCGCTCGAAGACGCGCTCGCGCAGCTCCGGCGGGATGCCCGGCCCGTCGTCGCTGACGGTGATCCGCACGCTCGCCGCCCGGCTGCGCGTGACGTCGACCCGCACCAGCCCGTCCGGCGCGCCGGTGTGGTTGATCGCGTTGCGGGCGAGGTTGCGCAGCGCCTGCGCCAAGCGGTCGGGATCGGCATCGACCGTCACCGGCTCGAGCTGACCGATCTCGAAGTTGCGCTCGGCGATCAGGCTGAGCCCGTCCCAGAGCTCGGTCACGAGCTCGTCGAGGCGTACCGGGGCGCGGTAGAGGAAATCGTCACGGTCGGACTGCGCGAGCACAAGCAGGTCGTCGACCAGCCGCGTCAGCCGCGCGAGCTCGGCCTCCATCAGGCGATGTACGCGCTCGAGCTCCTCCGGCGACAGCGACCCGTCATCGCGGTCACCGCCGCTCATCACCTCGATCTGGCCGCGCAGCACGGTCAGCGGCGTACGCAGCTCGTGCGAGGCGTCGGCGACGAACTCGCGCTGGGCCGCGAACGCCGTGGCGAGCCGGTCGAGCATGTGGTTGAGCGCCTCCGCCATAACCTGCAGCTCGCTGCTGGCGGAATCCGGCAGATGGATGCGAGGGCTGAGGTCGCCGGCATCGATGCGGGCGGCAACCTCGGCCGAGCGCCGGATCGGCGCGGCGATGCGGCTGCCGATCACGTAGGCGGCGAGCAGCGCCAGCACCAGCCCGACCGCGCCACCGAGCTCGAACGAGTGGCGGACGACCTCCTGCGCGTGGTCGACGCTCGCGAGCGGCTCGCCGGCGGCCGCGTATGCGTTCCCGCCCGCGACCTTGAACTCGACCTCGAACAGCCGCACCGGGCCGGTGTCGGACTCCTGCTTGGTGCTGTAGCCGACGTCGGGCTGTTGCAGGCGCCGGCCGTCGGCGTTCTCCCGCGCCTGCTCGGCGGCGCGCTCATGGGCATCGTCGCCCTTGCCCCCGAAGATCTCGGGGTGGTTGGTCGTCGTACCCACCCCCGGGATCACGACGAACAGCAGCAGGTTCGAGTCCGCATACGGCTGAGCCCTCGCGTAGTGGCGCGCACTGGCCAGTGCCGAGCGCGCCGTGCGCGAGTGGCGCTGCAGGATCGCGCCGCGCAGCTGTACGGCGCTCGCACGGATCGAGCTGTCGATCTGCGCACGCAGCTGTGAGCCCGTCGAGCTGTAGACGAACGCGAAGGTGGCGCCGAGCACTACCAGCAGGACCACCACCACTCCGATCATCAGCCGCGCGCGCAGGCTGCCGGGTAGCGAGAGGCGGCTCAGCTGGCGTCCTCGTCGAAGCGGTAGCCCACCGACCTGATCGTGACGATCGGGGCGGGCCGCTGCGCCGTGCGCAGCTTGCGGCGCAGGTAGCCGATATAAACCTCCAGCACGTTCGTGCCGGGGTCATGGGCGTAACCCCACACGGCCCGCAGGATCTCCTCGCGCGAGAGCACGTTGGGGCGGTTCTGCGCCAGGTAGACGAGCAGCTCGAATTCCGTGGTCGAGAGCCGCACCGCTTCGCCCGCGACCATCACCTGCCGCGAGACCAGGTCGATCCGCAGCGTGTCGGTCTTGATCGTCGTCGTGTTGCCACGCGACGCGGTTCTCAGCTGCGCGCGGATCCGCGCCGCCAGCTCACCCACCGCAAACGGCTTGACGAGATAATCGACGGCACCGCTGTCGAGCCCGGCGATGCGATCCTCGACCTCGCCGCGGGCTGTGAGCACGATCACCGGCAGATCCGGGCGCTGGGAGTGCAGCCGCCGCAGCACCTCGATGCCGCTGAGCTTGGGCAGCATCAGGTCGAGCACCACCAGGTCGACGTCGGGTTCGGCCGCGCGCTCGAGTCCCGATTCGCCGTCGCCCGCCGACAGCACCTCGAAGCCGTGGCGCCGCAGCCCTCGCTCGACGAAGTCGACGATCCCCGGCTCATCCTCGACCACCAGAATCATGGCGAGATCGTAAAACGTCGGGAGGCTCGGTGAGTCGCCTGCACGCAGATTACGAGACTTTTCTAACAGCTGAGTCAGATCGTCTTTACCAAGCCTTACAAGACTCAGGTCATGGCTCTGTCAGAACCCGTCGCCCCGCCGCACGCCCGGGTCGTAGGTCGTTCCCGCTACAGCCGGCGCTGGTTCGGCGGTGGAACCGATGGCAATGAACAGCTGACAGCCGTCGCAGGCGTGATCCTGCTGGTGCTGTTCGCGGTGCTCGGCGTCACGATCGTCTTCATCGGGAACAACACGATGCTGTGGCTGCATCTGTTCCTCGGCACGCTGCTCGTCGGGCCGGTGGCGCTCAAGCTCGCGAGCACCAGCTACCGCTTCACCCGCTACTACACATCGAACCTCGCCTACAGGCGCAAGGGGCCGCCGCATCCGCTGATGCGTGTGCTCGGGCCGTTCGTGATCCTCTCGACAGTCGGGGTGTTCTTCACCGGACTGCTGCTGCTGCTCGACGGGCCGGGCGCCGGCAACCTCGTGCGGGAGCTGCACAAGCTGTTCTTCTTCGCCTGGCTCGGTGTGGTCGCCGTCCACGTGCTCTGGCACCTCCGGGAGCTGCCTCATGGGGTGCTCGCGGTCAGCCGTGGCGAGGGCGGGCGTCGCCGCAACCTTCCGGGCTCGCGCGGACGCGGGCTGGTGCTGCTCGCCGCCGTCGCCGGCGGGACGGTGCTGGCACTGATCTTCCTGCCCGACATCCATACCTGGACTCGCGGCCTCGCCTACCACCCCTTCCACCTACAGATCAAGTAGTCGTGAAGACCCGCGCACAGCAGAGCCGCGACGCTGCACTCAGGCGCCTGACCCGCATCAACCGATCGCTGGCGGTCGCCGCGATGGTCGGCGCCGGCGTGATCACCGATGTCGTCGCCAACACCGCCTCCGGACACACGCGCACGGGTGCCGGTGCAAGCTCGAGCACGACAGCCGGATACAAGCCGGCGCTGCTCGTCTCGGGCACCGGCGCCACAGGCAACAGCGCCGCACGGCGGGCCGCTGCCGCCCGTGCCGCTGCCAGGTATCGCGCGGCTGCCAGGCTCCGCGCGGCGAAACACAGCAAGGCCGAGAGCCTGCAGACGAGCTCCGCGCCCAGCACGGCGACCCAGAGCAGCTCCTCCTCGAGCTCGGCCAGCCCCAGCAGCTCGAGTTCGAGCGTCTCCTCCGCCAGCTCGGCACCGGCGGTCGTGGCGGTCTCCGGAGGCAGCTGAGAGAGTGGGCCTGATCGGCGCCATCGGGTCCTCGTCGACGGCGTACTGGTATCTGACCCGCGCCACCGGGGTTGTCTCGCTGCTGCTGCTCACGCTCGTGGTCGCGCTCGGCGTCGCCGACGTCGCACGGATCTCCTCCCCCTACTGGCCGCGCTTCCTGACAGACGGCGTGCACCGGCGCGCGTCGATGCTGGCGCTCGTCTTCCTGACGATCCACATCATCACCTCGGTGCTCGACACCTACGCGCCGATCAGCCTGCTCGACGCCGTCATCCCACTCCACAGCTCCTACCGGCCGCTGTGGACGGGCCTGGGCGCGGCCGCCTTCGACCTGCTGCTGGCCGTGCTGATCACCAGCCTCCTGCGGGCCCGCGTCGGCGCCCGCAACTGGCGGGCGATCCACTGGCTGGCCTACGCCTGCTGGCCGCTGGCGGTCGTGCACGGGATGGGCACCGGCAGTGACATGCGCCAGAGCTGGATGCTGCTGCTCGACGTCGTCTGCATGCTGGTCGTGCTCGGCGCGGTCTGGCTGCGCGTGCGCACCGCCGAGTACCCGACCACCGCCGGCAGGGCGTCCGCCGCGGGACTCTCGGCCGCGTTCGTGCTCGGACTCGCGATCTGGCTGCCCGGCGGCCCGCTGGCCGCCGGGTGGGCACGGCGCGCCGGCACGCCGGTGAAGCTGATCAGCAGCCTCCACACGGTGCACGCCGCCACGGGCAGCCGATGAGCCTGACCGCCAGCCAGTTCCCGCGATTGCTGGCCGGCATGCCCGCGAGCGGCGCGCTCGGACTCGCCGCGCACACTTCGCTGCACGGCCCGCTCGCGCTTCCCGGCCGCCAGCGCTCGTCGTCCACGCACCCGGTGATCGTCGAGCTCGAGCGTGCCGGCCTGCGTGGCTACGGTGGCGCCGGCTTCCCGACCGCCACGAAGCTGCGCGCGGTCGCCATCCAGGGCCCGCGCTCCGCGATCCTCGTCAACGGCGCCGAGGGCGAGCCGCTCAGTAGCAAGGATGTGCTGCTGAGCAGCCGCCTGCCGCATCTGGTGATCGACGGCGCGCTCACCGCCGCCTCCGTGCTCGGCAGCGATCACGTGATCTTCGCGCTCGAGGAACACGCGCGCGGTGCCGCCCGCGCGCTCAAGCAGGCGCTCGCGGAGCGCCCCGAGCTGCATCTGCGCGGCGCCCCGAAAATCACCGTCAATGCCGTGCCGAGCGGATACCTGAGCGGGCAGGAGACGGCGCTCGCAGGCGCGCTCGACGGTGGGCCCGCGAAACCGACCACCACGCCCCCGTACCCGTTCGAGCGGGGGCTCGGGGGCCGCCCGACGCTGGTCTCGAACTCCGAGACCTTCGCGCAGATGGCGCTGGTCGCGCGTCACGGCGCCGAGTGGTTCCGGGCGCTCGGCACCCGCGGCGATCCCGGCACAAGGTTGGTGAGCGTCAGCGGCGCGGTCGACTATCCCGGTGTCGTCGAGGTCGCCGGCGGCACGACCCTCAAGCAGCTGATCGGCGCCTCCGGCGGTCTCACCGAGCCGATCCAGGCAGTGCTGCTCGGCGGCTACGCGGGCACCTGGCTGCCCGCCGACTCGCTCGACCTGCGACTCGACGCGCATGCGCTGCTGCAGGGCGGGCTGCGGCTGGGCAGCGGCATCGTCGTGCTGATGCCAGAGCAGGCCTGCGTCGTCGCCGAGGTCGCGAGCGTCGCGCGCTGGCTGCAGGAGCAGAGCGCGCATCAGTGCGGCCCCTGCATCAACGGCCTCCAGGCGATCGCCGGCGCCCTCGAGGACCTCTGCTCATCCGGCGACCGCCGGGGCACCTATGCCCGCATCGAGCGCTGGTGCGAGCTTGTGACACGGCGCGGCGCCTGCTCGCTGCCCGACGGCGCGGCGACCTTCGTCAGCTCGGCGCTGCGCAGCTTCCGGCCGGTGTTCGAGGACCACGCGCGGCATGGCGCCTGCGACGCCTGCGTCGGACACCGTGTGCTCCCGACCGCGATGATCGACCCGGTCGAGGCGGTATGAGCGACAAGTTGCGCATCGACCCGATCGCGTGCACCGGCCACGGCCTCTGCGCCGAGCTGTTCCCCGAGCGGATCTGGCTGGACGACTGGGGGTATCCGGTGATCGAGGACGGCGATCTCAGCCCCGAGCTGCTCCAGCACGCGCGCCGCGCCGTCGACGCCTGCCCGACGCTGGCGCTGCGACTCGAGCGCGAGCGCCGAGCCGCCAGGGCCGGGTCCGCGTTGCGGCCAGCGGGCCGCAAGGCGAGGTAGCGCTCGGCCAGCGGGCCGCGAGCCGCCACAGTAGCCTCCGCCTGATGAGCGAATGGTTTGATGAACTGGCGCAGTTCCTGCGCATCCCCTCGATCAGCGCCGACCCCCAGCACGCCGGCGACGTGATCAGGGCGGGCGAATGGGTCCGCGAGCTGATCCGCGGCGCCGGCGGCAGCTGTGAGGTCGTGGATTGGCACGGGCAGCCGCTTGCCGTCGGCGAGATCCCCGCCTCGACGGGCGCCGAGTCCGCCCCGACCGTGCTCTGCTACGGGCACTTCGACGTGCAGCCGGCCGACCCGCTGGAGCTGTGGGACTCGCCCGCGTTCGAGCCCGAGATCCGCGACGACCGCCTCTACGGGCGCGGCGTCGCCGATGACAAGGGCCAGCTCTACATGCTGCTCGCGGGCGCGCGGGCGCTGGCCCAGGCTGGCACGCTCCCGGTCAACGTGCGCTTCGCCTGCGACGGCGAGGAGGAGACCGGCGGCCACTCGATCGTCGAGTTCCTCGAGGCCGACGAGCGTGGCGCCGACGCGGCGATCATCTTCGACTCGGGCATGATCCGCGAGGACGGCCCCGCCTTCAACATCGCCACGCGCGGACTCGTCTACTTTCATGTCGAGCTGTCCACGGGTCGCAACGACCTGCATTCGGGCATGTACGGCGGCGCGGCGCTGAACGCCGCCCACGCGCTGGTGCGCACGCTCGGGCCGCTGCTCGCCACCGATGGGCGCCTGGCCGATCCGCTGCGCCAGGGGATCATTGCCGCGTCGGCGCAGGAGCTCGAGGACTGGAAGCAGCTGCCGGCGGGAGCGAGCGAGCTCGCCGAGCAGGGCGCACGACCGGCCGACGCCAGGGCGGCCGAGGAGTTCTACCTCCGCACGACCGCCGAGCCGACGCTCGAGATCAATGGAATCGAGAGCGGTTCGCCGCATCTCGAGAAGACGGTGCTGCCGGTGCGCGCCGTTGCCAACGTCTCGCTGCGGCTGGCACCCGGGCAGGACCCAGACACGATCGCCGCGGCGTTCGAGCAGCTGATCCACGCGTCGGCACCGGAGGGGGCGGAGCTCACGGTCAAGCGCTGGTCATCGGCACGCCCGGGGATCGTCCCGCCCGACGCCCGCGCGATCCAGCTCGGCCAGGACGCCTTCGAGGCCGTGCTCGGCGTGCGCCCGGCGCTGGTGCGGTCCGGCGGCACGCTGCCGGTCGTCGCCGCGCTGGCCGACCAGGGCATCCCCACGATCATCTCCGGGTTTTCGCTGCCCGACGCCCAGATTCACGCGCCCAACGAGAACATGCCGGCACGCTACATCCCGCTCGGCACCGAGACCGCCAAGGCGCTGTTTGAGGGACTAGGTTCTCTGTGACAGGCCGGGTGGCCCGCTGGCCCCCCGGCTTGCGTCGCCTCGCGCCGTCACCATTGCTGGGATGCCGCTAACGCTCGTACTCGGACCCGCCAACGCCGCCAAGGCGGGGGCGGTGTTGGGCGCCTACGCGCCGGCGGCGCGCCGGGATGCGCTGCTGGTGGTGCCAACCGTGGCCGACGTCGCCCACTATGAGCGCGAGCTGGCCACTCCCGGGGTCACGCTCGGACGGGCGTTGACCTTCCCGGGATTGCTCGATGAGATCGCGCTGCGCGGCCGCTACCGGCGGATTCGCCTGACGCCGCTGCAGTGTGACCGCGTGCTGCGCCGCGCGATCTCATCGCTGCGGCTCGAGGGTCTCGCCGCCCCGGCGGCCGGCCGCGGCTTCGCCAACGCCGCACGGCGGCTGATCGCCGAGCTGCAGCAGCAGCGCGTCGACCCGGCGCGCTTCACGCAGGCGCTGCGGGTCTGGTCGCAGCCGGCCAACGGCGGCACCCGGGAGCGCGCCGCCTACGCGCGCGAGCTGGCCTCGATCTATCGCCGCTACGTGGAGGAGCTCGAGAAGCTCGACCGCGTCGACAACGAGAGCTTCGGCTGGGGCGCGCTGGATGCGCTGCGCGAGTCGCCGGATAGCTGGGGGACGACGCCGGTGTTCCTCTACGGATTCGACGATCTGACCCCGATCGAGCTCGACGCGGTCGAGACACTCTCGCGCCAGGTCGATGCGGCTGTCACCGTCTCACTCACCTATGAGCCGGGCCGGCCGGCGCTGGCGGCGCGCGCCACGGTCGTCGAGGAGCTGCGGGCGCTGGCCGCGTCGGTCACGCAGCTTCCTGCCGTCGACGAGTACTACGCCGCCGACTCGCGCGCGCCGCTGCACCATCTGGAGCGTTACCTGTTCGAGCCCGAGCCGCCGACGATCGAGCCGCAGGACACGGTGACGCTGATGGAGGCGGGCAGCGAGCGCACCGAGGCCGAGCTGGTCACGGCCGAGGTGCTCGCCGCCCTACACGACGGCATCGACCCGAGTGAGATCGTCGTCGTCTGCCGAGCGCTCGAGCGCTCGGGGGAGGTGCTCGAGCGGGCGCTGGCGCGCGCGGGGGTCCCCAGCACCAGCGCCCGCCTGGTCCCGCTGGGCCACACGCCGCTCGGCCGGGCGCTGCTGGGACTGACGCGCTATGCGCTGCTGCCCAGCTCGCAGCGCAGCGTCGAGGATCTGATCGCCTATCTGCGCCACCCGGGCGTGGCCGGCCCGGCCGACGCGGTCGACCGCTTCGAGCGTGCCGTGCGCACCCAGGGTGGGCGCGTGGGGATGGCGCTGCGCACCGCGGGCCCGGCGCTGCGCGCGGCGTTCGCGGAGATCGAGCGGCTGCGCCTGGCGGTCGAGCGCCTGCCCGCCCTGGCGGAGAGCACGCGCGGCCTGCTCGCAGCGCCCCACCGCGGCCAGGCGACGCTGCTGAGCGGCGATCAGGAGCAGGACGCGCGCGCCGCCGCTGTCGTGTTCGAGGCGCTCGAACAGCTCGGTCAGCTCGAGCAGGGTCGCGTCGCGGCGGCCGAGCTCGTCGAGCTGCTGGAGGGCCTGCAGGTGCCGGCGCACGGGATCGCGCCCGCGGGGGCTGTGCTGATCGCCGAGCCGCTGGCGATCCGTGCCCGCCGCTTCTGCCGGGTGTTCGTGACCGGCCTCTGCGAGCGCGAGTTCCCCAGCGCCCAGGTCATCGGCGGCGACCCGTTCCTCGACGACGACCGCCGCCGCGAGCTGGCGCTCGCCGCCGGGCTGGTGCTGGCGCAGGCGGCCGATCCGCTCGACCGCGAGCGCTACCTGTTCTACGCCTGCGTCTCGCGCGCGACGGAGCGCGTGATCTTCAGCTACCGCAGCTCCGATGAGGACGGCAGCATCGTGATCCCCTCGCCGTTCCTCGATGACGTCGCCGCGCTGTTCCCTGACCGGTGGCGTGAGCGCCGCCGCCGGCGGCTGCTGGCCGACGTCGTCTGGAGCGTTGCGCAGGCGCCGACCGAGCGCGAC
Source organism: Solirubrobacteraceae bacterium (assembly GCA_035551915.1). GTDB lineage: Bacteria > Actinomycetota > Thermoleophilia > Solirubrobacterales > Solirubrobacteraceae > Palsa-465. Next base: position 3,575 of record DASZMI010000058.1, on the reverse strand, counting down.
CGCGCGCTCGCCGCGACCTTCGAGCGCTCGCGTTCCGGCCTCGCCCGCCAGGTCAACGAGCCGCCCGCCACGCGCTTCCTCTCCGAACAGGCGCTGGGCCACGTGCGTCACCGCGAACTGATCTCGGCCGGCGCGCTCGAGAAGTTCGCCTCGTGCCCGGTTCGCTGGCTGGTCGAGAGCCAGCTCAAGCCCGATCCGCTCGAGCCCGAGGCCGACCCGCTCGTGCGCGGCAGCTTCATCCATGCCGTGCTCGAGCGCGTCTTCGCCCAGCTGGGGGCGGCGCTCACGCCTGAGACGCTCGGCTCCGCCGAGCGGCTGCTGCACAGGGAGATGCGCGGCCCGGCCGCCGCTGAGCACCGCACCAAGCTGGCGCTCGACCAGGCCACCGAGGTGCGCGCCGCGATCCTGCGCGGGATCGAGGCGGAGCTGCTGCGCTACCTGCGCCAGGAGGCTTTGGATGGCTGCGAGTGGCCGGCGGCCGTCACCGAGCTGCGCTTCGGACTCGATCTTGAAGATGAGAACGCGGTTGGGCCGGTGGAGCTCGCGGGCGGCAGCGAGCGGGCGCTGCTGCACGGGATCGTCGACCGCATCGATGCCGACCCACGCGATCCCCTGCGCGTGATCGTGCGCGACTACAAGAGCGGCGGCAAGCGCGACACCTGGCCCTCGGCGCGCTGGGTCGGCGACAACCAGATGCAGATCGCGCTCTACATGATCGCGGTCCGGCGGCTGCTGGGGATGCGGCCCGTGGCCGGCTTCTACCAACCGCTGGCGGGTGAGGATCTGCGCCCGCGCGGCGTCTATGTGGAGGGCGCTCCGGTCGGCTCCTGCGTCGTGGGTCGCGACGAGCTGCCCGCCGCCGAACTCGATCAGCTGCTGGCCGAGATCGAGGATCAGGCGGTGACGCTGGCCGCGACCCTGCGGCGCGGCGAGCTGACGCCCTGCCCGGACACCTGCTCGCCCGACGGAACCTGCCGCTATCCGGGCATCTGCTGGGCGGCCAGGTGATGCAGTTCACCGCGGAGCAGACACTTGCGATCGAGCGCCGCCGCGGCGAGCTCCTGCTCGACGCCGGCGCGGGCAGCGGCAAGACCTCGGTACTGGTCGAGCGCTTCGTGCGGGCGGTGCAGGAGGACGCCATCGGCGTCGGTCAGATCCTGACGATCACCTTCACCGAGAAGGCGGCCGCCGAGCTGCGCGAGCGCATCCGCACGCGCCTGCGAGAGGCCGGCGAGGACGGTGCTGCCCGTGTCACCGAGGGCGCCTGGATCTCCACGATTCACGCCTTCTGCGCACGGTTGCTGCGCACGCACGCGCTCGATGCCGGGCTCGATCCCGAGTTCAGTGTGCTCGACGAGCGCGAGGGGGCTCCGTTGCGGCTGGCCGCGCTCGACACCGCCCTCGGGGCGGTGGCGAACAGCCCTGAGGGCTCGGAGCTGATCTCGGCCTTCGGCCCGGCGGTCCTGCGCGCGACGATCGCGTCGACCTATGCGGAGCTGCGCGCCCGCGGTGCGCTCGAGCCGCGGCTGCCGGCCGCGCCGCCGGCGCCCAACCCGCTCGACCTGCGCAGCGCCTGCCTGCTGGTCGAGGACCTGGCACTGGTCGTTCAGCGGGAGCTCGGTGCGATCCGCGATCCGGGACGCCGCGTGATCGACGCGATCGAGCTGCTCGACCGGACGCCCGCGATCCTCGAGTCGGGCAAGCCCTGGCCGGGTCAGCTCGAGCGCCTCAGGCTCGGCAACAACGCGAGCGCGCTCAAGAGCCAGGCCTGCGACGACTACCGAGAAGCGCTCGCCGAGCTGCTGGAGATGGCGGGTGAGAACGCCGTGGTCTCGGCGCGTGACGGCTTCGACCGGCTGCTGCGCGAGTACGGGACGCGCTACACGGAGCTCAAGCGCCGGCGCTCGGCACTGGACTTCAGCGACCTCGAGCTGCTCGCCCGCGAGCTGCTGCGCAGGCAGGAGATCGGCAAGCGCTACCGCGAGCGCTTCACCCGCGTGATGGTCGATGAGATGCAGGACACCAACAGCGTCCAGCTCGAGCTGATCGACCTCGTCACGCAGCTCGACCTGGTGATGGTCGGCGACGCCCAGCAGTCGATCTACGGCTTCCGTCACGCCAACGTCGAGCTGTTTCAGGAGCGCGGCCGGCGGCTCGAGCGGATCGGCGCGCGCGCCTCACTGCAGACCAACTTCCGCTCCCGCGCGGAGATCCTGAATGCGCTCAACGGCGCCTTCGCGGCGGCGCTGGGGGAGGGCTACCGTCCGCTGCGGGCGGGCCGCACCGACGAGCCGTCGGTCGAGCCGCTCGTCGAGCTGATCATCGCCGACCGCGACGGCACGGTGCCCGAGCCGGATCCGTCGGTCGAGCCGCTCGCCGCGCCCTGGCGCGTGGCCGAGGCACGCGCGCTGGCGGCGCGGGTCCGCGAGCTGATCGACGGCGGCCAGGCCCGCGCCGCCGACGTCGTCGTGCTGCTGCGCGCCACCACCGACATCCACGTCTACGAGCAGTCGCTCGAGGCGGCCGGGGTTCCGACCTACGTGATCGGCGGCCGCGGGTACTGGTCGCACCCGCAGGTGATCGAGCTGGTGGCGTACCTCAGGGCACTGGCCAACCCGCTTGACAGCGAGGCGCTGTACAGCGTCTTTCTCTCGCCGCTGTGCGGACTCTCGCTCGACGGTCTGGTGCTGAGCGCGGCGGATGCCACCGACGAGCTCGCGATCGACGATCGCGAGCTGCTGCGGGAGTTCGAGGACTGGTTCGCCGGGGAGCGCCGTGCCGCCGCCTGGCTCGGCCCCGAGCCCCTGCTCGACCGGGCGCTGGCGCGCAACGGCTACGAGCTGCAGATCGCCGGCCTGCCGGATGCCCGACGGCGGCTCGCCAACGTGCGTAAGCTGATGCGGCTCGCGCGCGAGTGGCAGGCCGAGCACGGCACCGATCTGCGCGGCTTCGTCGACCTGCTGCAGAGCCGCGCCGAGGGCGGCGATGGTGCGCGTGAGAGCGAAGCTCCGGTCGAGAGTGAGGCGCTCGACGCCGTGCGGCTGATGACCATCCATCGTTCAAAGGGACTCGAGTTCCCGATCGTCTGCGTCGCCGACATCGGCCGCCAGGTGCTGCCGCGGGCGGGCGCGCTGATCAGGGTGGGGCACGACGATGACCGCCTCGGCCTGCGGCTCAAGCAGCCCGGCGACGGCACGCGCGTCAGCGTGCTGCACTACGAGGATCTGAAGCTCGAGCAGCGCGAGCGCGAGGCCGAGGAGGAGCGCCGGCTCTTCTACGTCGCGATGACGCGGGCCAAGGAGCGCCTGATCGTCTCCGGTGCGGCGCGCCTGGAGAACTGGGATCAGGCCAACCGCTTCGCCCCGGTCGGTTGGATCGGCAAGGCCTTCGTGCCCGACATCGCGACCCGCGCGGCCGCTGCGAGCGCGCTTGCCGCGGGGGACGAAGGGGGGATCGAGCCGGAACCGCTCGTCACCGGCCTCGGTGTGCTCGTGCGCTTCCTCAGCGCCGCCACGCCGCCACCGCCGCCGCCCGCACTCGCGCGGCACGAGGGAGGGGTTTTGTCGCCTAGGGCG
>DASZMI010000057.1:0-43848 GCA_035551915.1 Solirubrobacteraceae bacterium | reverse complement strand
ACCAGATCAGCACGTTCTCCAGGTCGCGCGGCCGCTGCGTCCAGCCGACGACCGCGGCGGCCGCGATCGCGACGCTCGCGACTGTCGCGAGCAGATGCGCAGGTCCACCGCCGTAGCGCGCGCGCAACAGTCTGATCGGCGAGCCGATCCGGCTCACGCGCTCAGCTCCGCAAAGCGCATCTCAGTGACCCACTTGGTGCAATGCACGCCCGGGATCGCGGGACTGATGATCCGCGCCGGATAGCCATGGTCGAGTGACAACGGCTGCCCGTTGACCGACAGCGCCAGCAGCGTGCGTGGGTCGGCGACCTGCTCGTGGCCCAGTGTCGCGGAACCGTAGTTGCCGTGCTCCAGCGAGATCGAGGTCAACGTCGCGCGGCCCTGCACGCCCGCCAGCGAGGCGAGGTCGCAGACGCGCACGCCCGTCCAGGTCTGGGTCGTCGACCAGCCCTCGACGCACGCTATCGGCAGCTCGTGCGTGTGCTGTTGCATCGACATCAGTTGCGCGCGCGTGAACTTCGCCGACCTGCGGCCGTGCACGTCCAATCGCCAACCATCGCCGACAGCGGCGAGCTTCAGACCTGTCCTTACCCAGGTCTTGTTGACCGGGAAGCCCAGCGGTCCCGGCCGCGTGCGGCCGCGCGGCAGCAGGAAGGCGAAGCGCCGCAGTGGTCCGCCAACCGACTGTCCGACGCCCTGTAGCAGCAGGATCGCCGACGCCCCGCCGACGGCTGTGAGCAGACCGCGGCGCGTGATCGTCACCGGCGCCGGGTTGGGGCTGATGAGCGAGTGGCCGCCGGTCACGGCGAGCACCTCTCGGCGCGTGCGCAGCGAGCGGCGCATCGTCGCGAACTTGATCGGGACGTGCGCGAGCAGCGCGCCGATGAACACCCAGGCGCCGTAGTAGTGGGCCTGCGTGAAGTCGAACCTGAACGCGTACCAGTACTGGATGTTGAGGATGCCCGTGACGAACTCGAACAACGCCCCGCCGACGAGCAGTGCCAGCGACAGTCGCTCGAGCGCGTGCGCCGGGTTGCGCACCGGCGGCCACTCGAACAGGCGTGGGATTACCGACCAGAGTTTCGTGAGCACGACCGGGAACAGCGCCAGGCCGATCGTGACGTGAAGCCCCTGGGTGAACGCGTAGAGCCAGCTCGGACCGTGCGGCCAGCCGAACAGATAGAAGTCGAGCGGACCGATATGGCGCCCGAGCGCGTTGGGACCAAGGCCGGGCTGATAGGCGTCATTTGACAGCAGCCCGGTGATCGCAACGATCGGCAGGCCGATCAGCAGCACCAGCCCGAGCATTGCGGTCAACCGGGGTGAGCGCAGAGGGCTGCGCCAGAACCCGGCGCGGAACGGACCCGGCGGAGGCCGGTCGGGATCGATCCGAGGGACGGGGAGCCGAAGTCTCACCGCCGCTGAGCGTGACAGCAAACCGTCCGATTTCCAGGCTCCAGAGGGACACTGTTCTACTTTCGTAAGAACTTCGGGTTTGACTGCGAGGCCGTGCAGACAGCCGCGTTACTAGTGATCGCCAAGCAGCCGGTAGCCGGTCGCGCAAAGACGCGTTTGACGCCTCCCTGTACCCCACTGCAGGCGGCAAAGCTGGCCGATGCAGCGCTGCGCGACACGCTTGATGCGGTCTCCGAGGTGCCCGTGGGGCGGCGCGTGCTCGTCTTCGAAGGGAACCCCGAACCGTGGCGCCCGGATGGCTTCGAGGTGATCGCGCAGCGCGGCTCGGGACTCGGCGAGCGCCTGCAAGCCGCATTCGACGACATCAGCCAGCCGGCGCTGCTGATTGGCATGGATACGCCGCAGGTGACCCCGACCCAGCTTGGCGACGCCCTGGACGCACTCGAGGACGCGCGGATCGACTCGATCCTTGGACCGACGGCCGACGGCGGCTATTGGTGCGTTGGCTTCCGAGATCCCGTTGCCGGTGCCTTCTCCGGGGTGCCGATGAGCGCGACGGACACATACATCCGGCAACGCCAAAAGCTACGCGAGCTCGGGATCCGTGTCGGCGTGCAGCCGCTGCTGCGCGACGTTGACACCATCGATGATGCCTGGGCGGTCGCGGCGCGGGCGCCCGATACAAGATTTGCGCGGGCGCTCGAGGCGATGCGGTGAGGGCGGCGCTCGCAATCTACGGACGTGCCCTCAACGGCGCTATGGCGACCGGCGGGCCAGCGGGCCCGCTGGTCAGGTACGAGGACGGGGCGCTGGTGCCTTTCCCGATCGTGCGCTATGTGGGCTCGGCCGACGAGCTCGACCTGCGGCTACTCGACGGAGTCCACGGGCCGGTGCTCGATGTCGGCTGCGGACCCGGCCGCCACCTGCGCGCGCTCACCGCCCGTGGCGTGGCCGCGCTGGGCGTAGACCTCAGCCCGACAGCTGTCGCGCTCGCGCGCCGCGACGGGGCAAGCGCGATGGTCGCGGACATCTTCGGAAAGATCCCGGGAACCGGTAGCTGGCGCACAGCGCTGCTGCTCGACGGCAATATCGGGATCGGCGGCGACCCGGTACGACTGCTGAGGCGGTTGACCTCGCTGCTTGGTCCCGATGGCGTCGCTCTGGTCGAGCTCGACCCGCCGGGATCTGTGAAACCTGTCGCGCGGGCACGGCTGGAGCTGGCCGGAGAGAGTAGTGGCTGGTTCCCGTGGGCGCGTGTCGCCGCGTGCGAGGTCGCCGCCATCGCCGCCGAGGCCGGGATGGAAGGTCAACGGGAGTGGTCATGTGGGGGACGCTGGTTCGCGCTGCTCCGGTCGTCAGCCTGCGACTGAGCGCAAGCTGCCGAACCACAGTCGACCGCGCCGCCGCCGCGGTCTCCGGGTTGGTCATCGTCGCAGCATTGGCCGCTGTCGCCGCCTATGTCTGGATTGCGGCGCATCGCCTCACCTACCCGTATGAGCTCGACTGGCTGGAGGGTGGCGCGGTCGAGCTCGTCGGTCGCGTGCTCGAGGGCAAGCCGCTCTACACGGGGCCGACGCTCGCCTACGTCAGCTACACCTACCCGCCCCTGTACACCTATGTCTCCGCCGCCGTCGCCGAGATCACCGGGCCTGGCTTCCTACCGCTGCGGGTGGTCTCGTTCGGCTCGTCGCTGGTCGCGATTGCGGTGCTGTGGCGCTGGGTCGTGGATGCGACCGACGACCGCGTCGCGGGGCTGGCCGCCGCCGGATTGTTCGCGGCTACCTACGGCCTCACTGGCTGGTGGTTCGACGTCGGACGGCTCGACTCGCTGTTCGTCGCGCTGACGCTGGCCAGCCTCTGGCTCGGCCGCCGCACGCACGGGATCCGCGCCGGCACCGCGATTGGCGTCCTTGCCTTTCTGGCGTTCTTCACCAAGCAGAGTGCACTGGTCGCGATCCTGCCGGCGCTGGCGTGGCTGGCGCTGACGCGGCCGCGAGCAGCGGTCCCCGCGATCGCGACGCTGCTCGGGCTGGTCGTCGGCTCGACGTTGCTGCTCGACCGCCTGAGCGACGGCTGGTACCGCTACTACGTGTTCGGCGAACTCGTCGGCCAGCCGTGGCGACCGCACGTGTGGGTCGGCTTCTGGCGCCGCGATCTGTACCACCACCTCTCGCCGCTGGCGTGGCTGACGGCCACCGCGGCGACGATTGGCGTCGTGAGCGGCTTCCGCCGGCGCGCCGGCGCGGGTCGACGGTGGGCGCTGCCTGCGATGCGCATGCTCTCGCGCGGCCGCGTCGGGGTCGGCTACGAGATCAGTGCTGCCGTCGGCCTGTTGCTCGCCTCGTGGTTCTCGCGGCTGCACACCGGTGGATACCTCAACGTGCTGATGCCGGCCTACGCAGCGTGTGCGCTGCTCGCCGGGCTCGCATTCGCCCGGTTGCGGCGGCTTGGGGCGGTGCCGGCGCTCGCCGCCTCAGCGGTCGTGCTGGTGGCGCTTGCGCAGTTGCTCTCGATGCCGAACGATGCGCTACCGGCAAGGGTGCAGCGTACCGCCGGAGCCGAGCTGATCTCCCGGCTGCGGTCGTTGCCCGGTCCGGTCCTCGTCCTGGCCCACCCTTGGTATGGCACGCTCGCCGGCAAGGGCAGCTTCGCCCAGGCCGACGCGATCGCCGAGGTGCTGCGCTCAAGCGCTCCGAGCGGCGCTCCCAAGCTGCAGCGCGCGTTGCACGACTCGCTGAATCGCTATCACGTCCAGGCCGTCGTGCTCGACAAGCGGCCGCCAAGCTGGCTCGCCCCACAGCTGGCGGGCAACTTCGTGCTCGAACCAGGGACGATCACGCGGCAGTTGCTGCGCCCGCCGGTTGACCTGCGCGGCGCGCCGACCTACCTCTACATCAGGAGGTAAGAAAGCACTGGGAGGCGACGCTGTCTGCCAAACAGCTGGCGACTCGAAGCCGAGCGCACCGTCTCGGCGCCACCAGCAGCCCCATTGAGACAACCTGAAGGAGACAACGCAATGACGCGACTAGGCCCCGGCGACCGCTTCCCCTCGATCACGGTAACCCCGATTGACGCCGAGCCGCTGCAGCTACCAGACGCGCTGGCCGGGCACTTCGGAGTAGTTCTGTTCTACCGGGGTTCCTGGTGCCCGTACTGCAACGCGCAGGTGCGCGCCTTCGAGCGCGCACAGGGGAAGCTGGCGGATCTGGACGTTCTGACCGTGGCGCTGTCGGTCGACGACGAGTCGACCACGCGGGAGCTGGTCGCCAAGCACGGCCTGCAGTTCCCAGTCGGCCACAGCGCGAACGCGCAGGCGATCGCCGACGTAACCGGCGCGTTCGTAAACCCTGAGCCGACATTCCTTCAGTCGACCGGGTTCGTGCTCAACCCAGAGGGCTGCGTGGTCGTCAGCGTGTACTCGAGCGGCGCGATCGGACGGCTCGTCCCAGAAGACGTCGCCGGCATGGTGCAATACATCCGTGAGCACGCGGCGGCGTGACTACGATCAAGATCGCACCGGAGCTCGAGCTAACAGATGCCTGGCAGCTGAACGTCGAATCCCGGCTGTTCATCTTCTGGACAGAACTCGTGGCTACGGTGAAAGCGTGTCCGCGCTTGAGGCCGAGGGACTGATCAAGAGCGTCGGCGAGGGCCGCGCCGCGCGGCGGCTGGTGAACGGCGTCGATCTGACGGTCCAGGGCGATGAGATCGTGGCTGTGCTGGGGCGCTCGGGCGCCGGCAAGTCGACGCTGCTGCACCTGCTGGGCGGACTCGACGCGCCGGATCGAGGACGGGTCACCGTCGCGGGGGAGATTCTGACCGGGCGCAGCTCGCGCGCGATGTCACGTATCCGGCTGCGTCACATCGGCTTCGTGTTTCAGCAGTTTCAACTGATCGAGGAGCTCAGCGGCCTGGAGAACGTGCTGGTGCCGACGCGGCTGCCGGGAGCACCTGGAGGCGGTGCGCGGCGCGCCGTCGAACTGGTCGATGAGCTTGGCCTGACGCCGGTTGCCGGCCACCGGCCGCATGAGCTGTCGGGCGGCGAGCAGCAGCGTTTTGCGATCGTTCGGGCGCTGGTCAACGACCCAGAGGTGATCCTCGCCGACGAGCCGACAGGGAGCCTCGACGCGAGCAACGGCGCGATGGTGCTGGAGCTGCTCGGGGCCCTGCGCGGGCGCGCCGTGGTGATCGTGACCCACGAGCCCGACGCGGCCGCGATCGCGGACCGCGTGCTCGCGCTGGAGGGCGGGATCCTGCGGCCAGTCCCGGACGCAGAGCTGCCGAGATGATCGGGGAGCCGGGCCGGCTGGGGGCGGCGTGGGCGGACGCGCGCCAAGCGCTCCGCAGCCGAGCGCGGCGAGCGTCGCTTGCCGCTGTGGGAGTGGTGTTATCGGCGGCGATGCTCGCCGCCGCGATCGTGATCGCCGAGGACTTGGGCAACGGCTTTAATCGTGCTGCGCGGGCCGCTGATCTCGGCCAGCTGATCGTCCGCTTCGATTCGCAGCGCAGCCAGCAGATCGCCAAGCGGATCGAAGCACTCCCTGACATAGCAGGCTTCGCGCTGCGCACGGAGGTGACCAGCGCGACGATCTCCTACGGCGCTCACGTGGCCACCAATGCGGTCGGCGAGGTAATCGGCGGCGGCCACCGTCAGGGGTTCGCTGTCGTGTCCGGACGGCCGCTGCACGGCCGCGGTCGCGAGGTGCTGGTTGAGGCGGCGCTGGCATCGGCATGGCACATCAGCATCGGGGACTGGCTGCGGGTCCGCGGTCTCGGCCGGGAGCGGGTTGTCGGCTTCGCGGAGGGCCCCGACGATGTTGGCTACCCGCTCGCCGCTCCGCGCTTCTACGTCTCGCGCGCCTCGCTCGCCGCGCGCTTCGGCCCCGACCCGGATCCGTACGTCAACTTCGCCGAGATCTGGTTGCGCAACCCCCGCTACCTGGACGAGGTTCTAGTCCAGGCACGGGACGAGAGCTTCGGCCTGCGCGATGTCCAGTTCGCAACCCGTGATGGCGTCCGGGTGCTGGTGCACCAGGCCGCTGGGATCGTGATCGATCTGCTGGTGGCGTTGTCGGTGATCGCGCTCGCCACCGCGGCGGTGATGCTGGCGGCTTCCTCACGCGCCGAGGTGCAGCGGCGGCTGCGCTCGATCGGGATTCGCCGGGCGGTCGGCGCCAGCCGCGCGCACGTCACGCTGACGCAGGCGCTGGAGGCGCTGTTGACGGCGGTACCGGCTGCGACGCTCGGCACCTTCGCCGGCTGGCTGGCGACCTACGGTGCGGGCAACCGCCTGCTCGCCCTGCTGAATGAGCCCGGCCCAGGTGCGTCCCTGATCCTGCCGCTGCTGGCGGGCTGGCTGGCGAGCGTTGCGATCCCCGTGGCCGGCGCCGCGTGGCCGGCTTGGGCGGCGGGCGGGCGGGCGGTTGTTTCGCTGCTACGCGGCGCCGACGTGGCGCGCGGCCGCTCATCACGGAGGCCGCGGCCGCGTCGCACGCGTGGCCGCCAAGCGAGCGGCGCGGGCGGGCGCGGCAGCGGGCTGAGCAGCCTCGGGGCCCGCCTGGTCGCGGCCCGGCCGGCACGGCTGGCTGCGACGGTCACGATGCTCGCCTGCTCGACAGCGTTCATCCTGCTGATGGTCGCGCTGGCGGGGACGCTCAGCTCGCTCGAGACCGACCCGCAGGAGCTGGGCAAGCACTACCAGCTGACCGCCTCGCTGCCGCCCGCGGCAGCGCCGCTGGTGGCGCGGATCCCCGGCGTGGCAGCGGCGGCGCCGCGCTACGGCCTGCACGCAGCCGATGCTTACTCGCTTGGCGAGCTTGTCGACGTGATCGCCTACCCGCGCGACCACACGCGCTTCGAGGCGCCGCCGCTGGTCTCCGGCCGGCGCCTGCAAGGCGACAGCCAGGCCGAGGTGGGCGTCGGGCTGGCCGATGCGATGGGTCTAGCGCCCGGCTCGGAGTTGCTGCTGCAACTGCCCTCCGATCGGCAGTTGCGGCTGCGCGTGGCCGGGACTGTCAGCTCGCTGGACGACCAGGGCCTCGTCGCCTACGTGCCCGCCGCGGCACTGCTGGCCGACGACCCCTCCGCACCCTCGCAGATCGCGGTGCTGCTGAAGCCGGGCGCCAGTCAGGAGGCGGTGACCGCAGCGCTCACGCGGCTCGGTGCGGCGCCGCAGCAGACCTCGGGCGCCGTGGCGCGTGGCGCGCCGCTGGTGGCGGTGCTGAAGACGATCCTGATCGCGATCGCGATCGTTGACGGCCTGGTCTGCCTCTACGCGCTCACCCAAGCGTGCTCCCTGACCGTCCAGGAACGCCGCCGCACGGTCGCGGTGCTGCGCGCCTGCGGGGCCGGCTCTATGGCCGTCCACAGACTGCTGGCGGGGGCGGTGCTGGCGCTGCTGACACCGGCCGCGATCCTCGGGATCCTGCTCGAGCGCCTGATCCTCGGCCCAGCGCTTTCGAAGCTCGCGGCCGGCTACGCCACGCTCGAGCTGCAAGCGTCGGCCGTGCAGGTGCTGGCCACCGTCGCGGGCCTTGTGCTGGCCGGTGCCCTCGCGGTCTGGTGGGTGGCGCGCTCCGCGATGCGCGAATCCGTGATCACGGGGCTGGCGGCGTGAGTCGCCGCCTGACCAGACGGGAGGCGATCGGTGGCTCGCTGGCCGCAGCGGCGGCCACAGCAGGCGCGCTGGGCATCTCCGGGTGCGGCACCGCCCGCGACCTGCGGGCCGCCGACGGCTCGACGCTGCGCTCCACCTGGATCGACGCGCATGGCGACGGCCAGTTGGCGGTGGGCCCAGGCGAACCCCTGGCAGACCGCATCGCGCTGGGGCCGCGAGCACGGATCACCGGTGAGCTGGCGCTCCTGGCACACCTCACCGACGCGCACGTGCTCGACGCCTCCTCACCGGCGCGCGTTCCCTTCCTGGCGCGGCTCGGGCCGCCGGTCCAGTCGACCTTCAGGCCCCAGGAGGCGCTCACCGCCCAGGTCCTACACGGCACCATCAACGCGATCCGGGCGCTCGGCCCGCAGCTGGTGATCCAGGGTGGTGACCTGATCGACAACGACCAGAACAACGAGCTTGTGCAGGCGCTGAGCCTGCTACGAGGAGGCGTGGTGCACCCAGGCAGCGGGCGCGACGGCTACTACGGGGTACAGCTCGCCTCAGATCCCGATCCCTTCTACTACCGCCCCGACATCGACGCGCCCCGCCACCCCGGCATGCTCACCGCCGCCGTACGACCGTTCACCAGCTCTGGTCTTGGCGCCGACTGGCTGCCGGTGCTGGGCGATCACGATGCGCTGGTCGCCGGCGAGCTCGTCCCCAACGACGCCACCCGGGCACTAGCGGTCGGCGACCGTGCGCTGTGGAGCCTGCCCCAACACCTGTCGCTGCCCGCAGGCCTGAAGCTCAACCCGGGCGGCTCACCCGACGGCCCACCCAACCCCGGTTACGTGGCCTCGTTCCTGGCGCAGGCGCTGGCCGGGCCGACGGTGCGGGTCCCGGCCGATCCGGCGCGCCGTCAGCTGAGTTTTGGTGACGCGACGGGGCGGCTCTGGGACGGCGCTCGTGCCGGAACTCAACCCGGTCGGGACGCGGACAAATCGGCGCCGGATGTCCGGTTGAACTACGTGCGCGACGTCGGCGACTCCCTACGCCTGGTGGTCCTCGACCTGGTCCGCCGCGATGGCGGCTCCGGAGGCCTGGTGAGCGCCGAGCAGCCGCAATGGCTCCAGGAGCAGCTCAGCTCCGCCGGCGACCGCTGGATGATCGTGGTCTCGCACCAGCCGCTGACAAGTAGTGAGGGCGGCGACCAGCTACTGGCGTTGCTGGACCGGAGCCCGCGCGTGATTGCCGCGCTCGCCGGTCACATTCATCGCAACCGGATCGTCGCCCGGCACTCGGCGGCAGGCGGCTACTGGCTGATCACGACCACCTCCCTGATCGACTACCCGCAACAGGCGCGGGCGCTGCGGCTGCTGTCCACCGCGGGCGGTGGCGTCGCGCTCCAGACCTGGATGCTCGACCACGTCGACGACGGGCACCTCGGTCCGTTCTCGCGTGAGCTGTCCTACCTGGACTCCCAGGGCGGGCGTCCGATGGGCTTCAGCGGCACCCGCCTGGACCGCAACGTAACCCTCTACCGCCGAGCGACTAGCTGAGTTCGGCCGAACCCGTGACCGATTACCTCGAGAACGCGCTCTCCCGGCGCGACCGCCGTCGCTTCGAGCGCACCTTCTTGGATGCGAACACTGCACCGATACCTCGCCCAGAACTGTCCAGCCGCTTACCGTCGACCGCAACTGATGCAGTGCTCCACGGTCGGAAGCAACGCCGGGACGTTGAAGGCGACGCGGTTTGAACATTCGGCAGTCTCCTTGGGCCTGCCCTTCGACGGTCGACCTGCGAGAGGTCACTGACTGAGGGCCAGATAGGGCTCCAGCAGTTCGCGTAGCCGCATCCGGCCGCGGTGAAGGCGGCTCTTGAACGCGGCCTCGCGCACGCCGACAACTTCGGCTGCTTCTTTCGGGGAGAGTCCTTCGATGTCGCGCAGCATGACGGCGATCCGCCATTCCTCCGGCAGTCGCGCGAGAGCGTCGCCAGCGATCTTCTGAAACTCGCGGCCTAGGGCGCGAGCGTCTGGCGCGTGTTCCGGGGAGTCGGGCAACGTCGTGACGTCGTCTTGCTCCGGCGCCGCCGTAGTGAGATCCCGTCGCGCCAACCGGCGATGCGCTTCGTTGTAGGTAATGCGGTAGAGCCAGGTAGAGAGTTTGGCGTCACCGCTAAAGGTTGCCAGGCCGCGCCAAGCGCGTAGAAAGACCTCTTGCGCAACCTCGTCAGCCTCTGCAGGTTGCAGAGAGAACCCGCGCAGTGTTCGGTAGATCCAATTAGCGTGCGTGTCTACCAGCGAGCCAAACGCGACGCTGTCGCCGGCACGGGCGCGCTCGATGAGGACCTTCTCGGACGCCGCCGCGCCGAGTGTCGGCATTGGCTCTCCTTGAGTTGCGCAGCTTTCTTGCGCCCTTACCGACCCCGTGGGCACCAGCGGGGTCTCTCAGAGCTCTCTTTCTTAGTGGCTCCGAAACGGGAGAACTTACGTCCTGCGCAAAATTCGGGAGTGCTCGAGATGCGACGCAACCTGGCCGGTTCGTTCGGCGCGGTCCGGCAAGCGCGTCGCCAAGCTCAGGTACAGCGACTGCGCTTCCACTACCCGTGTACGCCTCTCCGGGAGAGCACCACCGCTAAGGATCCCGTCACCGGCCAGCAGAATTGGGACGCCCAGGCCTGATCTGCTAGCCGGATTCTCGCAGACGGGCATACACGGCTCTGACGATTTCGTGAGGGTCGCTGGGTTCTGCGTGCCGCAGGAGCGACAGGGCCCTGAGCATGGCTGTCAGGCTCCCCAGCGCAGCACGACATTCGGGACACCCAGCGACGTGTCGCAGTAGCCGCTTACGGGCCCTATCACCCAACTCAGCGTCGAGGTATGGCGATAGGTGCCTGGTCGTCCAATCATGATCCCAGGCAAAGCGCGCGCGCCGAAGTTGATGCATTTAAGCGTTTGACCCTCGGCGGCCACAAAAGGATTCAGGACACGACACTTCAGTTTCCGCATGCTCCGATCCGCAACGCCGGAGCGGTCAGCCTCGGTGACAGCTAGCGCCATCTCCGTGTCGAGTCGGCGTCGGAATCCCACGAAGCAGCGGCCAGCACCGCCCGCTGACTTACGCGTCGCGGTGGGGGTTTCGGAACCGAAACGAGGCTGGGACGATGTCGCCCCAGCCTCGTGTCCTTGGTCTTATCGCTTCTGCGCCTCTAGCTAGATGCTGCGCCCGCCGATGCTGTAATGCTCGCCGGAAGAGCAACCGGTGAACCAGGCAACTCAGTCAGATTGCCGCCCGTAATCGTCATCTCCGCAACCCCGTGGGCGGCAGTCTCGTTGACATAGAGATTCAGGCCGTCGGGGCTTATGGTGTCGTCGGTACCGCCGACTCCACCGTTGGAATTCACCGGAGAGGTACCAAGCAGCGTGAGACTCCCGGCGTGGTCGACCGAGAATCGCGACACGGTTCCAGACCCAGTGTTGACTACGAACACATAGTGACCGTCAGGCGTGACCGCCACCCAGCATGGACCATTCTGGCCGTTCGCGAACGGCGAGTTACCGATCGAGGCTAGCTGTCCATTGTGCGCGACATTGAACGCCGAGACCGTCCCGACGTCGTTGCCAACGTTGTGCGGGTTAGTCACGAACAGCTGCTTCGGCGCAGTGGGACTAAATGCGCTGCCGAACGCACCGAGGCCCTGCCCCGCGTACGGGGAGCCCGGAGCTGGCGTGAGATATCCGAAGGGACCGACCTGGAAGCTGTCGATCTCCGAGCTCGCGACCTCGGTGCCAACCAGGTTGGTGCCGGTGCTGTTGAACAGCACATCACCCAGATCGTTTGCCGCGCCGGGCGCGTTCACCGTCGAACCCGGCAGCTGAATGAGCTGACCGAACGGAGTGAGGTAAAAGCCGCTGTAGTTAGCACTCGAGCCAGCGTTGCCGTCATTGGCGACGTACACCAGGTTGTCATGAACGGCGATGCTGACCGGCTCGACTCCGCCGGAGGAGACCGGGCTGCCGGGCACCTGAGTCAGCGATCCGTTGGGGTTGGTCTGAAGCACCGAGATCTGGTTGCTACCGGCATCGACCGCGAGCACAAAACGACCGTTGTCGGCCGTCTGGATCGCCCCTTGGGACCCAAGGCCCGCACCAAGACCCGCACCGCCAGCGGCAAACGGCGAGCCCGGCGTGGCCGTTAGCGACCCGTCTGAGGCACGGTTATAGACCGCAATCGTGTTCGCACCGGGCGTGTTGCCGTCGAGGTAGACATGTCCAATCACCGGCGCTTTATTGTTTGAGGCCAGAGCCGCTCCTGGCAACGCCAAGACTCCAAAAGTCGCCAGGCCAACCACGATCGGACCTAGTGCCGAACGTCCGAGAAGGCGTGAAAAAACGCGCATCACTTCTCCTTGATATTGAGGGCCGCGAATCTAAGCTGACAGCGCCCTAACGCCAGCAGCGACCTCGAGGAAAGGTCTTCACCGAGCGTCTCAGGACCATCACGTCATAGTCGCGATTCCAGGAGATCTGACCCAACCGACCGCAACTCAGGTTCTTTCGAATTCCTTAACCGGTCCCGGTCACGAAGCGTTCTCCCACCCAGTTCCTATGACAATCCCCGCGCTCGACGGGGGACGAATATGACCCCCGAGAAGTGCGGAAAGGGAGACCCAACGAGGCGCGTGACCAATCTGTGAGAGAGGCCGCAGCGATGGGGCCTTTCGCCTTGACAGCGGTAGGCTGACGTCGGAGCAGCGCGACCGATGAGCAAACCACGTTCAAGCGACGAGGGGAGACGCGGATGACTACCGAGGAGACCGCCGACACCGCTGGAGTGATCGCTCCGCCGCCGCTCATCTTTCTCTCGGCGCTCGGCGCGGGGTTCTGGCTCAGCAGGCGTATCGGCAGAGGCTCGCTGCCGATGCAGGCCCGAGTGTCTGCTGGGGCCGTAGGGCTTGTCGCGGGCGCGTCGCTGATGCGCTCATTCGTGCGGGCGTTCGCGCAGGCCGGCACCCCGCTCGATCCGTACAAGCCGTCTGAGGCGATCGTCACCGACGGTCCCTATCGACTGACCCGGAACCCTGCCTACCTGGGCATGACGCTGACATATACCGGGATCTGCCTGCTGAGTGACTCGCCCTGGGCTCTCGCCCCGCTGCCGATCGCGCTCGCGGTCGTTGACCGTGGCGTCATCGCGCGCGAGGAGCGATATCTGGAGCGGAAATTCGGGGCTCCCTACCTCGATTACAAGCGTCGCGTTCGTCGCTGGATCTAGTTCGCGGTAGGTTAATTTGGATGCAGGATGGTCGATGGCTGGGCCTGGCTGCCGCAAGCAGCGCAATACGTGCCGGCCTTCCGCTTTCTGGCCGGCCTCAGCTGAACGGCACCGACACCGGCCCGGGGAGCCGCCGGTAGACGGCGATGAAGTCACGGTCATCGGGAGCCAGATAGCGATCCGCCGATTGCATCGGCTGGGGCTCGACCATCGTCGGGTCGAGTCCGTGCTGGTGGCTGTAGGTGATCAGCGTGTGCCACTCGGGGTTGATGTCGAACTCCATCCCGCGCACCGCGCCGGCGTGTACGAGGATCTGCGCGATCGAGATCACAGTCTGGTCGTTGGCGACGACATAGATCACGTTTCCGCGCCGATCGATTCCGACCGCGGTCCGCCAAACGCGCGTGGCTCCACCGAGCGTGTAGCCCCACTGCGGACTGTTCGGGTCCGTGTCGAGCAGCGGGTTCAGACGCCCGTTCCAGACGATCGGCGTCAGACTCTGCCGTGCCCATGCGACGTTCTGGCCGACGTGCTGGGCGGCGCTCCACTTGACGATCGCGATGCGGCCACTGCGGTAACCGACGAGCGTGGCGTTGCCGTCGATCATCGGCTCATTGGTGCGACCGTTGTCGGCCGAGCCGTTGTTGCCGTCGTCATGGGTGAAGCCGCCGTTGAAGCTGGCGAGCAGACGCCAGCGCTGGTCATCGGGGACCATCATCGGCCCGCGCAGGACAGCGGCCGGAGGCTCGTAGCGGCCGGGATAGTAGGCAAGCGCTGTCCGCGTGTGATCAAACCAGGCCACGTAGGCGACGATCTCCGGATAGCTCGGATCCGGGCGGAAGGTAGTCACGAGCACGGGCGGGCCACCGTTCACCGCAGGCCCTGTCGGCTTCCAGACGCCCTCGCCCCGGAGCGGCTGCGCGAAGACGGGTTTGATCCGCGGCGGCCACACGGAGATTTTGCGTGTGACCGCGGTCTTGTGGCTCGACGTGGTGGGAGTCTGCCGCGTGGCGCCGGATCCCGCGGCGGGCGCCTTTGCCAGACCCACCGCGGGCAGGCGCTTGAGCTGCGGGCCGCCCTTCTTGGGGGCGTTCATCGTGTAGTAGACGTGCTCGGTCTGATCGATGATCCAGTTGCCGAGCGGCACGTCGGTGCGCACCCACTCGGCGCTGCGCTCTGACCACGTCATGCTCGTCGGGTCGAGCATCCAGAGCGCGTAGGAAACCGCCCCCCAGATCAGGAAGCCGATCAGCGGCGACGAGATCAGCAGCAGCCGCCGCCACCGGCGCCGTCTGGACGCGACCGCGCCGCGGCCGCGGGAATCTGCGCGGCGCCGGCGGCCGGCGCGCGGCGAGCGAGGTTGATCTTCGACCGACTCTGTGGACCTCATCCGGCCATGCTCCTCGTGCGGACCGCCATCCGGAGACCCCGGAAACCTCCTGCCGACGGTCGCGGGATCCTATCCCGGGCTGTTTCAGAGAAGGTTCAGCCGGGCGTGAGATTTTCCTAATTGGCGGGCGGCGCTGACAAATCCATTTGTCCGGTTTTGAGATCCGTCATCGTTCTAATAGGTGAGATGGACTTCGAATCACTGATCCGCGCCGAGCAACCCGGGATAACCCGGCGGCTCGCCCGTTCGCTGAGCGGCGACTTCGGCGCCGCCGAGGATCTGGCCCAGGAGGTCATGATCCGCGCGTGGCGCAAGCTGCCCCGGGACGCCGAGCCGGCCGCCCAGCGCGCATGGCTGCGTCGTGCGGCGTCGAACGCGGCGATCGACGAGCTGCGCCGGCGCGGGCGGCAGGCGACGGTCGGCATCGATCAGAGCGATGAGCTCGCGGCCGCCGGATCGGTCGAGCTCGATGGTGCGCGCGAGGCGCTGGCAGCGCTCAGCCCTCACGACCGCCTGCTGATCCTGCTGCGATTCGACGCGGGTCTCCAGCATGGTGAGATCGCCCAGCTGCTGGCGATCAGCGAGGAGGCAGCCCGCAAGCGTGTCACACGGGCGCGCCGGGCCTTCATCGCCACCTACCGCCGGTTCCGCGCCGACGGGCCACCGGTCATCCTGGTGCGATCACACGACGAGTACAAGGATTCCTACATCAGCTGGCTGGAGGAGGCCGGGGCACGGGTGCGGCTGGTCAATGACGTCACGTCCGAGCGCGAGCTGGCGATGGCCGATGGGCTCGTCTTCGCCGGCGCCTACGACGACATCCACTCGAGTCTCTACGGCGAGGCGCCGCGCACGCTGCGGGGCCAGGTCGACCTGCAGCGCGACCGCGCCGACCTGGCGCTGATCGCCAGCGTGCTCGCGCTCGGCATCCCCTATGTCGGGATCTGCCGCGGCCATCAGATGCTGAACATCGCCTGCGGCGGCAACCTCTATCAGGACGTGCTGCTCGACGGCGTCGCCGACCAGAGCCATGACGTCGACCGGCACCCGATCGAGACTGCGCCCGATAGCGCCTCGCGCTCGATGTACGGGCGCGCCGTCGAGGTGCGCTCTGAGCACCACCAGGCGGTCCGCAAGCTGGGGCGCAACCTGCGCGTGGCCGCCATCTCACGCGACGGCGTAGTCGAGTCGATCGAGCACACGGGCCCCGGCTTCGTGCTCGGGGTGCAATGGCACCCCGAACACGCCGTCGACCGCGACGGCGACCGCATCGCCGAGGGACTTGTCCAAGCCGCGAGCCGCCAGGTCGCATGAACCCTTCGGAGATCACCTTGCGAGTGACACAGGCACACACAGCCGACCTTCGCCGGCGGGCAGCGACGCTCCGCCGAGCGGGATCGAGGGGCGACACGACCCAGCCCACGGTGCGGGTCGTGTCGCTCACGATCCGCTTCGCCGACTCGCTCGACTGCCAGGCGCTCGCCGCGCTGGCGGTGCTTGACAGCGCCGAGCCGCTGCAGCTTCCTGCACTCGTCGCCGATGTCGATGGTGAGCTGCAGGCGGCGCTGTCGCTGGTCGACTCGGCCGTGATCGCCGATCCGTTCAGGCCCACACGCGAGCTGGTGGAGCTGCTGCACGCACGTGCCGGCCAGCTGGCGAGGGCGCGGCGCCGCGGTCTGGGTCCGCAGTCACTACTGACAGCGCCGCGGCGGGCCGCCCGGGCGTTGCGGCTCGAGCTGCGCGACCTCTGAGCTCAGGACTCGGGCGTGGCCGTCAGGTGCTGCTCGATCAGCGCCGCGACCTCGCCGGGGCGCTCGCGAGCCAGCGCGTGGGTGCCACCGGAAAGTACGTGCAGCACGCTTGCGGAGAGCCGGGCGTGCAGCGCCCGACCGACCGCCGGAGGGCTGATCGGATCGGCGTAGCCCCAGATCAGGCAGACCGGCAAGTCGAGCTCCGCGAGCCGCTCGCTGTAGTCGACGCTGTCAGCGGTGACCCACGGCGCTGCCTGCGGAAACTCGGCGCGGTACTGATCGCGCCAATCCTCGCCGTACAGCGCACCGACGTCGAGGCCACCGGAGGTGGCGACCAGCACGAGCCGCCTGAGCCTGCGCGGTCGCGCGAGCGCCAGCCCGATCGCCACCACCCCGCCCATCGACTGCGCCACCACATCGCCGCCGTCGGGCACGGCGGCGGCCGCCAGCTCGACCAGGTCGTTATAGCCGTTGATCTCGGGCGCTGAGGGCACGCCGCCGGCGCCGGGCCAGGAGAGCAGCCGCGTCTCCCAGCCGCGCGGCAGAAGGGCGGCGACCGGTGACCAGAAGTCGCCCGCTCCGGTCGCCCCGGGGAAGAAGATCACGGGCGGTTGCACGCGCACACCTTGGCAGGAGATCGCACTTCCGTACGGTTAGCAAGATGTCAGCCGCCGTCGAGCAGCCGCCAAGCGATCAGCCCCGAGGCCGGCCCTACACGCGCAGCCAGCGGCTGACGCTGCTGGCCTGCATCCTCGGCTCGTCAGCCGCGTTCCTGGACGGCACGATTGTCAACGTCGCGCTCCCGGCGATCAGGGCCAGCGTTCACGGAGGCCTGCAGACGCAGGAGTGGGTCGTCGACGCGTACCTGCTGACGCTCGGCGCGCTGCTGCTCGTCGGCGGCTCGCTCGGGGATGTGTTCGGCCGCCGGCGGATCTTCACGCTCGGCGTCAGTGGCTTCGGAGCCGCCTCACTGATCTGCGCGATCGCACCGGATGCAACCCTGCTGGTCTCCGCCCGGGCCGTGCAGGGAATCGCCGCGGCGCTGCTCGTACCGAGCAATCTGGCGCTGATCATGGACAACTTCTCCGAACGCCAGCGCGCTGCGGCGATCGGCACGTGGACCGCCTGGACGGGAATAGCGACCGTCGCCGGCCCGCTGCTCGGCGGCCTGCTGGTACAGGCGGCGTCATGGCGCTGGGTGTTCGTCATCAACCTTCCGATCGTGCTCGTGATCCTCTGGCTGGCGCGCTGGATACCTACGCAGGGGCGCGACCCGGACGCGGGCGTCGACTGGATCGGCGGCGGCCTGGTGGCGCTCGGACTGGCCGGACCGATCTTCGCGCTGATCGAGCAGCCCCGGTACGGCTGGGGCAACGCGCGGGTCGCGGGGGCGATGGCGGCCGGTTGCGTGCTGCTGTTGATCTTCGCCTGGTGGGAACAGCGCTCCGAGGCGCCGATGCTGCCGTTCGCGATCTTCCGCACGCGCAACTTCGCGGTGGGCAACCTCTCGACCTTCCTGCTTTACGGCGGGCTCAGCGTGGCAATGTTCTTCCTCGTCGTGTTCCTCCAGCAGGTCGGTGGATACCGGCCTCTGCTGGCGGGGCTCTCGACGCTGCCGGCATCGATCCTGCTGTTCCTGCTTGCAAGGCGCTTCGGCGCACTGGCGGACGGTCATGGCCCACGGATGTTCATGGGCATCGGGCCGATCGTCGCCGGGCTCGGCCTGCTGATGCTGGCGCGGCTCGGCACGCGGCCGGATTACCTCACCGGCGTGCTTCCCGGTGTGGCGCTGTTCGGGCTGGGCATGAGCATCACGGTCGCGCCGCTGACCTCGACCGTGCTGTCGGCCGCGCCGGCGGCCCACTCGGGCATCGCCTCCGGCGTCAACAACGCGATCTCACGCGTCTCCGGGCTGCTGATGATCGCCATCGGCGGCGCCATCGTGGCGGCACGCTTCGCCTCACAGGCGCGGCACGGCCTCGAGCAGGCGCGCCCGCCGCTGGGATCCGGCGCCGGCGCCGCCCGCGCCGCCTCCGCGACCCTACAGACGCAGGTGCCCGCCGGCTTCACGGCCGCCGCCCATGAGCGCGTGCACGCGGTGCTGGTCGGCGCCTCTGTCGGCGCGTTTCATCTGGCGATGCTGCTGTCGGCGGGCCTGGCGATGCTCGCCGGCCTGCTCAGCCTCTGGGGGATCAGCAACCAGCGCCCATCAGCCTGAGGGTGCCCAGTCCACACAGAAGCGCCACCCTGAGCGCAGGTCACAGGCCGGCTGTGAAGCTCGCCACCTGCCCGACGAAGCTCGAGCTCTTCGACAGCGGATAGATGTGTCCGCTCTCCACCAGCTCCAGCCGCGCCCCCGGGATCGCCGCGGCGATGTCCTCGGCCAGCCTGTAGGGGACGATGTGATCGCGCCGCCCGTGGACGACCAGGGTCGGCACTCGGAGCTCCGAGAGATCGCCGGTGCGGTCGTAGCCGACGCTCGCGTCGCGCTGGCGCCTGAAGGCGTACCGCGGCTGGGGGTAGCGCCCGCGGAAGACCAGAGAGACGAGTCCGAGCAGCCCGATCGGCCAGCGCCGCTCGAGCCGTGCCGAGGTCGACACGAGAATCAGGCTGCGGACCCGCTCGGGATGATCGAGTGCGAGATCCAGGGCTATGCGCCCGCCGAGCGACATCCCGAGGACATGCGCGCGCTCGAGCCCGAGCGCCTGCATCAGCCCCGCCGTGTCAGCCGCCATCTGGCTGACGCTGTAGGGCTCATCGGGCTTGTCGGTGCGCCCGGCGCCGCGGTTGTCGAAGGCGAGCACCCGGTAGCGGCTGGCGAGCAGGTCGATCAGCTGGCCGCATTCGGACAGATCCAGCCCCAGCCCGGCGACAAGCACCAGCGACGGACCCCTACCCGCGAGCTCGTAATACATCTTCAGGCCGTCGACGCTGACCGTGGGCATCCCCGTCACTCTGCCAGCAGACCGCTTCAGGCGACGGCTCCCGTAGGCTTCGGCAATGTGACCTCGCTGGCCGCGCGCGTGAAGAGCTCTCCCCGCACCCGCGCGCTGCAGCTGCTCTGGCGCGCCTCACCTCGGCAGTTCATCGCCGCGTCTAGGACGGCGGCGAGGGCAGGCTTAAGCGGTCGCGCTAGCCGCAGCGCAGCGCGTCGATGCCGGCCGTGGTGATCACGGTGTCGTCGTCGCGGATCAGCACCGCGTCGTAACCGTCGAGGCCCGCGCAGAAGTGACCGGCGCGGATGGCGCCCATGGCGTAGGCGGCGGTGGCGTAGGCGTCGGCGGTGGCGACGTCGGGCCCGACGATCGTCACCGAGAGCAGTCCGGTGGGAGCGGCCTCCGCGTGCGGATCGACGATGTGATTGCCGCGCACGTAGCTGCCGGAGGTCGCGACCGCGAGGTCGCGCAGGCCCAGCGTGAGCGCGATCCCAGCCGCTGCGCGCGGGTGCTGGATCCCGACGCGCCAGCGATCGTCAGCCTCCGGGTGGCCGCAGAGCAGCGCGTCGCCGCCGGCGTTGACCGAGAAGTTCTGTGCGCCTGCGTCGCGCAGCCGCAGCGCGGCGCCGGCGATCGCCCAACCCTTCACGAGACCCGACGGCTCGACCGAGCCCGGGCCGCCGTAGCCCGCGGTCGGCGCGCTGCTCGCGCGGTAGGGAGCGGCGATGTCGAAGTAGCCGCCGGTCTCGCGCCGCAGCTGCTCACAGCGGTCAAGCACATCGCGCACATCGGCGTGCAGCTGCTCGCGGGTAAGCTCGCCGCGATTGAGCCGGCTGATCTGGCTGTCATCGCGATAGGTCGAGAAGGTTGCATCCACCCAGCGCAGCCACTCGACCACCGAGCGCAGCGCAGCGAGTGAGAACGACCCGCCGCAGATGTCGAACATCCACGGCATCCCAATCACGTCCTCGACGTGACGCAGGCCATGCCGCGTCGTCGTCAGGAAGCCCGAGGCCGGATGCGAGAGCGGCGTGTGCGAGCTACGGGCGCGCGGCGAAGGGAACCTGCACAGGCTCAAACCAGATGGCCGTGCTTCATCGCCGAGTAGAGCGAGTAGATGAAGGCCTCACTAGTGGTGGTCACACCCGAGATCGTGTGCACCTTGTAGCTCTGGGCCTTGAGTGCCTCCTTGCGGAGCAGTGGCAGCGCGTAGGACTCGCGCTGGTAGGACTGCTGGTCGGAGGGATTGGCGCTGACCGACAGCGACTTGATCCTCTTGCCGGTGACCGTGATCGAGACCCGCACGTTGCTGTACTGCGTGCGCTCGAGCGCGCCCTTGTAGGTCTTGGTCGTGGCGGCCGCGGCCGTGGCCGGCAGCGCCACCGGCGTCAGCGCCGCGATGGCGGTGGCTCCGAGACCGGCGTTCGTAAGCTTTCGAGACTTCATCGTGATCCTTTCCTGTGTGAGCCCCATACCGGAGCGGATCGAGGTCCAGCATGGACTCCGAGGTAATCCCAAGGACACCAACCAGGAGTAAGCCTGCTCTAAGAAGGACCGGCAACAGAAGAGTTTGCCCGAGAATCGCTCGAATAGGCGCTTACCTTCGTTGACAAAGACTGAAGATCGGGCAGATAGCGGCCGAGAAGGTGCTCGAGCAGTGAGCGTGCTGGGACCGTCACCGACCCCCATCTACCAGGGACCCTTCACCGAGGAGCAGGCCACCCGGCTACTCTGGCGTGCCGGTTTCGGTCCCAGGCCCGGTGATGCGGAACGCTTTGCCAAGCTCGGGCTGCAGGCGTCGGTCGCCGCACTCACCCGTCCGCAGGGCAGGGCGCAGCTGGTCGGCACGGCGCCGCACGACGACAAGGGGCGCCCGCTGGATCCGATCAACGTCTGGGGTGATGACCACTGCTGGTGGCTCGACCGCATGGTCCGCTCCAACCATCCGCTGGTCGAGCGCATGACGCTCGTCTGGCACAGCTGGTTCGCAACCTCCGAGGAGGCCTCCAACGCCCGGCTGATGATCAACCAGAACTGGACCTTCCGCCGCCACGCGCTCGGCAACTTCAAGCAGCTGCTGACCGACGTCACCGTCGACCCGGCGATGCTGCTGTGGCTGAACGGCAATACCAACAACAGGTACTCGCCGAACGAGAACTACGGCCGTGAGATGTTCGAGCTCTTCACGCTCGGCCAGGGCCGTGGCTACGACCAGGACGACGTCCATCAGAACGCCCGCGCGCTGACCGGCTGGACCAACGACTGGAGTGACACCAGGGGCGCGGTCAACTTCCGCTTCGAGTCCAAGCTGCACGACGACGGGGTCAAGCGGATCCTCGGTCACAGCGGGCGCTTCGGCTGGCGGGACAGCGTCAACCTGGCGGTCCACCATCACGCTCATCCGTCATTCTTCGTGCAGAAGCTGTGGGGATACTTTGTCGGCGCGGAGCTGCCCAGGCGCACCGCCGGCGAGCTCGAGGCGGCGTACGTGCGGAGCGGATTCGAGATCCGCCCGATCATCGAGGCGGTCCTCCGCCACCCGCTGTTCTACGAGGGGCCCAGGCTCGTGACGCCTCCGATCGTCTGGACGGCGGGGATGCTGCGGGCCAGCAGCCAGTCGATCATCACCGCCGACTGGGCATGGATCGCGAGCCTCACCGGGCAGGTGCTGTTCCAGCCGCCCAACGTCGCGGGCTGGAACTACACCCAGTGGCTCGACACGTCGCGCTGGGCCGGGCGGCTGCAGGCCGTCAACACCGCGCTCGGCAAGAACACGCTGCAGGGCAAGAAGTATCCGTTCGGGCTCGAGGAGAACCCCTCCGATGCCTACGACCACGCGATTGCGTTCTGGGGCGGACAGCCACTGTCCGACCTCGCGCGCGAGAACCTGCTCGAGCTCGGCCGCCGCATCCAGCACGGCCAGAACCAGAAGTGGGAGCAGGTCGAGTTCCGCAACCTGCGACAGAACGCGCTGCGCGCGCTGATCCCGATGACCCCCGACTGGATGACCGCATGAGTGATTCACCCGATCCCCGCACGCCGCGACCGGTGAACCACTGCGACGGCTTCGCGCGCTCGCAGGCGATCAGGCGCGCGCTGGCCAGCGGCGTGCGGCCGGTCGAGCGCGAATGGGACTCACGCATGCCGATCCCGGCGGGAGTCGGCATCGACCGCCGCCGCTTCATCGCCGGCGCCGTCGGCGGCCTGGCGCTGGTCTACGGCGCCGGGCGAGCGGGGCTTACCGACGGCATGCTCGGCGATGGGATCGCGCGAGCGGCGGCGCTGCAGCCCGCGACCAGCCCGATCCTGGTCTCGCTCTTCCTGCAGGGCGGTCTGGACTCGCTCTCGCTGCTGGCGCCGGCCGGTGATCCGACCTATGCGAAGCTGCGTCCGACGCTGGCGGTCGCGCCCGGGTCGGGCGGCCAGTTCCGCGAGGACACCAGCCTCACCTGGCACCCGTCGGCTCAGTCGATCGCGAATCTGCACAATGCCGGCAAGGTGCTGGTGTTTCCCGGGATCGGCTACGCCGGCGAGGACATGTCGCATTTCACCTCCCGCCACTACTGGGAGGTGGGCACCACCGACGCGTCGCTGACCACCGGCTGGCTCGGCCGCTACCTAGATCTCACGGGAGACCCGACCAACCCGTTCCAGGGCCTGTCGCTCGACGGCCAGATGAACCCGACGATCGCAACTGCCAGGAACCCGGTGGCCGCGATCGATCAGCCCGACAACTTCGCGGTCTGGGTCAACGGTGTCTGGGGAAACGTGCAGGAATGGACGCTGGAATCCGCCTCGTCGCTCGGCGACAGGCAGCGCAACCACCACGACCCGGCGGTCAGGCAGGTGGCAAGCGCCGCCTCCGAGGTCGGCGTCGTGCGCCGCACGCTGAAGCCGTGGTCCAAGGACCAGAGCAACTCGAGCAGCGAGATCGATCCCGGAGCGATCTACGGGTCGAGTGCCATCTATCCCAGCTCGACCGATGACGACCTGCCGGCACGGCTCGCGGGGCTGGCGTCGATGATCGCCGCGGGCGTGCCGCTGAAGTGCGTGGCGCTCAGCACCAACGTGCAGTTCGACACCCACTCCAGCCAGGCACAGACCTTCGACACCGGCGTCAAGCTCGTCTCCGACTCACTGGCCGCGTTCCAGGCCGACCTCGAGGCACGCGGGATCGACAATCGCGTGCTCGTGCATGTGTGGTCCGAGTTCGGCCGGCGCGCACTGGAGAACGGCTCCGACGGCACCGACCACGGCGCCGCCGGCACCTCGCTGCTGATCGGTAGCCGCGTCAACGGCGGCATGATCGGTGAGTTCCCCGCGCTCGACAGGCTCGACGTGAACGGCAACCAGGTCGTCAATGTCGACTTCCGTGGCGTCTACGCGTCGCTGCTCGAGCAGTGGTTCGACCACGACGCGGGCGCGATCATCCCGGCGGCGGCGCGCTTCCCGCGCTACCAGTTGCTGTCATGAGGCGCGCGCCCGGAGGTGCTTGCATGGGGCGCATGCTCGCCGTCGCCGCCTGCGTGCTGCTGTCCGGCGCGGGCTCGACGGGCGTCGCGGCGGCAGCGAAGAAGAAGCACACGCCCGCCAACCTGCTGATAAATGCGCAGGAATGGTCGCTGTGGCCGTCGCGGAGCAGCGTGCCGGCGGGCACGGTGTACGTCGAACTCTGGAATCGCGGCCAGGACATGCACGACACGATGGTCCGGCGCCTGAACGCTTCCGGCCAGATGGCCGGGCCGATCGTCGCGCGCGTGAAGGTCACGATGCCGGGCAAGCTCAGCGACGCCACCTGGCATCTGAAGCCAGGCCACTATGAGCTGTACTGCTCGATGCCCGGCCACCTGCAGCTCGGCATGCATGCCAAGCTGACGGTCAGCCGCTGATCTAGCGGTCGTCCGATCCGTCGAGCCACGCCGGCGCGTGCGCAGCCGCCCATGCCCGGCTGACGCGGCCGCGCAGCATCGCACGCAGCGCTTCGCGGTCGGCGAGCGCGAATGCGATGTGGCCCAGGATCAAGACCACGAAGGCGGCGGCGAGCCAGTTGTGCACGAACGTCGCGCCGGCCCGCCAGGAGAGCGGGAAGGGCACATACCAGCGCAGCAGCGCACCAGTCCCGAGCATCACGAGCCCGCCTCCAGCAACGAATGCCGCGTTCAGCTTCTGGCCGGGGTTGAACTTTCCCAGCCGCGGTCGCGCGGCCGCCTGCGGGCGGCCCGAGGCAGCGTCGACCAGGCCGCGGAGCCAGCGCATGTCCTCCTCGCTCCAGCGGTTGATGCGACCAACATCGCGGCGCAGCGTCCGTCCCCAGCCGGCGGTGGCGCCGAGCAGCAGCGGCAGTGGCAGCGAGAGCCCCACATAGAGGTGGATCTGTTCGATCAGCATGCGCCGCCCGACGAGCGCAATCAGCGGCGTGAAGTAGAGCGCGGCGCCGGTGAGGATCAGGACCAGGAACAGCAAGGCGTTGACCCAGTGGACCGTGCGCTCGACGCGGTCGAACCGGAGAATCACGCGCTGCCTGGAATGCTCGGCGCTGACCTGCGTCGCACTCATGGTCGGGGCGCTCACGCGGCTTGCCCGGGCGCTTGGCCGCTGATCCATGCGTCCACCGGATAGCCATTCCGCTCCCAGTAACCGGGCTCCGCGTGCCTCACGAGCTCGATCCGGGAGAGCCACTTGATCGACTTGTAGCCGAACATCTCGGGCACGTACAGACGCACCGGGCCGCCGTGCTCACGCGTGACGGGCGCACCCAGCATCGAGTAGGCGGCGATCGCGCCCGTCTCGCGAGCCTGCTCGAGCGTGAGGCTCTCGGTATACGCGCCGTCAAACGAGGTCAGATGGAAGGCCCCGGCGCTCAGATCGGCGCCGGCCTGCTCGGCAAGATCGACCAGGCGCACGCCGGCCCAATGCACGTTGCTCACCTCCCATCCGGTGACGCATTGGAAATCACGCGTGAGCCGCGTCGCGGGAAGCGACTGAAGCTCGGCGACGGTCAAGGAGAGCGGGTTCCGCACGAGCCCGTCGACCCGCAGCCGGTAGTCCTTGGGTGCAGCCGGATACCCGTCGGTGATGGTGTAGATCGTGAACTGCCCACCACCGGGAAGAACACTCGCGACGCTGCCCGCGTGCAGCGAGTCGAGCACGCTCGAGATCCCGGCCTGCACGTGCGAGCCGAACAAGGTGCCGAGCGCCCCGAGTCCGAGCAGGGAGAGCACGGTGCGGCGGCCGATCGGCCTGCTCCACGGCTCGCGCGCGGCCTCGTCGCCCGGCAGCCGCGTCGGCGGCACGTCCGGCACCCCGCTGGCAGGCGCCTCGGAAGGGATGGTCTCGCGCTCAGTCATCGGATCACAAGCATGTTCAGCAATATGGTCACAGGATGGCGCCAATTCGTTACAGGCGCATGAACTTTCTGTGCGACCCGGGCGGATCAGCGGCAATGGACCACACTTATTCACACTCAGGGGTTGCGGCCCGGCTGCTGTTGACGCGTGAGTCCTCGCATTTCAACAGCCCCACCGACGCCGAGCTGGTTGCGGCCGCTGACCGCGACGCGCTGTTGCTGCTGGCCTGGGCCGACCTGGACTACGAGCAGATCGGACAGGCGCTCGACGTGCCGCTGGGCACCGTGCGCTCACGCATACACCGCGCCCGGCAACGGGTTCGCGACCACCTGGACACGTACGACGACCGAGCACTGAACGAGGCATGAACATGAGCAACGATGATCTGAATTGGCCGGCGGCGCGGCGGCCGTCACGCTCGGGGACCGACAGGGATGCGCACGACCGCGCGCTGGTGTTGCTGCTCCGCCAGGCGACCGCGAGCCCGCCACCCCGGCGTGAGCGGTTGGGCTTCACCGGCCTCTTCAACAGCCGAGTGCTGGCGGTCGCGACCGGTACCGGGGTGGCGGCGATCGCCGCCGCGGTGTTCCTGTCGGCCAATTCCGGTACCAAGCCGCCCGCGACGAGCCGGGGCGGCGGCGCGCATGTGCCGCAGGCCGTGGTCGCTCACCACAGCACCCGCTCGTCGCTGATCCGCCTGGGGGACGACCTCAGCACGCCCACGGCCACGGGCGACGCCACGCTGATCTAGCGCGCAACGCATACCGGTGGCCAGGACATCACTGTCTATGACCTCTATGGCGACAACGGCACCTACTACTTCTCACGGGACGAGAGCGGCCTGCCGGCACAGGTGTCGAGCAACGACAACCAGGGTGATGGCCTGTTCGCCCGTGAGGTCGCGGCGGCCAAGGAGGCCGCCACCGGAAATGTGGCGCAGG
This sequence comes from Solirubrobacteraceae bacterium, assembly GCA_035551915.1. Lineage (GTDB taxonomy): Bacteria > Actinomycetota > Thermoleophilia > Solirubrobacterales > Solirubrobacteraceae > Palsa-465. Next base: position 17,187 of record DASZMI010000057.1, on the reverse strand, counting down.
CGGCGATCGATGTCGCCAACGCGCCCGACTCGAGTCAGCAGCCGCAGCTGACACCGACCAGCGACGGTGCGTCGGGCTCAACGCAGGAGCAGGCCAAGGCGATCCAGGCCAAGGAGAAGGCGACAGGCATGCACTTCATGCCCGGCAGCCGCTTCGATAACTATGCATGGGGTTGGTGCTGACCGCCGGCTCGCGGGAGTTCGGCATGGACTACAGCCAGCAGCTGACCGTCAACGCCGAGACCGGCATGCCGATCGAACTCGTCGGTGGCGCCCCCGGCAACCCCGCCGATACAACGGTCGACTACCAGGTCGCCCGCGTGAGCCTCTCGGACATCGCCGCGGGCAACAACCTACCGTCCTTCTAGCGACAACTCGAGGCGCCCGCGCTATCGGGCGAGCCGGCAGCGGACGGCGGTCAGGTGACCGCCGCCCGCTGCTCGTAGGTGACGCAGGCGTTGATCAGCGCCGCGTGCGTGAGCGCCTGCGGCGTGTTCCCCCACTGCCTGCCGTCTTCATCAGCCTCCTCAGAGAACAGTCCCAGCGGGCCTGCACTGCCGATCAACTGATCGAGCAGGTCGCGCGCCTCGCCGAGGCGGCCGAGCCGCGTCAGCGCATGAGCACGCCAGAACGCACAGGGCAGGAAGGTCTGCTCCTGGCCACGGAGCTTCGTGGTCCGGTAGAGAAAGGGGCCGGCCCCGAGCTCCGCGTCGATCGCGGCGAGCGTGCTGTGCCAGCGCTGCTCGGAGCTCGGCTGATAGCCCATGAAGACGCCGAGCAGCACGGCGGCGTCGAGCCCGTCCTCGCCGGCGGCCGCCACGTAGGTTCCGCGGTCCTGATCGTAATGCCGGGATTCGATCAGCTCCCCAGCCTCCTCGGCGGCGCGGCGCCAGCGGGCGCTGTCACCGTCGATCAGCCCGGCCTCGCTCAGCTCAGCCGCGCGCATGAACGCGATCCAGCAGGCCATCTTCGACCACGTGTGCTGCCGTCCGGGCTCGAGCTCCCAGATGCCGCTGTCGGGCTCGCGCCAGATCGTGGTCAGGTGATCGACTGCCCGCGCGATCCCCCGCGCGAGCCGCGGCGGCAGGTCGATGCGGTGCTCGTGCAGCAACTGGCAGCTCTGCAGCACGTCGCCGCTGGAGCCGAGCTGCAGCTGCGCGAAGGCGCCGTTGCCGATCCGCACGGGCGAGGCACCGCGATACCCGAGCAGCGCAGCCCTGTGTTCCTCAGCCCGCGTGCCGCCGTCCAGGCGGTAGAAGGGCTGCAGATCAGGCGAGGTCGCAGCGAGCGCGGCGCCGAGCCACTCGAGGTAGCGGCGAGCGGACTCGCGCGCACCGACGCTGCAGAGTGCGTCGACCACGAATGAGGCGTCGCGCAGCCAGCAGTAGCGGTAGTCGTAGTTGCGCTCCCCGCCGGGCTGCTCGGGCAGGCCCAGCGTCCCCGCTGCGGCGATCGCTCCCGAGGTGTCGCGAATCAGCAGGCGCAGGGCGAGCGCGCTGCGCATGATCGCCTCGGACCAGCGGCCCGTGCAGTGCAGCGAGGCCGCCCACGCACGCCATGAGCGGATCGTCGCGTCGAGGTAGCGCATGGCCCGCTCGGGTTCCGGCACGGGTTCGCCGACGGCGAGCGTCAGTGCCTGCCGCTCACCCTCGCTGAGCTCCAGCGTCCCATCGAACCGGTCTTCAAGCCAGGCGGCGTGCGGTGCACCGAAGCTGAGCACGAGGTCCGGGCCCCTGATGCGGAAGCCACCCTCGATCGGATCCACGGCATCGGGCAACGTGAGCCCGTCGCCGAAGCGTGGCGCCAGGCGGAAGCGCATCTTGACGTGTCCGCGGACACAATCGACGCGGCGCACGAGCGTCGTCGTCGCGGCCTCTCCTCCCGGTCCGCCGATCAACGCATCGAGCACGACCGCCTCACCCGTCTCGCAGTGCCAACGGGTGACCAGGACGTTGCTGTCGCGGGCATAGCTGAAGTCCGCGGTCCCATCATGCTCCGGTCTGAATTCGAACCCGCCAGCGCTCTGATCGAGCAACCGCCCGAGCACGATCTGCTGGTCGAGTTCCGGTAGGCAGAGCAGCTCGACGCTGCCGCTCGGGGTGATCACGGCGGTGGTGCGCGCATCTCCGATCACGCCCACCGAACCGATTTCTGGGAAGCCGCCCATGCGGCGGTACTACCCCGGTTCAGATCGCGTCGAGCGGGTAAGCAATTTTGCGTGGCGCAGCCCAGCAAACGGGAGCACGAATCCCGCACCGTCGTCATCACCGGCGCTTCGGCGGGCGTCGGGCGCGCCACCGTCCGTGAATTCGCAAAGCCGGGCGCCAAGCTCGCGCTGATCGCTCGCGGGCGGGCGGGACTCGAGGCCGCGGCGGCCGAGGCGCGGGCATCAGGAGCTGAGGCGCTGCCGATCAGCTGCGATGTCGCCGACGCCGAGGCGGTCGAGCAGGCCGCCAGCACCGCGGAGTCGGTGCTCGGTGAGATCGACGTCTGGGTCAACGTGGCGATGACCGCCGTCCTTGCACAGGTGACCGAAACCAGCGCCGCCGAGTTCAAGCGCGTGATGGAGGTCACCTACCTGGGCTCGGTCCACGGCTGGCAGGCGGCGCTACGCCGGATGGTGCCACGGGATCGCGGGAAGATCATCCAGGTCGGCTCGGCGCTCGGCTACCGCGGGATCCCGCTGCAGGCGACCTACTGCGCGGCCAAGCACGCGGTCCAGGGCTTCTACGAGTCGACGCGTGCCGAGCTGCTGCACAATGGCTCGCAGGTCTCGGTCACGATCGTGCAGCTGCCCGGGTTGAACACCCCGCAGTTCAGCTGGGTGCGGGCGCGCACGACGGGGACGCCACAGCCCGTGCCACCGATCTACACGCCGGAGGTCGCCGCGCGCACAATCGCGTGGGCAGCGGATCACGAACGGCGCGAGATCTGGGTGGGACGCCCGACGATCAAGACGATCATCGGCCAGCGACTGGTCCCCGGCTTCCTCGACCACTACCTGGCGCACAACGGCTTCAAGAGCCAGCAGAGCGACACGCCGCTGCCGAGCCACCGCCCCGACAACCTCTTCAACCCGGTCGACGACGAACGCGATTACGGCGCCGACGGCATGTACGAGGGCAAGGCCCATCGGCACAGCTTTCAGACCGCTCTGGCCGAGCACCGCGGCATCCTGCTGGGGGCCGGGCTCGCCACCGCCTCGGCGGCGTCGGCGGTGGCTCTATCAATCGCGCGCGACGGCGACTGATGGCGCTGGCGAGCATCGTCGAGAACGTCAGGCACGGCCGCGCCCAACGGCTGCTGAGCGGCGCCACCGCGGCGAGTGCACTGCCACTGGGCGTGGAGATCTACATCAACCACTACGGCGGATCGTTCGGCAACCGGTGGATGTGGTCCCCGGTGCTGCTGGCGCCGGGCGTGACCGCAGCAGGGGTGGCCGGCGTCTTCTCAGAGAGGGCCGCGCGCACTGTGCTGCCGGCGATGTCGATTGCGTTCGCGCTCAACGGGCTGGCGGGCGAGTACTTCCACCTGCGGGGAGTCGCACGCAAGCCAGGCGGCTTCCACGAGGCGAGCTACAACCTGGTGATGGGTCCGCCGGCGCTCGCGCCCGGCTCGCTGGCGATGGTCGGCGGGATCGGCCTGTTGGCGGCCATCATGCGCAGGGAGAAGTGAGTCGGATGGCGCGGTCCTTCCGGGACGCCGAGCATCTGCCCAAGAGGCGCAGCGGGCCGGCCGCCGACCCAGAGAAACTGCCACGCCAACGCAACGGGACGACGCCGCAGATGCACGGGCGCTACCCCGACTTCAACGTCATGGAGGACGCGCCGCACTGGGATCGGGTCACGCGCGAGCTGCTCGAGAAGCGGGTCGCGGAGCCACCCACCTGTCGCCTCTTCGCCGAGCGCGAGCAGCTCACGCTCGGGGCGCTGTTCGACGAGATCCTCGCCCAGGAGCGGGACCCGCGCGTGCCGGTGCTGCAGATGGTCGACGCCAAGCTCTACGAGCGGAAGTTCGACGGCTTCCGCTACGCGCAGTTGCCCGACGACGACCGGACGATGCGAATCGTGGCGCGGCAGCTGGACGGCCTCAGCGAGCTGGGTCCGGAACAGCGCCACGAGCGCGTCCGGGCCTTTGCCGATGGCGAGCTCGCGTGGGAGGAGATCGACTCGAAGCTCGCCTGGAAGGTCGCCTCGCGACTGGCGGTGTCGGCCTTCTACTCCCATCCCTGGGCCTTCAATGAGATCGGCTTCCGCGGCCCGGCCTACCCGCGCGGATACATGCGCCGCAACATGGGGCCAACCGGGGTCGAGCCGGACGAGCCGCAGGAGGCGTTCGGGCCGGATCCCGTTCAGGACGTGGGCTCCTGATGCCGCGGAGCAATCCGTTCCGCGACCCGGTTCCGTCCTGGAACAGGTCGGCATCGCTGCTCGACGTGCACAAGCGCGGCATCCCGGGGCTCGAGCGCATGGCTCATCACGAGGACTCCGACGAGGTCGACATGGTGATCGTCGGCGCGGGCGCCGGTGGCTGCACGCTCGCGCAGCGCCTGGCACGGCGTGGGTGGCGGATCGTGATCCTCGAGTCGGGCCCGTTCTGGGACCCCGACCGTGACTGGGTCTCCGATGAGGCCGGATCGCACAAGCTCTACTGGACCGCGACACGCGTGATCGACGGTGAGGACCCGGTCGAGCTCGGCAAGAACAACTCAGGGCACGGGGTCGGCGGATCGATGGTTCACTACGCCGGCTACGCCCCGCGCTTTCACCCCTCGGACTTCGAGACCCACAGGCGCGACGGGGTGGGCGCTGACTGGCCGATCAGCTACGCGGACCTGAAGCCGCACTACGAGAAGGTCGAGCGCGAGCTGCCGGTGGCCGGGCAGAACTGGCCCTGGGGCGATCCGCACTCCTATCCGCATGCCGCACATCCGCTGTCGGGCGCGGCCGAGATCGCCTGGCAGGGCGCGCGCAAGCTCGGCGTGCGGATGCGGGTCGGTCCGGTGGCGATCACCAACGGCGTTTTCGGCAACCGGCCGCATTGCATCTATCGCGGCTTCTGCCTGCAGGGTTGCAAGGTCAACGCCAAGGCATCTCCGCTGATCACGCATCTCCCCGACGCGATCGAGCACGGTGTCGAGGTGCGGGCGGACTCACACGTGGCACGCGTCGAGCTGGACGAGAGCGGCAAATGCAGCGGCGTCAGCTACTTCCACGCGGGCCGCGAGCACTTCCAACGCGCGGCTGCCGTGGTCGTCGCCGGCTACTCGATCGAGTCGCCGCGGCTGCTGCTCAACTCGACGAGTCAGCATTTCCCGAACGGGCTGGCCAACAACAGCGACCAGGTGGGACGGTTCGTGATGGTGCAGGGTGCCTCACAGGTGGCCGGACGCTTCCCCCAGCTCGCGCACCAGTACAAGGCACCGCCGCCGGAAATCTGCTCCGAGCAGTACTACGAGACAAACATCTCCCGGGGCTTTGCGCGAGGCTTCTCGATCCAGACCGTGGGGCCGCTGCCGATCGGATGGGCCGAGCACGTGCTCGCCGACGGGCACTGGGGCCACGCGCTGCGCGAGTACATGCGTGACTACAACCACTGGAGCACGCTGGGGTTGCTGTGCGAGCTGCTGCCACAGCCGGAGAATCGCGTCAGGCTGGCGGAGGAGCTCGACTCGCACGGGCTGCCGGTGGCGCGCTTCACCTACTCGCAATGCGAGAACGACCGCGCCAACATCGCCTACGGGAAGCACGTGCTCGAGCAGATCTGGGAGGCAGCCGAGGCGCAGGACACGCTCACCATCGACCGCTATGCGCACCTCGTCGGCGGCTGCCGGATGGGGAGCTCCGCCGAGACCTCGGTGGTCGACTCCGATCATCGCGCGTGGGAGATCCCGAACCTGTTCGTCTGCGACGGCAGCGTGATGCCGACCCAGGGTTCCGCCAACCCAGCGCTGACGATCATGGCGCTCGCCTCACGGTTCGCGCAGCGGCTCGCGGACAAGCGTGTCGCGAGCGGCCCCTCGGCACGCGCCCGAAGCAGCGGCGAGGGCGCGCTTGCCTGAACTCGACGTCAAGATCGAGCGGCTCGAGGCCGCCGCCTACACGATCCCGACGGACGCCCCCGAGTCGGACGGGACCAAGGAGTGGGAATCCACGACCTGGGTCGTGGTGCACGCGTACGCCGGCGGCGAGGTCGGGCTCGGATACACCTACGGGCCGAGCTCGGTGGCGCATCTGGTGGCGATGATGCTGGCCGATTCGGCCTGCGGTGAGCCCGCACTCGAGCCCCACCGGGTGCACGCGAAGCTGCGGGCCGGGCTGCGGGATGCGGGCCAGGCGGGGCTCGGCGCGCTGGCGTTGAGTGCAGTTGACATCGCCGTTCACGACCTGCGCGCGCGGCTGCTCGGCCTGCCGCTGACGATCGCGCTCGACAGCGTGCGGGACTGCGTTCCGGTCTACGGCTCCGGGGGCTTCACGAGCTACGACGGCGAGCACGTCGCCGAGCAGCTGGGCGGCTGGGCGGCTCAGGGGATCCCGCGCGTGAAGATGAAGATCGGCCGGGAGCCGGGGCAGGACGCCGGGCGCATGGCGGCCACCCGTGAGGCAATCGGCCCCGCGGTCGCACTGATGGTCGACGCCAATGGCGCGTTCAGCCCGGACCAGGCGCTGGAGTGGGCGGCGCGGCACTCGCGGTTCGGCATCGACTACTTCGAGGAGCCCGTCTCAAGTGACGACCTACCCGGTCTGCGGCACGTCCGCCGGCGGATCGCGCCCGAGGTCGCGATCGCGGCCGGCGAGTACAGCTGGAGCCCGCTCGACGTCAGACGGATGCTCGAGGCCGAGGCGGTCGACATCATGCAGGCCGACGTCACGCGTTGCGGCGGTGTCACCGGGATCCTGCAGGTCGGCGCGCTGTGCGAAGCGCACCAGCGACCGTTCTCGGCCCACTGCGCCCCGGCGGTGACGGCGCACGTCGGCTGCGCGATGCCATCGCTGATCCACTGCGAGTACTTCCACGACCACGTTCGCATCGAGCAGATGTTGCTGGACGGGGTCGCGCCCCTCCGCGACGGAGCGCTGTGGCCCGACCGCGGCGTTGCCGGGCACGGGATGACGCTGCGCGAGGATGAGGCGCGCCGCTACCAGGCCTGGCCGTAGCCGGCACATCGGCGCGCATCGCTCGTTCGCCTGGTCAGGCGGCGCCCGTTCAGGCGGTGGCCCGTTCAGGCGGGACGGCCTCGCGCAGCAGCGCATCGACCTGGCCGAGTGCCATCGCGAAGCCCTCCTGCATGCCCATGCCGAGCATCAGCTCCATCTGCGCGAGGTCGAGGAACCGCGTCTGCACGAGCATGCGCGTGCCGCTCGCTGTCGCTTCGATCTCGATCACGCCGCCTGCGGGCTCCACGCCGGGCGCGGGCTCGCCGTCGGCCACCGCCAAGCCGTTGGCGAACTCGCACCGCCGCGGTCCGTCGATCAGGTCGAAGCGCAGCCAGCCGTAGTGCCTCTCACCTTCGGGGCTGGTCATGTAGTACCGGGCCTGCCCGCCCACCTCGAAGTCGTGGCGGGTGTAGGTCGCGGGCCATCCCGGAGGTCCCCACCAGCGCTCGAGCTTGCGCGGGTCTTCCCAGACGTCCCAGACCCGGGCTGGTGAGGCTTCGAATTCTGCGACCAGGTCGAGCGTCAGCCGCTCGGCATCGGTGGTGCTGCTGATAACCGTCATCGTGGTTCTCCTTCCTCGGCGAGGATCTCGGCGATCTGTCTGGCACGGTCGAGCCACAGCTGCTCGAAGGCCTTCAGGAGCGTGTTCGCCCGGCGCAGCATCTCCGGGTTTGCGATCACGAGCTGTTCCCGCCCGCTCCTGTTCTTGGTGACGAGCGCGGCGCGCTCGAGCACTGACACGTGCTTCTGCACAGCTGTGAGACTGATCTCGTAATGGCGCGCCAGCGCCGACACCGATTGCTCGCGCAGGATCGCGCGGGCAAGGATGTCACGCCGGGTCGAGTCCGCCAGTGCGTGGAATACACGGTCGGCGTCGACCTCGGAGAACGCGTCGCTCGAGAACAGATCTACAACCATCTGGTTGTAGATTAGCACCGTGTCAAGTCGCGGCGATCAGATCAGGCCGCGGCGCTCAGAGCCACTCGCGCGCGTCCTCGCTCGCGAGCCACGTTTCGAAACTGAGCGTCCCGCGCGGCCCATCCTCACCCGGGATCAGCGAGCCGTCCGCCATTCCGCGGCCGGCGCGCCCCGGCAGACGCAGCGGCAGCACCCGCCGCCGGCGCCCCTGCGCCTGCAGGACCCGCCGCACCAGCTCGCCCATGTCCTCGATCTGCGGGCCGGCCAGATCGGGCAGGCGTCCGGCCGGCGAAGCGAGCGCAGCGCTGACCAGCGACGCGGCAACCTCGCGGGCCGCGACCGTCTGGGAGCGCATCACCGGGATCGGCACGACTGGCAGCGCCGGCGGCATCCGCGCGAGCAGCTGCGCCGGGAACTCGTGGAACTGTGTGGCACGCAGGATCGTCGCCGGCACCGCACCGCCTGCCAGACACAGCTGCTCCTGCCGGAGCTTGCCCGCGTAATAACCGAGCGGCACCTTGTCGATGCCGACGATCGAGAGCGCGACGTGGTGTCCGATCCCCGCCCGCTGCTCGGCGGCCTGCAGCCTGACGGTGACCGCCTCGAAGAACGCCACGGCAGCGCCGCGGCGCGTCGTATTGGTGTTGCTCACGTCGATCACCGCACCCACGCCCTCGAGCGCCTGATCGAGCCCGGCGCCGGTCCTCAGATCGATGCCGCGCGAACGCGCCAGCACCACGACCTCATGCCCGCGCGCTTGCAGCTCGCGCACAGCCTGCCGCCCGACCACTCCCGTTCCGCCTGCGACCGCGATTCTCATGGATGGATTCTCTTACTCAGGCGCTGCCTTGCGGGGAAGCTGCCTGCCAAACTGACGAGGATGCTTCTGCTCGCCGCCGACTGGTCGACGATCTCGTCGCTGGCGACCGATCCGATGCGCGAGGCGGTGGCGCGCGCTCGAGGAGCACGCCCCGATCACCGTCGAGACGCCCTCATGACCGCTGCTGGGCGGGGGCGAGAGCGTCTTGGCGGTGAGTGCTCCTGTCGCGCGTGCCGGCGCCCGCCTAATGAGCCAGCGGGTTGCCGTGGCGTGGGCCGCCGTGCGAGCGGCGATCGGCCGCGCGGTCACGCCGCTGCTGCCGGCGGTCGCGCAGCTGCTGTGAGCTGAGCTGCGGCTCGCCGTGCACCTCGCGCTCGATCTGCTCGAGGCTGCGGTTCTTGGTCTCGGGCACGCGCCATGCGAAGAAGGCGATCGCGCAGATGCCGAACAGCGCATACAGCCAGAACGTCTCGGGCTGGCCGATCGCCTTGACGAGGTTCAGGAACCAATAGGAGACGAAGAAGTTGAAGAGCCAGTTGAACATGGTGCAGACCGCCATCGCCTTGGCGCGGGCGCGCAGCGGGAAGATCTCGGCGATCATCACCCAGAAGATCGGGCCCAGGCTGATCTCGAAGCACGCGATGTAAAACATCATCGCGGCCAGCGCGATCCACGGGTTGGCGTGCTGGTACTTGCTCCCCATGTCGAAGTACCAGCCCAGCACGATCAGGCCGATGACCGAGCCTGCCGTGCCGATCAGCAACGGCGGCCGGCGTCCCACACGGTCGAGTAGGAACACGGCGACGACGGCGAACACGAGGTTGACGACGCCGATGAACACGGCCTGCGCGATCGAGCTCGAGATCGAGAGCCCGGCGAAGCCGAGGATCGTGGCGCCGTAGTAGATGACTGTGTTGATGCCGATCAACTGCTGCATGATCGCCATCATCACGCCGATCAGCAGCAGCGGACGCACGCGCTCGCCGACCAGATTCGGCAGCCTGAAGCGGCCCTGCTGCTCGGAGACCTCCTTGATCTCCTTGATCTCCTGATCGGCGTCCGCATCGGAGCGGTGGCGAGTGAGGATCTTCTTGGCACGCTCGGAGTGACCGTGCTCAACCAGCCAGCGCGGTGTCTCCGGGACGAACAGCATCGAGATGGCGAGAATCAGACCGGGCGCGGCGCCGAGCGCGAACATCCAGCGCCAGCCCTCGAGTGACGCCTTGAAGGCGTCATCGATCAGGTATGCGATCAGGATTCCGAACGTGATCGCCACCTGGTTCAGCGCCGTCATGCCGCCGCGCAACTCCTTGGGCGAGTGCTCGCCGATGTACATCGGCGCCACGAACGACGCCGTGCCGACGGCCAATCCGAGTACACCACGTGCGATCCCCAGCGCCAGCAGTGCCGAGGTCAGCGACGAGGCGATCGCCGCGCCGGTATAGATCACGCCGGCGACGAACAGGGTCCATTTACGGCCGATGCGGTCGGCCAGGTACCCCGACATCAGCGCGCCGGTGACTGCGCCCAGCAGCAGCGACCCTGTCACCCACGACTCTCCGCCCGTGCTGAGGTGCAGCTTGCTCGTGATCAGTGGCAGCGCACCGCCGACGACGCCTGTGTCGTAGCCGAACAGGAAGCCGCCGAGTGCGGCCAGAAGCGCGATTCCAAGCGCGAAGCGGTTGTTGGGCGCGGTTACACCCCTGATGAATCCGCGGGTCTGCTCGGAGGACGCTTGGGGGGTTACGTGGGGACTTTCGCTTTCCATGCTCATGTTCAGAGACTTCCCCGCGGAGTTGGAGCCTTACACGAGCGTAAGGTTCGCGTTCGGACAGTTGACGCTAGGCCCGGTACGTTTACGCAGCTTCGAAGTTACTTCCGGGCTGACCGCTCGTTGGGGTAGAAGTACGGCATGAGCGACAGAACCTTCGTGATCGTCGGTGCCAGTCTCGCGGGCGCGAAGGCTGCAATCGAACTGCGCAAGCACGGCTTCGACGGACGCGTGCTGCTGATCGGCCGCGAATCGGAGCTTCCTTACGAACGCCCGCCCCTGAGCAAGGACTATCTCCGCGGCGAGGCTGATCGTGATGGCCTCTTCGTCGAGACGGAATCCGTCTACGACGAGCAGCAGATCGAGTTGTTGCTCGGCCATGGCGTGACCGCGATCGATGCGCGGGCAAGGCAGGTTCGGCTCGAGCGCGGCGGCGCCGATATCAACTTCGACTCGCTGCTGATCGCCACCGGCGCCAGGCCGCGGCGGCTGGAGCTTCCGGGCGCCGAGCTCGAGGGCATCCACTACCTGCGAACCATCCCCGACAGCGACGCGATCCGCTCGCGGCTCAAAGCCGGCGGCCACGTTGCCGTGATCGGCAGCGGTTGGATCGGCTGCGAGATCGCCGCGAGCGCCAGGCAGCGCGGCCTCGACGTGACGCTGATCTCCGACCAGGAGTTGCCGATGCAGGTGCTCGGACCCGAGCTCGGCGAGTTCTACAGGGACGTCCACGCGAACCAGGGAGTCGAGCTGGTGCTCGGCGATGGACTGGCTGCCTTCGAGGGCGATGGATCCACTGTGGAACGCGTGCGCACCGAGTCCGGGCGTGTGGTCGACTGCGACTTCGTCGTTGTAGGCGCCGGGGTCACACCTAATGTGGAGCTCGCGAAGCGAGCCGGGCTGGAGACCGAGAACGGGATCCTGGTCGACGAGCGCCTGCAGACCTCGGCGGCCGACATCTATGCCGCCGGTGATGTGGCAAACCACTGGCACCCTTTCTACGAGCGGCGGGTGCGCGTCGAGCACTGGTCAAATGCGCTCAACCAGGGACCCGCCGCGGCGCGCTCGATGCTCGGCAGCGAACGCGGTTACAAGGATCTCCCCTACTTCTTCTCCGACCAGTATGACGTCGGCATGGAGTACTCGGGCCTGTCGGCACCCGGCGATCGCGTGGTCTTCCGGGGCGACCGCGAGGGGGGCGAGTTCATCGCCTTCTGGTTGCGTGATGGGGTTGTGACGGCCGGGATGAACGTCAACGTCTGGGACGTCAACGAGCATGTGCAGGAGCTGATCCGCGCGCGCGCACCGGTGGTCGTATCGAGGCTGACCGACACCGACACGCCGCTGCTCGAGTCGCTGGCCTGAGCCGGCGGCACCGGTCGCCCACCGATCTGATCTGCCCACCGGTCTGTTCAGTACTCAGCCGTGATCCGCTCCGGATCGGCGACGCCGCTCTCGATCGCCGCCTGGCGTACCGCTTCGGTGACGACCTCATGGACCTTGCGGTCGAGCACCTCCGGGATCAGCTCCGAGGAGACTGTCAGTCCGGCCAGCGCCCATGCCGCGGCGCGTTTCATCTCGAGGTTGATCTCGCTGGCACCAGCCAGCAGCGCTCCCTTGAAGATGCCCGGGTAGCCGAGCACGTTGTTGATACTCGTGCCGTCGGCGGCAAACGCGGCGCCGGCCGCGACGGCCACGTCGGGGTCGATCTCCGCGGCGGGATTGGTCAGCGCGAAGATCACCTGCCCCTTGCGCACCATCTCGGGCTTGATCAATCCCGGTTTGCCACTGGTCGCGACGACGACGTCGGCCTCGCGCATCAGCGTGTCGAGATCTGTGATCTCGATCCCGCGGGCGCGAGCGTGCTCCCGGGCCGCCTCGTTCGGATCCGATGCCAGCACGCGCCTGACACCGGCGTCGTGGATCAGTGTCGCGATTCCGAAGCCGGCGGCGCCCAGGCCGATCTGGCCGACGACGGCCTCGTCGAGGCGGATGTCGGCCTGGCGGCAGGCGGCGATCAGCGCCGCGAGCGTGACCACGGCGGTGCCGTGGACGTCGTCATGCATCACCGGTTGCGGCAGCGCTTCGATCAGGCGGCGCTCGATCTCGAAGCAGGCCGGCGTCGAGATGTCCTCGAGGTGGATGCCGCCGAAGCCCGGCGCGATCCGAATCACGGTCTCCACGAACTCGTCGACGTCCTTGGTGTCGATCAGGATCGGGATCGCGGCGATGTCAACGAACTGTGAGTAGAACATCGCCTTGCCCTCCATCACCGGCATTGCCGCGACAGGCCCGATGTCACCGAGCCCGAGCACGCGGCTGCCGTTGGTGCAGATCGCGACACTGCGCCCGATCATCGTGAACCGCTGTGCCAGCTGCGGGTATTCGTGGATCGCCTCAGAGACGCGCGCCACGCCCGGGGTGTAGACGTCACGCACCTCCTGGTTGGTGGTCAGAGGGCGGCGGGAGCGGGTCTCGAGCTTGCCGCCCATGTGCGCGATGAAGGCGCGGTCGTGATACCAGACGACGTGCACGCCCGGGAGCTCGCCGAGGGCAACCGCGAGGCTGTCGGCGTGATCCTTGTCACGTAGCTCAACCGTGATCTCACGGATTGCCTCCAGACGCGCGACGGTGATGGTGAACACGTCCCCGATCAGCCCGCCCTCCTCGCTGATCCTGGTCGCCACCCGCGCCAGCTGTCCCGCCTGGTGCGGGATCCGCAGGCGATATGTGCAGTCCATCGACATCGCAGGTCATCGTACGCATCGGCGGCGGCTCCGTGAGCGCCCACGATGCGCCCCCTGCACCCGATGCTCCCGAGACGACGGAGCCTTTCCCGCAGCGGGTTGGACTTGTGCTGGTTCGGGGCCCGCGCTGGGCGATCGATGAGCGCTTCGACCTGATCAACCTCAGCCTTTCGACGACCGAGCGGCGCGTAGCCGCAGAGCCGCGTGAATTGGCTGACCACGCGTATTTCCGTAAGGTGTCGATCGTGGCCTCTGCACACAACATGAGGATCGAGAGCTCTGTGCAGCGGCGTCTGCTGCAGTCGATCGTGGAACTCGGCCGCGCCGTGTTCGGTGCGGGCGCGTGTTCGATCATGAGCCACGATGCCCAGAATCGCGAGCTGCTGTTCGAAGCGGTCGCCGGCGAGGGCGCCAACACGCTGGTTGGACGCCGGTTGCCCGCAACGACGGGGCTGGCGGGATGGGCGCTTGCGAGCGAGGAGCCGATTTCGGTGGCTGACGTGAGCCACGATCCACGCTTTGCAAGGGATGTCGCGGAGTCGACCGGTTTCGTTCCGTCGACGATCACGGTGTTCCCGCTGCTGGCCGACGGACGCGCGATCGGAGTGCTCAACCTGCTCGACCAGGCGGCATCACCCAGCATCGGCATCGCCGAGATGCGCGTGCTCGGGACGCTCGCCGAGCACGCCGCCGCGATCCTGGCGCTCGTGCTCAGCGCCCGCCTGGCGCCCGACGAGGAATCGTCGGACACGCTCGTTGGGCTGCGCCGCGCGATCGACGAGGCCGACGAAACCGATCGGCGCGCGCTCTTGGCGATCGTCGCCGGACTCTCCGAGCTCACGCGCTGAGCGCCTGCACCAGGTGCGCGGGCACCGGGGCCCCGAGTACGGGCGCGATCAGCTCAGGCGGTCCGGGGCGGCAGAGGTGGTAGCCCTGCACGAAGTCGCAGCCGAGCGCTGACACCTCGGCGAGGGTGCGCTGATCCTCGATCCCCTCGGCGATGATCAGCAGTCCGTGGGCGCGAACGATCTGTGCGATCGCCTCGAAGATCGCCCGTGCCTTGTCATCGTTGCCCAGACCGGCGACGAACGCGCGGTCGATCTTGACGCCGGTAATCGGCAGCTCACCCAGCCGTGCCAGCGACGAGTAGCCGGTGCCGAAGTCATCGAGAGCCGTGCGGATGCCCAGTTCGCGCAGCCTGGTGATGGTCGCCCGCGCGCTGCCGGCGTCCTGCAAGATCGCCGACTCGGTCACCTCGAGCAGCAGCGTTGCCGGCGGCAGGCCGGCGGCGTCGAGCATTTCGACCACACGATCGCCGAAGCTCGGCCGGCCCAGCTGGATCCCCGAAACGTTGACGGAAAGCTGGATGCTGGGAAGCGTCCGCGTCCAGAGCTTGGCCTGCGCGATCACCAGCTCGAGCACCCGCTCACCCAGCGCGACCATCAGTCCGGACTGCTCGGCGAGCGGGATGAACTCACCGGGACCGACCAGCCCGCGCGTCGGATGCTGCCAGCGCACGAGCGTCTCGGCGCGGTCCCAGACATGATCCGAGAGCCGCAGCAGGGGCTGGTAGTGCATGACGAACTCGTGCTCGACCAGGGCACGACGCAGCTCCGCCTCGCGTGTCAGGCGATCCCGCAGCTGGGTCGCGATCTGACGGTCGTAGACGCGCTGGCGCCCGTAACCCTCGGCGCGCGCCGCATGCATCGCCGCGGCGGCGTCGCGCACCAGCTCATAGGCACCGGCCGAGCCGTCGCTCCAGGCGATACCGAGCGAGAGGCTCAGGAAGAACTCAGTGTCCTCTGGCACGACCGGGGCCTTGAAGCTCTCTGTGATCTCGTCGGTGATTGCACGGACCGCCTCCTGATCCGGAGCCTCGACCATCAGCGCGAACTCGTCGGCGCTGAAGTGCCCGACGAGCCCCGTCGGGCCGGCCGCCCTGAGCAGCCGCCTTCCGACCTCGGCCAGCAGCTGGTCACCGGCATGCTGACCGAGCATGAGCCGCAGCGGCTTGAAGCGGTCGATCTCTACGCAGATCACGGCCACCATCGAGCTTGCGGCGCGCTCGTTGATCAATTCCATGAAGCGGACCCGGTTGAGCGTGCCGGTGAGAGGGTCGACGTTCGTGTCCTTGCGGATACGCTCGGCCACCGCCTCATGTTCGATCGCCAGCGCCACCAACTGGCCGATGGTGGCGACGGCGCCCAGCTCGTACTCCTGCGGTGCGGATGGCGCCGGCTGGTAGAGGGCGATGGCCGCGATCACCTCGTCACCACCGGTGCGGTACACCGGCGAGACCCACAGCGACCGCACGCCGAGCTGCTGGAGCGGCTCGGTGAAACCGTGGGCGCCTTCACTCCGCAGGTCCTCGACGATCACCGGCTCGCGGCGCGCCGCGGCAGCGCCCCACGGGCCGAAGCCCTCGCCCACGCGCAGACCGTCGACCAGCTCGGCGAAGCCGGCTGCGAGCGATGGTCCGGCGACCTGCCGCATCAGTCCCTCCTGGCGATCGACCAGCAGGATCGCGCAGCCGAGCCCGCCGATCCGTTCATCGATCCAGCCGGCTCCCGCCTCGAGCGTCTCCTCGATCGGATCGCCGCGGGCGATCCGATCGAGCAGCGCACGGCCGGCGGTGAGCGACTCACTGTCTGCCTGGCGCGGCCCCTCGAGACGTTTGCGGGCGGTGACATCGAAGGTGCAGCCGCAGACCCGTTGCGCGTGACCGTCGCCGCCCGCGGCGACGGTCATCACCGTCGACAGCCACCTGATGTCGCTGCCGTCCCGCACCTGGTACTCGATCTGGCCGCCGCGTCCGCTGCTGACGACGCTGGCTCGCAGCGCCTCGAGCGCCCGGCGTTGCTGCTCGGGCAACAGGTCGAGCCAGGTCTGGAACACGAGCTGTGCCGCAGGCGGGATCAGGCCGTCCTCGTTGGAGGCGCCGTGCATCGCGAACAGATCGGGCGAGCAGCGGAGCACGCCGGTACCCACCTCGACGCTCCAGGAGCTGAAGCCGTCCAAGTGCTCTGCATTGTCTGCCTGCCCCTGCTCGAGTCTCACGTCCGTCCCCCAACGGCTTGCGGGTTCCTCTCCAGTGACGCACACTCCCGCCGCGCCCATCGGGCGCCTCCTGCGAGTAAACCACTGTGTCCCGGCCGCGGGGGAAACCTCTCAACGAGTTGGGTATTGTGTACCGAGCCCTGGTCTTGCATGCAGGCTCGGGTACGTACTTTGGGATCATGACCACCCATCCGACTCCCAGCGAGCGCGCGCGTCTCCTCGTCCGTGGCGGCTACGACATGCACGTCCACATCGACCCCGACTTCGTGCCGCGGATCATCGACGACGTCGGACTCGCCCGCCGATGCGTCGAGCTCGGCCTCGCCGGCTTCCAGATGAAGTCGCACTACAACTCGACGGCGGAGCGCGCCCGCACCGTCAACGTGGCGGTGCCGGGGGCGCGAGCGATAGGCGCGATCGTGCTCAACCAGGCGGTCGGCGGCATGAACGCGCTGGCGGTCGAGATCGCCGCCCGCGAGGGCGCCCGCACTGTGTGGATGCCGACCGTCAACTCGATCAATGAGATGCAGGAGGTGCACAGCTTCGCGCCCGGCGCACCGATGCCGGTGTGGATGAAGTTCGAGGTCTCGCTGCGCGAGGCCGGTGTCGAGCCCGAGCCGGTCCCGGTGCTGGACGGTGACGGCGCGCTGCTGCCGGCCGTGCGGAAGGTGTTCGAGGTTGCGGCACGTCACCAGCTGGTGCTCGCCACGGGTCACCT
>DASZMI010000056.1:0-22772 GCA_035551915.1 Solirubrobacteraceae bacterium | reverse complement strand
GCCATCGGCCGCACCAGCGGGTGGATCGCCCAGTGGCTCGAGATGATTGACGACCCGGAGCAGAAGATCGCCCGTCCGCGCCAGATCTACACGGGTGATCGCGGGATCGATTACGTCCCGATGGACCAGAGATGACACCTTCCTCGGAAGCGAGCGGCCAGCGGGCCGCCCGCTTCCGGGGCCGAGCTCATCGCTGGTCGATCGGCACGTAGTCGATCCCGCGGCCGCCCGTGTAGATCTGGCGCGGGCGCGCGATCTTCTGCTCCTCGTCGTCGATCATCTCGAGCCACTGAGCGATCCAGCCGCTCGTGCGGCCGATCGCAAACAGCACCGGGAACATCTCGACGGGCATGCCGAGCGCCTCGTAGATCAGGCCCGAGTAGAAGTCGACGTTCGGATAGAGCTTGCGCGAGATGAAGTACTCGTCCTCGAGCGCGATCTTCTCGAGCTCGGTGGCGATGTTGAGCAGCGGGTTCTTGCCCGTCACCTCGAACACGTCGTCCACGGCCTTCTTGATGATCTTCGCGCGCGGATCGAAGTTCTTGTAGACGCGGTGACCGAAGCCCATCAGCTTCTCGTTGCCGGCCTTCACGCCCTCGATGAACTCGGGGATCTTGTCCTGGCTGCCGATCCGGCGCAGCATCCGCAGCACGGCCTCGTTGGCGCCGCCGTGCAGCGGGCCGTAGAGCGCACCGATGCCGGCGGCCGTGGCCGAATACGGATCGACCTGCGAGGAGCCGACGCTGCGCACGGCGCTGGTCGAGCAGTTCTGCTCGTGATCGGCGTGCAGGATGAAGAGCACGTCGAGCGCGTGCTCGAGTCGCGGATCGGGCTGATACTTGAGCTCGGCGATCTTGTAGAGCATCGACAGGAAGTTGCCCGCGTAGCTCAGATCGTTGTCCGGATAGACGTAGGGCATGCCGCGGTTGTGGCGGTAGGCGAAGGCGCTGAGTGTCGGCATCTTCGCGACCAGGCGCACGACCTGCATCATCCGCAGCTCCCGGTCCTTGATCTGATTGGCCTCCGGATAGAAGGTCGAGAGCGCCCCCACCGCGGCCAGCAGCATCCCCATCGGGTGCGCGTCGTAGCGGAAGCCCTGCATGAAGTCCTTGATGTTCTCGTGGACGAAGGTGTGCGTCGTGATCAGGTGCGTCCAGTCGTCGAGCTCGGAGCCGCTGGGCAGCTTGCCGTGGATCAGCAGGTAGGACACCTCGAGGTAGCTGGACTTCTCGGCCAGCTGCTCGATCGGGTAGCCGCGGTACTCGAGGATGCCCTTGTCGCCGTCGATGTAGGTGATCGAGGAGCGACACGACGCTGTGTTCATGAACGCCGGGTCGTAGGTCATCAGACCGAAGTCGTCGTCGTTGACCTTGATCTTGCGCAGCTCGGTGGCGCGGATCGTCTCGTCCTGGATCGGCACCTCATAGGTCCTGCCTGTGCGGTTGTCGACGATCGTCAGCGTGTCCTGCCCGGATACGCCCGCGTCGCCCTGGTTCTGCGCGGTTTCAGTGGTCATGGTTTCCTCTCAAAGCTGTCTGTGTGGTCGCCGGTGGCCAGCACACCCCTCGTCTGAGAATTGGCCCCGCGTGGGCTGCAATGCAATGTAGTACTCATGCCTGCCCGCGCTCCCCGCTCTCGGAGCCGGCGCTTCCCGCCGGGCCGCCCTCGTACCGGCTCTCAGTCGCAGCACGCTGCCCCTGATAGTGGCTGCCAAGTCCCGGGCTTCCGTATGGCCTCTGCGCCGCCCGATCGAGCGTCATGAACGAGAGCTGCGCAATCGGCAGCCCCGGGTACAGCCGGATCGGCACACGCGTGAGGTTGTTCAGCTCGAGCGTCAGGGTTCCCTCAAACCCCGGATCGCAAAAGCCGGCGGTTGCGTGCACGATCAGTCCAAGCCTTCCAAGGCTCGACTTGCCCTCGATGCGTGCGACGATGTCATCCGGGATCTGAACACACTCGAGCGTGCGCCCTAGGCAGAACTCGCCCGGATGGATCACAAACGCCCCGCCCGCCGGAACGACGACCTCCTCGGTCAGGTTCGACGGCGGCTCGCGCAGATCGATCGCGGTGACCTTGTGGTTGTGGAAGACCCGGAAGGAGTCTCCCAGCCGCAGATCGATGCTGGCGGGTTGCACCATCTTCGGATCCCACGGATCGACCTTGATCCGTCCCTCCTGCAGGTACTGCAGGATCGTGCCGTCGGATAGAACGGAAGTAGGCATGTTGCTCATCGGCGGGCAGTTTGTCAGCCGACGCGCGCTCGCGCCTCCGTGAGCGTCTAAGGAATTACGGAACTATTCAGCTGCGGCCCCGCGGCGAGCCACCAACGTGAGCGCCGGCCCAGGCTCGTGACGAATAGCAGCGACATGGCTTGCCCTATAAGGCCCGGCTCATATACCTTCATGAGTGCGGGCCGCGCCGGCGGGACGCGCATCGTCGAGGGGAGAATGGCCAGTGGAGCTCGAGGCGCTCAGATCAGGGGTCGATGCCGGAGAGATCGAGACGGTCGTTCTGGCGCTGACCGACATGCAGGGACGGCTCCAGGGAAAGCGCCTGATGGCGCGTTACTTCCTCGACGAGGTGCTGGATCACGGAGCGGAGGGCTGTAACTACCTGCTCGCGGTGGATGTCGACATGAACACCGTCGCCGGCTACGCGATGTCCTCGTGGGAGAAGGGCTACGGCGACTTCGTGATGCGCCCCGACCTTGCGACCCTGCGCCCGATGCCGTGGGAGATCGGGACCGTTCTGTGCCTGGCCGACCTGGTCTGGGCCGATGGCAGCGACGTGGTCGCCTCGCCGCGGCAGGTGCTGCGCAGGCAGCTCGCGCGGCTGGCCGAGCGTGGCTGGACCGCGAATGCCGCGACCGAGCTCGAGTTCATGGTCTTCCGCGACAGCTATGAGCAGGCCTTCCACCAGAACTACCGTGACCTCGAGCCGGGCAACCTCTACAACGTCGACTACTCGCTGCTCGGCACCTCACGCGTGGAGCCGCTGATCCGCCGCATCCGCAACTCGATGACGGCGGCCGAGCTGGAGGTCGAGAACTCCAAGGGCGAGTGCAACTACGGCCAGCACGAGATCAACTTCCGCTACGCCGATGCCCTGCGCTGCGCCGACCACCATGTGGTCTACAAGAACGGCGCCAAGGAGATCGCCGCCCAGGAGGGCATGTCGATCAGCTTCATGGCGAAGTACAACGAGCGCGAGGGCAACTCGTGCCACATCCACTTCTCGATCGCCGACGCCGACGGTTCGGTGTTCGAGCGCGACCGGGCCACCTTCGAGTCGTTCCTCGCAGGTCAGCTCGCCCACTCTCGTGAGCTGACGCTGCTACTGGCGCCGAACATCAACTCGTACAAGCGCTTCGCGGCCGGCTCGTTCGCGCCGACGACGATCGCCTGGGGCAATGACAACCGCACCTGTGCGCTGCGCGTGGTCGGCCACGGCCCCGCCCTGCGGTTCGAGAACCGCTCCGGCGGCGCCGACCTCAACCCGTACATGGCACTCGGCGCGCTGATCGCGGCCGGACTCGAGGGGGTGGAATTGGGGCTCCCGCTGGAGCCCCCCTTCGCGGGCAACGCGTATGCCGCGCAGGACAACCCGCGGCTGCCGGCGACGCTGCGCGCGGCCCGCGACCTCTTCGACCAGAGCGCGCTGGCACACAAGGCATTCGGCGACGAGGTGGTCGCCCATTACGTGAATGCGGCCGACATCGAGCTCGCCGCATTCGAGTCAGCCGTGACCGATTGGGAACGGATCCGCGGATTCGAGCGTTTGTGATCCAGGGAGTGAACTGCGGATGGCCACGATGAGCTCTCCACCAAGAACCCTCGATTCGGCCGCATCACTTGATTCGGTGTTCGCGCCCGTTCGCTCGCAGACCGCGTTCGAGGAGGCGGTGGACCGGATCGGCACCGCAATCCGGCTCGGGCTGCTGCCGCCGGGGACGCGCCTGCCCGCCGAGCGCGAGCTCTGCGCGAAGCTCGGGATCGCACGCTCGACCCTGCGCCAGGCGCTGGTGGCGCTCGGCCAGAGCGGGCATCTGCACGCCGTCCGCGGTCGCGGCGGCGGGACCTTCGTGGTCGACGAGCTGCCACCGGCACCGCCGCCGCCCTCGGAACTGGTCGACCGCTGGCCCGAGATGTGGGACCACCGCGTCGCCGTGGAGGTCGGCAGCGCCGTCCTCGCCTGCCGCCGGGCGCGCGGCAGCGCGATCAGCGCATTGGGGGAGCTGCTGGCGGCGATGGAGCAGGCAACGGAGGACTTCGGCACCTACCGCCAGCTGGACGTGCGCTTCCACATCGGCCTGGCCGAGGCGACGGGCAACCCGCGCCTGGTGACGATGGCGACCGAGATCCAGGGCGACGCCACGCGCCTGATCGCGCTGATCGCGCACCCGCCGGAGGTACTGAGCTCCTCCAACATCCAACATCGGCGCGTGCTGGCGGCGATCGCGAGCGGCGACGAGGGCGCGAGCGCGCGGGAGATGGCCGAGCACCTGCGCGGCACCGAGCACGTGCTCGCCGGCCTGCTGCCACCGGGTTGAGGCCACAGAAGCGCCGCTGGCCAGCGGGCCCAGCGGCGCGATCCAGATGTATGAAATTCGCCGCGGGATCTTGACTTGGGACGCGCCGCGGATCAGGATCGCGCCCTAAGGGCCGATCGCCGATCCTTTAGGCGATCGCTCCGGACCGGAAATGCTGAATCTGAGGGGAGTCGCATGACGACGGAAGCGCTGTCCGCCGACGAGCAACGACTGGCGGAGCTGGGTTACAAGCAGGAACTCAGGCGAGGCTGGAGTTCGTTCTCGAACTTCGCAATCTCGTTCTCGATCATCTCGGTGCTGGCCGGATGCTTCA
The DNA here is from genome assembly GCA_035551915.1 of Solirubrobacteraceae bacterium. GTDB lineage: Bacteria > Actinomycetota > Thermoleophilia > Solirubrobacterales > Solirubrobacteraceae > Palsa-465. Next base: position 17,910 of record DASZMI010000056.1, on the reverse strand, counting down.
CCAGCTACGGCCAGGCGTTTCTCAACGGCGGACCCGTTGCGATCTCGATCGGGTGGCCGGTCATCTCCTGTCTGATCCTCTGCGTCGCGTTCTCGATGTCCGAGCTTGCATCGGCGATGCCGACCGCCGGCGGGATCTACTACTGGGCGTCGAAGCTCGGGGGTCCGGGCTGGGGCTGGTTCACCGGTTGGTTCAACCTGCTCGGCCTGGTGTGCGTCGTGGCCTCCGTCGATTACGCCGCGGCGAGCTTCCTGCAGGCCCTGCTGAGCATGATGAACGTGGACTTCATCTTCAACTTCGCGTCGGCCAACGTTCATTACGACGCGCATGTGGTGTTCGCGCTGTTCCTCATCATCCTGTTGATCCACGGGCTCATCAACGTCTTCTCGAGCCACCTCGTGTCATTGTTCAACGGCGTCTCGGTGTGGTGGCACGTGGTCGGCGTGGCGGTCATCGTGCTCGTCCTCATCCTCGGCCCGAGCCACCACGCGAGCCTGTCCTACGTGTTCACCGGCCGTGCGTTCGGCGGCTTCAGCCACCACATGTACTGGTTCTACACGCTGCCGCTCGGCTTCCTGCTGACGATGTACACGATCACCGGCTACGACGCCTCGGCGCACGTCTCCGAGGAGACCCACGGGGCGGCCGATTCAGCGCCGAAGGGCGTCTGGCGTTCGGTCTTCTACTCGGCGGTGATCGGCTGGGTCCTGCTGCTCGCGCTGACCTTCGCGGTGCAGAAGAGCAAGATCGGGACGATCAGCTCGGCCGGCTTCCCGGCGATCTCGATCCTGCAGACCGCGCTCAGCGCGACGGCGGCAAAGCTGGTGGTCGCGATCTCAACGATCGGGCAGCTCTTCTGCGGCATGGCGTGTGTCACCAGCGCGTCCCGCATGACCTTCGCGTTCTCGCGGGACGGCGCCGTCCCCGGCCACAACCTGTGGCGCCGCCTGAGCGCGAACCGGGCCCCGACCTGGGCGGTCCTGTTCGTCTGCGTGATGGCAGCGATCGTGACGGTCCCCGCGTTCTTCCCCAACAGCGCCGGGTATCCCGTCGCCTTCTTCGCGGTCACCTCGATGAGCGTGATCGGGCTCTACATCGCGTACACGATTCCGGTGTTCTTGCGCTGGCGCATGGGTGACGCGTTCAAGCCAGGGCCATGGACGCTCGGTCTGAAGTACCGGTGGGTGAACATGATCGCGGTCGTCTGGGTCGGCCTGTGCGTGATCATCTTCTGCCTGCCCGTCTCGCCGGCCGGCGTCTACTTCAAGTCGGGCTTCAGCTGGGGCTCGGTCAACTACGCGCCAATCGTGACGCTCGCCGTGATGGCGGCAGTCACGATCTGGTACCTCGTGTCTGCACGTAAGACATTCACAGGCCCGATCCGGACGGTCGATGACGGCGGTGCCTTCCACGAGCTCGACGGACTGGCAGAGATCGTCCCAGGACCGGCCGCACCATAGATTCAAGCCAAGAAAGGCCACATGACTGAAGTGCTGACAGTGCTCGAGCCCGCAACGGAGGCGGTGCTCGAGCAGGTTCCGAGTGCAGGTGTGGAGGAAGTCGACGAGGCGGTGGCGCGGGCCAAGGCCGCGCTGCCCGCCTGGCGTGACCTCGCTCCGGGGGCGCGCGCTGCGCAGCTGCGCGCGCTCGCGGACAAGGTGCAGGAGAAGCTCGAGGAACTCGCGCTGATCGAGGCGCGCAACGCCGGCAAGCCGCTGGGCTCGGCGCGCGGCGAGATGGGCATGGTCGTCGACACGTTCCGCTACTACGCGGGGATGCCCGAGCGGCTGCTGGGCGACACGATCCCGGTCGCCGGCGGCCAGGCGTTCACCGTGCGCGAGCCGCTCGGGGTCGTGGGCCTGATCGTGCCATGGAACTTCCCGCTGACGATCGCCGCCTGGAAGCTGGGTCCGGCGCTGGCGGCGGGCAACACGGTCGTGCTCAAGCCGGCCGAGCTGACGCCGCTGACGGCATTGCGCTTCGAGCAGCTGGTGCTCGAGGCGGGGATCGCCCCCGGCGTCGTCAACGTCGTCGCAGGCCATGGCCCGGTCGCCGGCGCCCGGCTGGTCGAGCATCCGGATGTGGCCAAGATCGCATTCACCGGCTCGACCGCGGTGGGACGGACGATCGCCGCTCAAGCGGCGCAGACGATCAAGCGGGTGACGCTCGAGCTGGGCGGCAAGTCGGCCAACATCATCTTTGCCGACGCCGACCTCGAGAAGGCCGCCGCGGCCGCGCCGTGGGCCGTGTTTGACAACGCCGGCCAGGACTGCTGCGCGCGCTCGCGGATCCTCGTGGAGCACAGCGCCGTGGACACGTTCCTGAGCCTGCTACAGCCGCATGTCGAGGGCTTCAGGGTCGGCGACCCGCTCGATCCCGACTCGATGATGGGGCCGCTGATCTCCGCCAAGCAGCGTGAGCGGGTCGCCTCGCTGGCGGCAGCCGACGGCGCCTCCGTCGCTTACCGCGGCAGCGCTCCGGAGGGGCCCGGCTTCTGGTTCCCGCCGACGGTGCTCGCGCCCGTCGACCCCCACTCCGCCGCCGTGCGCGAGGAGATCTTCGGGCCGGTCGTCGCCGTGATCCCGTTCCGCGACGAGGAGGACGCCGTGCGGATCGCCAACGACACGATCTACGGACTCTCCGGTTCGATCTGGACCCGTGACGGCGGGCGCGCGCTGCGCGTCGCACGCGCGGTCGAGAGCGGCGTGATGTCGATCAACTCCAACTCTTCGGTGCGTGTGAGCACGCCATTCGGGGGCTTCAAGCAGTCCGGTTACGGCCGCGAGCTCGGGCCACACGCCACCGACGCATACACCGAGACCAAGACCATCTATTACGCAACCACATGAGCGATCGCCTACAAGACAAAGTCGCAGTAATCACCGGGGCCGCTGGCGGCATCGGCCTCGCCACAGCCCAGCTTTTCGAGGCCGAGGGCGCGCACGTCGTCGGCGTCGACCTGAAACAGCACTCGATCGGGGAGCTCGCGCTGCAGGTTGACATCACCGACGAGCAGGCCGTCAAGGACATGTACCAGCAGGCGCGGGAGAGGTTCGGCACGATCGACATCCTCTTCAACAACGCCGGCATCTCACCGACCGACGACGACTCGATCCTGGTGACCGAGTACGACGCCTGGCAGCGCGTGCAGGACGCCAACCTCAAGAGCGTCTTCTTCTGCTGCAAGTACGGGATCCAGCATCTGCTGGAGACTGGCGGCGGCTCCGTCATCAACACCGCATCGTTCGTGGCGATCATGGGTGCCGCGACCTCACAGATCTCCTACACCGCCTCCAAGGGCGGCGTGCTGGCGATGTCACGTGAGCTCGGCGTCGAGTTCGCCCGCAGTGGCGTGCGGGTCAACGCCATCTGCCCCGGGCCGATCGCGACACCGCTGCTGATGGAGCTGTTCGCCAAGGACCCGGAGCGGGCCGCGCGGCGGCTCGTGCACGTGCCGATGGGCCGCTTCGGCGAGCCCGAGGAGATCGCCAAGGCGGTGCTGTTCCTCGGCAGCGACGACTCCTCGTTCATGACCGCCTCCTCACTGCTGGTCGACGGCGGCATCAACGGCGCCTACACCACGCCACTCTGAACCACGCCCTAAGGTAGCTGTGACAGGGTCCCCGTTTCCATGATGGATCGGGTTCCGCCGCGAGCCGCCCTGTGCGCTCGCGGCGCAACCGTCTAAAACTCCGTAACGCATGACCGCAGTGACTCACCCACGCGCCCGGCTGCCCGGGCTCTCGATGTTCGGCGGCGGACGCGTCTACGTCTGGTTCACCGGCCTCGCGCTGGTGCTCGCGGTCACGTCGCTGCACTGGCCCTCGACGCCGAGCTATGACCCCTGGTCGTGGCTGATCTGGGGTCGCGAGATCTTCCACGCCATCACCGGCACCGGCCCGCTGGCCGATGCGCACCTGCACATCGCGGGCGGGTCCAGCTGGAAGCCGCTGCCCGTGATCTTCACGACGGTGTTCGCGCTGTTCGGTTCGGCCCAGCCGAACCTCTGGTTGGTGGTCGCCCGGGCCGGCGCGGTCGTGACCGTACTGATGTCGGTCAAGCTGACGGTGCGCATCACCCGGGGGCTGGTGGCGCAGAGCCGCAGTGGCGCGCGCCTGGCGCAGCAGTCGCGCCTGGCTCAGACGGTTGCCTTCACCCCCGCCGTGTTTGCCGGTGCAGCCGCATTGATCTGCACGACCTTCACGACCAGCTTCCCGGGCAACATGCTGCTCGGCTACTCCGAGGGAGTGATGGCGGCCGCCTTCCTGATCGCCGCCGAGCGCGCCTGGGACGGCCATTACCGACAGGCCTTCGTGCTCGGGATCCTGCCCTGCCTCGACCGTCCCGAGGTCTGGCCCGTTTGGGCGTTGTTCGGTCTCTGGCTGATGTGGCGCGATCGCGGCGCCCGACTGCTGGTCGTCGGCCTTGGAGTACTGATGCTGTGCCTCTGGGGCGTGCCGCAGAAGCTCGGCGGCGGTAGCGGCGGGCTGATCGGCCTCGGTTCGCATGCACTGAAGAACCGCTCGCGCAAGAGCGCGGCCAACGCCGCATTCCCCTTCTGGGCCGAGCTCTCGAGGACACTCTGGCCGCTGGTGCTCGTGCGGCTCGAGCTCGCCTCGCTGGCCTTCATAGCCGGCACCGCCGCGCTGCTGCTGCGGACGCGGCGCCGCCTGGGCAGCTGGGCGGCCGCCGTGCGACGTTACCCGGCCGCGACCGCGGGCTCGCTGGCCGGGCTGTTCGGCTTTCTCTGGTGGCTCGGCGTCTCCGCCGAGACCCAGGTCGGCTTTGCCGGCAACCCCCGCTACGCGGTGATCGGCTCGATGTTCATCTGCGTCAGCGGCTGCGCGGCATACGGCTGGGCCTGCATCGGACTGGCGGCGCTGTGCGCGCGCGGTCTGCGCTGGCTGCGGCGCCATTCGCGCTTGCACTACGGATCTTCCGAGAGTTCGCTCGTGTGGCTTGCCGCCGCCGCGACGCTGGTGGTGCTGGTCGTGTTCGCGCTCGTCCCGGACGACTTCACGACCACGATGCCGACGGTCAGCTCGATCCGCTCCGAGATGCGCTACCAGGCCGAGCTGCGGGAGCGCTACGCCTCGCTGGTCAGCGACGCCGGCGGCCCACAGAAGGTCATCGGTTGCGGCAGCGTGATGACCAACAACTTCGAGGTGACGATGCTCGCCTGGTACCTGCAGGTGCCGATCTATTACGTCCAGGCGCTGGCCAAGATCCCGAAGGTTCAGACCGGTCCGAATGCGGTCTTCCAGGCGGCGACGAACAGCGGCGGGGTGATGTATCCGACGGCTCGCTTCATGCGGGACTGGGGCCAGGGCTGGAAGCGCGCCAACGGCACGCGGTACAAGATCATGTACTCAAACCCGGTGAGGCTCTACATGGACTGCTCCGCCTACAGCAGGACCTGACTCTCCGTCGATGTACCTGCCCAAGCATTTCAAGGCCGATGAGCGCGAGACGCGCGAGCTGCTCGAGGACATCCGCGCCGCCGACCTCATCACCCCCACCGACCACGGTCTGTTCGCGACCTTCCTACCCCTGCTCCACGACAGCTCGCAGGACGGACTCGGCTCGCTGCTCGGGCACGTCGCGCGCAAGAACGACCACTGGCGCCTTGAGCCGCTGGGCGAGTCGATGGTGATCGTGCAGGGGCCCGAGGGCTACATCAGTCCCGGCTGGTATGAGTCAAAGCGCGAGCATGGGCGTGTGGTTCCGACCTGGAACTACGTGACCGCCCATATCCATGGCGAGCTGATCGTCCACGACGACCCTGTCTGGCTGGAGGCCATCGTGCGCCGGCTCACCGATCGCCATGAGGCCGCCCGGCCGCAGCCATGGTCGGTCGACGACGCGCCGCGCGACTACACCGAGAGCCAGCTGCGCGCGATCGTCGGCGTGGAGCTGCGCATCACACGCGTCGAGGCCAAGGCGAAGCTCGGTCAGAACCGCTCGGCCGCCGACATCGACGGTGTGATCGAGGGCCTGCGCCAGAGTGGCAACGAACAACTCGCCGCCGCGACCGCCCGCGGCCGTCGCGATCAGAACTGCTGATCGACTACCCTGCCTGCGATATGTCTGCCGTGAAGGTCGCGGTGGCCTGTGGGTTGGTTGCGCTCCTGATCAGCGCCTGCGGCGTTGCGCCGAAGCCCGTCGCAGGCACCACCAATCTACGCAAACACTCTGGCTACTACGGGTTACGTGACGACCCGAGGGTCAAGCATCTCCCCTGCCTGCGCTCGGCCAAGATCCACTTCCGCGAGTACTACACGGGCAAGCAACGCCTACCCTCGATCCAGATCGGGACACCGCCCAGCGGCCCGACAATCGTCTTCTATCCGACCCCCGGCATCGCCCAGGGCCTCCAGATCATGGGCGAGGAGCAGGGCGCCGAGGTGGTCGGCAGCGCGCTCCTCTATCCCAACGGCGCGTCGGCCAAGGAACTGACCACGATCGAGGCCTGTGTCGCCAGCGGCGTCACCGGCTGATCTCTTCGCATATGTCCATCACCACCGAAACCACCGACTCAGCAGTCATCCGCGAGTACCGCGTCTGGCTTCCGCGCTGGCTGCGCGGGCTCCCGAGCTGGATGCGTATCGGCGGGATCCTGTTCCTGCTGTGCGCGGCCTCGGTCTACATCCGCAGCCGCTACGTCGGTGGCCAGTTCTGGATGGACGAGGGCATCACCGTCGGGATCTCGTCGCACTCGCTCTCGGCGATTCCCGGGATCATGCGCGTCGACGGCTCGCCCCCGCTCTACTACCTGATCCTGCACATCTGGATGTCGTGGGTCGGCAACGGCGAGGCCGCCACTCACTGGCTCTCGATCATCTTCGCGACGCTGACGATCCCCGTCAGCTACTGGGGAACCCTGAGCTTCGCCGGCCGCCGCGCAGCGCTCACCACGGCCACGACCTTCGCCTTCAACGCGTTCCTCGACTACTACGGGCTCGAGACACGCATGTACACGCTGATGGTGCTGCTCGGCCTGCTCGCGACGATCGGGTTCATCCGCGGGTTCGTGATGCGCGAGCGCCGCTACGTCGCGCTCTACTCGGTAAGCCAGGCGCTGATGTTCTACACGCACAACTGGTCCCTGTTCTTTGCCGCCGCCGCGATGATCGGCCTGGCGATCCTCTACCGCTACAGCGGCGAGGAGATCCGGCACAACCTGATCCGCGACGCGATCTACGCCTACGTCGGCGCCGTGATCCTGTTTGCGCCGTGGATCCCGAACTTCCTCTTCCAGGTGGCGCACACTGCCGCCCCCTGGGACACCCGGCCGCGCTTCGGCGCGCCGATCCAGATCGCCACAGGCGTGATCGGCGCCGCCTCGCTGACCGTCGTCATGGTCGTCGGCGCGGGCGTCGGCTACTGGCCGCTGTTCACCCGGCCCCGGAAGATGACCCGCGACGCGCAGATCGCGCTGATGCTGCTGGTGCTGGGCATCGGCACGCTGGTGGTCGCCTGGATCAGTTCTCAGGTGGTCACACCCGCATGGGTCGTCCGTTACTTCGCTCCCGCGATCCCGGCGATGCTGATCCTGCTGGCGATCGGGATCTCACGCGCCGGCGTGGTCGGAGCGCTCGCAGTGATCTTCCTGGTGGCGTTCATGGTGCGGCCGCACGCCTTCGAACCCGCCTACAAGAGCGACATGCAGGGGGTCGCCGGCGAGATGGCGCCGCTATTGCACAAGGGTGACCTGGTGATCGTCGGGCAGCCGGAATCGACACCGCTGGCCTATTACTACCTGCCCGGCGGGCTCAACTGGGCGAGCACGATGGGCCCGCTCGAGCACCCGAGCTACGTCAACTGGGTGAACGCGCTGGCGCGTTACAAGGCCGAGAACGTCACCAGCACCGTCGACAAGCTGCTGGGCGGGATGCGGCCCGGCCAGCAGCTGCTCTACATCCGGCCGATGACCGAGGGTGCGCTCAACTGGAAGGCGCCGTGGACGCTCGAGATCAGGAGACGCTCGGCGCAATACGGTGCCATCATCGGAGCCGACAAGTCCTTGGTGCAGGAGGCGTGGGCTCCCCACAACTACCGCGGCTCCTGCTGCATCTCCGACTCGGCCGTCCTCTACAGGAAGGTTTAGACAAGTGCCAGAAACTCCGGACACCGCGGCGACCGCTCGCGGCGCTGACATCACTCCAGAGAAGCCAGTCCTAGTGCTCGGCGGTGGGCCTGCGGGCCTGACCGCCGCCTACCTGCTGGCCAAGGCGGGCAAGCCGGTGATCGTGCTCGAGTCCACCGACATGCTCGGCGGGATCGCACGCACCGAGGTCCGCGACGGCTACCGCTTCGATCTCGGCGGTCACCGCTTCTTCACCAAGGTGAAGGAGGTGGACGACCTCTGGCACGAGATCATGGAGGAGGAGTTCCTCAAGCGTCCGCGCCAGAGCCGGATCTACTGGAACGACAAGTTCCTGGAATATCCGCTGCAGGGCGTCGACGTGATCAAGAAGCTCGGCCCGCTCGAGCTGACGCGCTGCGGCCTCTCCTACCTGTGGGCGGCCGCCAGGCCCAAGGGCCGCGAGGACACCTTCGAAGAGTGGGTCTCCAACCGCTTCGGCAAGCGGCTCTACGGCCACTTCTTCAAGACCTACACGGAGAAGCTGTGGGGCGTGCCGGCAAATGAGATCCGTGCCGAGTGGGCGGCGCAGCGGATCAAGGGCCTGTCCTTCTTCAGCGCCGCCAAGGCCGCCTTCTTCGGCAACACGGGCAACATCAAATCGCTGATCTCCGAGTTCAACTATCCCCGCTTCGGCCCTGGCCAGATGTGGGAGCAGATGGCCAAGGACATCCAGGAGCGCGGCGGCGAGATCCGCATGAACGCTCCGGTGACCCGGCTGAAGACCGACGGCGCCGGCCGGGTGGTCGAGGTGGTCGCGGGCGATCAGGTGCTGACACCGTCGCACGTCGTCTCCTCGCTGCCGTTGCGCACCACCGTCGGCATCGCCGAGCCGGAGGCGCCGGTCGACGTCCGCGACGCCGCCCGTGGCCTGCGCTACCGCGAGTTCCTGACCGTGCTGCTGGTGATCGAGGGACAGGACCTGTTCCCCGACAACTGGATCTACATCCACCAGCCGGGCGTGCGCGTGCTGCGCATCCAGAACTTCAAGTCGTGGAGCCCGTGGATGGTGCCCAACGAGAAGGACGCCTCGATCGGCATGGAGTACTTCTGCTTCGAGGGCGACGAGCTCTGGAACATGGACGACGACAAGCTCGTGCAGATGGCCGGCCAGGAGATCGAGAAGCTCAAGCTCGCGAAGGCCGCGAACGTCAAGTTCGGCTTCGTCGCCCGCGTGCACAAGGCCTACCCGATCTACGACGAGAAGTACGCCGAGCGCGTGCAGACGATCCGCAAGTGGCTCGAGTCGGAGATGACGAACCTCGCGCAGGTCGGTCGTAACGGCCTGCACCGCTACAACAACTCCGATCACTCGATGCTGACCGCCATGCGCGCGGTCGACAACATCCTGCTCGGCACCGACCACGACATCTGGTCGGTGAACGTCGAGAGCGTGTACCACGAGGAGATCCACGACAATGAGAACCCCTACGCGAACGATCCCGAGCCGCCGGCGATGAATAACCCGCTGGACGCCTGAGCTGCCTGGATTCCCGCTGGTCCGATGCGTCGACTACTTGCGCTCTCGCTCCTGATCTCGTCACTGGCGTGCGGTTGCGCCGCCGGGCTTGCTGCTCCGGCGGCGCTTGCGGCCGGGTCCCCGGGCAGCTCGCTGACCGGCTCCTCGAGCGGCGCGCCCGGCTTCAACATCACCAGCGGTGGCGCCACGACGACGCCGGCGGTCCAGACGGTGGCCGCCACCCCGACCACCAGCTCGTCCTCGGGCGGCTCGCTATCAGGGAATGACGGGATCATCATCGCGATCGTCGCCGCGCTGATCCTCGGCGGCATCGCCCTCTACATCTGGCGTGACGCCCGCGGCCATGCGGCGCGGGTCGGCCACGGCGAGGACGACTCGCTGTTCGGCCATCGCGCCCACGCCGGCTCCAAGGCGGCGCGCAAGCCGCGCAAGCTCAAGCCGGCCGAGCGCAAGCGCCGCAAGCGCGGCCGCGCGCGCTGAGGGCTCCTGAGCCTCAGCCGAAGCTCAGCTCGGCGCTGACCGCGACACCGGCCGCGCCGGGCGGCAGCCCCGAGAGCTCCGACAGTCGCAACGGACGCGCCACCGGGTCGGCATCCCTGCGCACCAGCGCCAGCCCCTCCTCGAGGCTTGCACGGAGTTCCGCGGGCGTGTCACCTGTGGCGAACACCCCCGGGTACTCGTCGACCGTCGCCCAGTAGGCCCCTTCCTCGAAGCGGATGCGCACCTGAATGCTCGTCATCGGTCGCCCCATGCTAGGTCGTATCTCAACGCTCGACCCCCGCGTCGCGCCGCCGCCGGGCTTCCAGGGACCGGACGGGCGCGCGGGCGACCAATCTGACCTCGCGTCGCAGCTGCGCCTCGAAGCCCTTGGAGTACGCCCGGCGATGGTTGTCGGGCAGCGTCACCGGGCGCCTGCCCTGCCTGGTCATCTTCACCTGGTGCTTGCCGCCGGCCTCCTGCCGCCAGCCGGCTTCCCTCATCAGCTTGATCCATTGCACCTGCGTCCTGGGCACGTCGGCCTCAGCCCTCGTCCACCAGGCGCAGGAGCCGCTGGCGGGCGCGCGTGAGCTGGCGGGCGACGGTCCTGCGGGTCTCGCCCGTCACCGCTGCGATCTCGTCGTACTCGTAACCGAAGCCGTGCAGCATCACGAGACGCTGCTGACGCACGGGCAGGCGACGGATCTCGGCAAGCCGCTCGCGCACCTCGAGCTGGTGCTCCGGGGCGGGCGCACGGAAAGCGGCGAGCGTCACCGGCGCCGGCAACGCTTCGTAGCGCTGCGCCAGCCGGTCGCGGCGCAGCAGCCGCAGCGCCGCCCGCGTGGCCGTGGTCGCCAGCCAGCCGAGCTCACCGCCTGGGATCACCGCGTCGCGGTGCTCGATCATCAAACCCCATGCCGTCTGGCAGGCGTCGTCGATGACCCATTCCGGCGCCTGCAGGTTGCCGGCCAGGATCCGGACGAGCTGCGGCTGCAGCTCGCGATAGAGCGCGCTGACCAGCTGGTCACCTGCCTCTCCCGGCATCACTTTCTCCAATTGAGTCTAAGTTGACACAAACAAGTCTAACAGACTCGGAGAGATCTCTCTAGCATTTTAGTCTGAATTCGACTCAAACGAAGGAGCGGCATCGTGATGACTTTCTTCGCCTCCGTCACGGCGAACCCCGACCCGACGGGCCTCCCCGGCAGCAACGTGCTGCAGCAGATCGTCAACGGGGCCGACGCCTGGGCGCTGGCGATCACGCTGCTCGGAGCCTTCGTCGGAGCCGCCATGTGGGCAATCGCGTCTCACACCAACAGCCACCACTACGCCGCCCGAGGACGGATGGCGGCGCTGGTCTCAGCCGGCGCGGCGCTCGTGATCGGCGCCGGGCCGGGACTCGTGAACTTCTTCGCGCACCTCGGCGCGACGGCCAAATGAGCATCATCGGGACACTCGAGGGAGCGGCCGGCGGGATCGTCAGCCCGGTCCTCGACCCGGTCAGCGGGCTCGCGTCCGACGTCGCCCGCAGCGCTTCGGGTTTCGTGCTCCAGGGTGTCTCCTCATGGGTGTTGAACGGAACCAAGGGCGCCCTGCAGGAGGTTGCAAACGCGATCGGCGCCGCAACCGCACCGAACCTCAACAGCACCTGGTTCTCGTCGACCTACTGGCGGGTCGCAGCGCTGGCGGCGATGCTGACGATCCCGTTCCTCTGCGCAGCGGCCGTGCAGGCCGTGGCCCGCGCGGACATGAGCCTGCTCGCCCGCGTCACATTTGGCTATCTGCCGCTCTCGATCCTCGGCGTCAGCCTGGCGGCACCGCTGACGATGCTGCTGCTGGCCGCCACCGATCAGATGTCGGCGGCGGTGTCGGTCGGTGCCGCGGGCGGCGGCGCCCGCTTCCTCGACCACGCCGCCATCGTCGCCGGAGGTCTCGCCACCGCGGCCGGAGGCTCGCCATTCTTCGCCGTGGTGGTCGGGCTGCTCGCACTCATGGCCGCCATGGCGCTCGCCATCGAGTTGCTGGTCAGAGCAGCGGCCGTGTACGTCGTCGTGCTGATGCTGCCGCTCGCCTTCGCCGCGATGGTCTGGCCTGCGCGTCGCGTGTGGACGGTCCGGCTGGTCGAGCTGCTCGCCTCCCTGATCCTCTCGAAGTTCGTGATCGTGGCGGTGTTGTCGCTGGCGTCCGCCGCGTTCACGCACGGGACGCCCGGGACCGGCGAGCTGCTCGTGGCGATGTCGCTGATGCTGCTCTCGACCTTTGCGCCGTGGGCGCTGATGCGGATCCTGCCGTTCACCGAGCTGGCCGCCGGTGCCGCCGGGATCCTGCGCACCGAGCTGCCCCACGCCCAGGCACGCGCCGCCGCCGGCGACCTCGCCGCCGGCACCGGCGAGATGGCGATGGATCTGCCGGCGCGCCTGCGCGAGCACGCGCGCGCGATGTACGCGAGAAACGGCGCCGGGGCGGATCCGGAGACATCCACCGCCGCCACCGCCGTTGCGCAGCCGCGCGGACGCAGCTCCGGGGAGCAGCCGGCCGGCTCCGAGCAGCCTGTCGCCGGCGGACCATCATCGGTGAGCGGGCGCTCACCACAGCCACAGGCGACGGTCGATCAGCCGGGCACTCCGCAGCCGGGTGACGAGCAGCGGGGTGACGAGCAGCGGGGCGGCCGGCACTCCTCGACCCCAGATGCGCCGGTGGACACCCGCGAGCCGTTTGTGCTGGCCGAGCCCTGGCGCAGGGACCATGCATTGGCGCTCGACTCGCAGTTGCCGCCTCCACAACCGCCGGCCGGGCAACCGAACGCGCATCACGCGGATCTGGCGGCGACTGCGGCCGAGCATCCTGGGGATGCGGAATGACCCGCGAACGGCTCACCTATCGCTTCGGGCCGCTCGAGCGTCGCGGACTGCTCGGACCGCTGCGACTCGGTCAGGTCGCGACCATCGGCACGGCACTGCTGACCGGAGTCGAGCTGCTCGACCGCATCGGCGGCGGAGCCGGCGTCGTCGCGGCGGTGGCCCTGCTGGCCTGCGCGCTCGGAGCCACGACCGCTCCGCTCGCCGGCCGCACACTCGATGAGTGGGCGCCGGTCGCGTGCGGCTTCAGCGCGCGGTCGCTCGGCTCGCGGCGGCGGTTTCGCTCGCGTCTGCCGACGGCCGGACAGGTGTCGCTGGCAGGCCCTCCCCTGCAGCTGCCACCCGTGCTGCGTGGCGTCGAGCTCGTGACGGTCGGGCATCAGGGCCGGGCGCTCGGAGCGCTCTCTGAGCGCCGCGGACGGCTGCTGACCCCGGTGCTGGCCTGCCAGGCGCTGTCATTCGCGCTGCTCGACCCCGAGGTGCAGGAGCGTCGCCTCGCGCAGTGGGGAATGGTCCTGGCCGGCGCTGCGAACGCGCCGATCAGACGGTTGCAGTGGATCGAGCGCACGGCGCCGGCCCAGGGCGACGAGCTCGCGCGATGGCTGCACACGGCGCGGGACCCGTCGCTGCCGGCGCGCGGCACCCCGGTTGTCGAGTCCTACCTGGAGCTGATCGGTCAGAGCACCCAGGTCACCCACGATCACGAGATTCTGCTCGCGATCCAGCTCGACACGGCGCGCCTCCAGGGGCGCAGCGAGCTTCAAGCCGAGCAGGTACTCGAACAGGTTGGGCAGATCGCCCGCGGGCTCGAGGCCGCCGAGATCCGCGTGCTCGGAGCACTGAGCGCGAGCCAGCTCGCACGGGTGCTGCGGACCGGCTTCGATCCCTACGCGCGGGCCGAGCTGGCTCCGCTCGATGCGCTCGCCGGGGGGACTCATCCGCTGGCTGACCACGATGCCGGTCCGTTGGCGACGCTCGAGGCATGGGACCATTACCGCTGCGATGGCGCCCTGCACGCCACTCACTGGATCAGCGCTTGGCCACGGATCGACGTCTCGCCGATGTTCATGGACGCGCTGCTGGCCGATTCCGACACGGTCCGCACAGTTGCGCTGACGTTCGAGCCGGTGGCTCCCGAACGTTCGGCGCGCGAGGTCGAGGCGGCGATCACCCGCGATCGCGCCGACAGCGAGCTGCGGCGGCGCTTCGGACAGTCCGAGACGGCTCGTCAACGGCAGGCGCAGGAGGCGGCCGGCCGCCGCGAGGCCGAGCTCGCGGCCGGCCACGGCGAGGTCCGCTTCAGCGGCTTCGTCACGGTCAGCGGCCGCGACGAAGGCGAACTGCGACGCGCCTGCGCCGAGGTCCACCGTCACGCCGCCCGGGCGCGGCTCGAGCTGCGGCGGATGTACGGGCAGCAGGCAGAGGCGTTCAGCTTCACGCTGCCGCTGACGCGGGGCCTGCGGTGAGCGCGGCCCGCCCGGCGCACCGGGTGACCACCCGCCACGCCCAGGCGATCTACCCGTTCACCGCCAGCGGCGGGCTTGGCGGGCGCGGCGCCTTCATCGGTCGCGACGCCAGTGGCGGAGCCTTCTGCTTCGACCCCTGGGTGCTCTACGACGAGGGCGTGCTCGACGACCCCAATGCGATCGTGATCGGCAAGCTCGGCCAGGGCAAGAGCGCGCTGGTGAAGACGCTCCTGTGGCGCATGCTGCTGTTCGGGCGCCGGGCCTTCGTACTCGATGTCAAGAGCGAGTACGGCCCGCTCTGCGCCAGCGTCGGCGTGAGGCCGGTCGCGCTCGCTCCGGGCGCCGGCGTGCGCCTGAATCCGCTCTCCGCCCGCCCCGAGGAGCACGCACAGATTGAACTGCTGCGGGCAATCGCCACCACCGCCATCGGCCAGCCGCTGGACCAGGCCGAGGCCGCCGCCCTGCGCGAGGCGCTGCGCACGGTCAGGGCGCGTGAGCACGAGCCGACACTCCCGCAGATCGCCGAGGTCCTGTTCGACCCGCCGGGGCAGATGGCGGCGCGGCTGCAGACCACGCCGGCCCGCCTGGCGGAGGACATCCGGCGGGCCGCGCTGGCCCTCCAGGATCTCTGCGAGGGGCCGCTCAAGGGCATCTTCGACGGACCGACGAGCCCGGGGATCGACCTCGATGCGCGGCTGCTGGTGCTCGACTTGCACGCCGTGCGCGACTCACCCGCGGTCGGGATCCTGATGGCGTGCGCCACCGCCTGGATGAGCGCCCAGCTGGCACGCACCGCCGATCCGTCGTCAGCCGCCCGTGGGCGGCTGATCAATGTCGCGGACGAGTCGTGGAAGATCATCCAGCACGGCGGCCTGGGCGAATGGTTTCAGTCGAACTTCAAGCTCGCCAGGCAGTTCGGGGTATTGAACCTCGTCGTGCTGCACAAGCTCGGGGACCTGCAGGCCGCCGGCGATGCCGGCTCGCGCGCCGCGAGAATTGCCGAGGGCCTGATCGCCGACGCCTCGACGCGCGTGATCTACCACCAGGACGAGAGCCAGATCGGGCTCACGCGAGAGCTGCTGGGACTATCGGCAACCGAGGCCCGGATGCTGACACAGCTCACTCCGGGGCAGGCGCTGTGGCGCGTCGGCTCACGCTCGTTCGTGGTGCAGCACTATCGCTCGCGGATCGAGCAAGGACTCACCGACACCGACACGGGGATGCGCATCGATGCCCACTGAGATCATCTCGCTGGGCGGCATCGCCCTGGCGTTGCTGCTGTTCAGCCTCGCCGGCGATCGGCCCGGATCGGGCGGCGCCGACCGCGGCGCCCGCTGGGCGAGACGGCGCGACCTCGCCGTGCTCCACCGGCGCGGCCGTCGAGCGCACGCCGGCGTTGAGCATCCGGCCGGCCGTCTGGCACTCGGGTACCACGGCGGCCGCCTGCTGCGGGCCGAGCAGCGCCATGCGCTCGTCGCCTTCGGGCCACCGCAGTCGGGCAAATCGGCAGGCTTGGCGATCCCGGCGCTGCTTGAGTGGGACGGTCCAGCCGTTGCGTCATCGATCAAGACCGACCTGCTCGGCGCGACCCTCCGGCGTCGCCGTGAGCTCGGGGAGGCATTCGTCTTCGACCCCTTCGAACTGGCGGGCGTGGCCGGGCACACCTGGAACCCGCTGCGCAGGGCGGTCAGCTGGGATGGCGCGCTGGAGGTTGCCTGGCGGCTGGCGGCGGCGGGGGAACTCGACCAGCACGGCGTCGAGGGCGGGGATTTCTGGGCGATCGCCGCCGAGCAGCGACTGGCACCGCTGCTGTACACCGCGGCACGGTCTGGAAGCGGGATCGAGCAGGTGGTCGCCTGGACATACGGGCAGGGCAGGCGTGCCCTCGACATGGCACTTGATGGCCTGCTGGCGGCAGCCGAAAGCGAGCAGGCGTTGCTCGACGCGCGCGCCGCCTACGACGCGGTGCGTGCGTTCGACGCGCAGGCCGACCGCACGCGCACGTCGATCGAGGCAACGGCGCAGGCGCTGCTGCGCGCCTACCGGTTCACGCGCGTCGCGCGCTCGGCGAGCGGCTGTGAGATCACGGCCGAGCGGCTGCTGCACTCGAGCGCGACGCTCTATCTGATTGGCGACGCCAAGGCATCGAAGCTGCTGCGGCCGATCTTTCTCTCACTGCTCTCAGAGGTCCTCGACGCTGCCTATGAGCTCGCCAACCGCAGCAGCGGCGGGCGCCTCCAGCGCCCGCTGCTGGTCTGCCTCGACGAGGCCGGCAACGTCGCACCGCTTCCCAACCTTGCCGAGATCGCATCCACGGCGCCCAGCCACAACATCCAGCTGATCTCGATCTTCCACGACCTCGCTCAGGCTCGCAGCCGCTACCGCCAGCAGGCCGAGACGGTGGTCAACAGCCACCGTGCGAGGATGCTGCTGCCCGGAGTTGCGGACCTCGACACGCTTCGTTACTTCTCGGGCCTGGTGGGCGAGGAGGAACGGACCGAGCTCACACGCACGAGCGGGCGTCAGGGGACCAGTCGCTCCTACGGCCGGCGGCGAGCCCCACTGATCTCGCCGGAGGCCCTGCGCCAGCTCCCGGACGGGCATGCGCTGCTGCTCTACGGGCGCCTGGCACCGGTGCGCGTCAGGTTACGCACATGGTTCGGCAGCCGGCGGCTGCGCAGGCTGGCGGGCCCGGCCGCCGAAGCAGCGGCGAGGCGGCTGCGATGAGGCCTCCACTCGAGGACCCGAAGCTTTGCCGCGAGTGGTTCGAGGACCTCTGGCTCGACGTCTGCCGGCTGCGTGAGCGCTACACGCTCCCGGTCCGCACGCGCTGGTGGGAGAACCCGCTGCAGGTCGAGACACTCGCCGCGCTGGCCGCCTGGGTCGAGCGCTATGACAGCGGCGAATGGGACGACCCGCCCGGCAAGCTCGCGCTGCTTTATGACCTCGAAAGGGTGGCGGGGATGCTCCGCGATGGGAACGATCCCTTCCACCCTGACCGCGACAGGCCGGCCTTCAAGCAGTTCCTTGCCATGCTGAGCGGGCAGCACGACCGTGACGGCGACCAGCAGGAGGAGTGATGGCACTTTCCACCCACCGAGCAGGCGACGGCCACAAGCACCCGCCGGCCGCACCCGTCCACCATGCCGCTCCGGACGTGCAGATCCCGGTGCATGAGCTGTCGGCTCATGGGCTCGGGGAGCAGATGAGCTACGAGTTGCTCACCAACGAGCTGCTGCTCGACGGTGCGGCCCGCCTGAACCTGGCGACGTTCGTGACCACCTGGATGCCGTCGCTCGCCGCCCGACTGATGGACGAGACCGCCGACAAGAACATCATCGACAAGGACGAGTACCCGCAGACCGCCGAGATCGAGGCACGCTGCGTGAACATCCTCGCCGAGCTCTGGCATGCCGATGAGGCCGAACAGGCGACCGGCTGCTCCACCACGGGCTCGAGCGAGGCCGCGATGCTGGCCGGGCTGGC
>DASZMI010000055.1:0-19778 GCA_035551915.1 Solirubrobacteraceae bacterium | reverse complement strand
GCAGTCTCGCGAGTGGCTGGGCGTGTGTGGCGTCGCCCGGTTCGCAAGGCAGATACTGGTGGTATCTGCCGCGAAGCGGGTGGCGTCACGCGCGTCCAGACGCCGCGAGGCGGCGGCGAATTTGTGAATCGGGACACTAGGGCGGCCCGCACGGACAACCGCTGGGGCAGGTGGCGGCCTCGCATCGGGGGCGCTAACACGCGTCCGCACAGGCCGCCGGGGCTTTAGGGCTGGCCCCGGCGGCCGATGATCCATTTAGGCCAATTTATGGATACCGGCAGCTTGGGATTACACGGGCGCGACTCCGATCGCGCCGGCAACGAGGGTGCCCGCCTGAAACTCGGTCGGCGTGCGTCCGATCGCGGCCGGCGGCACTGGCTTGCGATGCCCGACGCCGGCCCGGCGGTGAAGGGGCTCTATGCGGGTGCCGCGGTGCTCGTGGTCGCGTATGTGGTGTCGGAGCTGGTGCGCAGCGACACCGGCAGCTGGCCGGCGATCGACAACTGGGGGGTCGCCGTCTTCGAGATCGTCCTCAGCGCGCTCTGCATCGCCCGCGGCCTGGCGGGTGGCAACCGCACGCCGATGGCTCGCGCCGTGCCGATCGCGCTCGGCAGCGGCCTGATGGCGTGGTCGCTCGGCGATCTCGTGCTGCCGATCGCAGGCTCCAGCGACAATGCCACGCCCCCGCTCGCCAACGTCCTCTATCTCTGCTTCTACCCGCTGACCTATGTCGGCGTGATGCTGCGCCTGCACCTGCGGGCGCGCCGGATCACGGCGGAGACGTGGCTCGACGGGATCATCGCCGGCCTCGGTGCGACCGCCGTGGTCTCGGCCTTCCTGTTCCACACGATTCTCAAGGCCGCCGGCGGCAGCGCCGAGGTCGTCACGACAAACCTCGCCTTCCCGATCGGCGATCTGCTGCTGCTCGCGCTGGTGATCGGCGGCAGCGCCGTGCTGCCCGGACGGCGCCGGCTCACCTGGATGCTGCTGGCCGTCGGGCTCGCCGTGAACTCACTCGGTGATACCGCCAACCTCTTCGCCTCGGGGCTTGGCGCGAGCCATGCCGGCTCGGTCGTCGACGCGGTCGCCTGGCCGACCTCGATCCTGCTGGTCTCACTGTCGGTGTGGATCACGACGCGCGGCCCGAGCGTGATCGTCAGCGACGAGGGGCCTGGTTTCGCCTTGCCGGCGCTCGCCTCGATCACCAGCATGGCGCTGCTGTTCGTCGGCTCGCTGCAGCACATCGATACCCCGGCGCTGGCGCTCGCGCTGACCACACTCGTCGCCGCCGGCATCCGCGCCGGCCTCTCGGTACGCAGCCTTCAGCGCCTGACGCTCGACAAGCACCGTCAGGCGGTGACCGATCAGCTGACGACGCTCGCCAACCGCCGCGCCCTGCACGAGCTGCTCGACGCGTTCGAGCAGGAGGCCGCGGCCACGGGTGTGCAGCGCCAGCTGGCTTGCCTGTTCGTCGACCTCAACAGGTTCAAGGAGGTCAACGACTCCTTCGGTCACTCCGTCGGAGATGACCTGCTGCGACAGCTCGGCGCGCGCCTCAACGGCATCCTGCGCGAGGGTGATCTGCTCGCCCGCCTCGGCGGCGATGAGTTCGTGGTCGCGCTGCTCGACGCCGATGGCGAGCGCGGCGCGATCATGGCCCAGCGGATCGGCGCGCGTCTGCACCAACCCTTCCAGCTCGGCGCGGTGCGCGCCCAGATCGGCGCCAGCATCGGGATCGCCGTCGCCCCCGCCGACGCCACCGCCGGAGCCGACCTGCTGCGTTGCGCCGATCTCGCGATGTACCGCGCCAAGGTCGCCGGGCAGCAGTTCGCGATCTACAGCGAGGAACTCGACGGTCGCGGCAACCGCATGGGTATGGTCGAGGACCTGCGCGCCGCGATCTCCGAGCGCACGCTCGAGCTGCACTACCAGCCGCAGATCGAATGCTCCAGCGGCGCGGTCGTGGCGCTCGAGGCGCTCGTGCGCTGGAACCATCCGCGACTCGGTCAGCTGCCGCCTCTCGAGTTCCTGCCGCTTGCCGAGGATGCCCAGCTGATGGACCCGCTGACCGAGCTGGTGCTCGACATGGCGCTGGCCCAGTGCGCGCGCTGGCACGCCGACGGCTCCGACGTATCGGTCTCCGTCAACCTCTCGAGCACCAACCTGCACAACCCGCAGCTGCCGGCGTTGGTCCGCGGCGCCCTGGCCCGGCACGGTGTGGCGGCGAGCTCGCTGGTGCTCGAGGTCACCGAGACGACCGCGATCACCGACTTCGACCGCTCGCAGCAGACGATCAGGCTCCTGCGCGACATCGGCCTCGTCGTCTCGGTCGATGACTTCGGTGCGGGCTTCACCTCACTGGCATACCTCTCGAGCCTGGCGGTCGACGAACTTAAGCTCGATCGCAGCTTCATTCACGGCCTCGTCAGCTCGCCCGATACGCGCAACCAGGCGCTCGTGCGCTCGACGATCGAACTCGCCCACTCACTCGGCCTGCGCGTAGTCGCCGAGGGCATCGAGGACGAGGAGACCTTCGAGCTGCTGACCGAGCTCGGCACCGACCTTGCCCAGGGCTACCTGATCAGCCGCCCCAGGCCCGCGCACGAGCTCGTGCTGGGCGCCGAGCGCTTCCAGCTGCCCGGGCGCGCGCTGCGGCGCGCCGGCTGATCGATCCCGGGCGTTGCGCCCGGGCAATGCTCCGCGCGCCGGTAATGCCCGTGCCGGTAATGCCCCGCGCCCGGCGGTGCGCCACGCCGGGGAGGGGTTTTGTCGCCCCAGCAGACAAAACCCCTCCCTTGCGCCCTCGCAGGGTTACCGCGGCGCTTAGGAACTTCTTGCCGAACCCTTTCCTTCATCTAACGGCTTTCCTACAGCTGCTCGGGAGTCTGTGCATGCACTCCCCCTCTCCCACAGGTCAAAGGCATGCACGCACAAACCAAAGAGCGCTCCCCGACGCCGCCCCAGCGATGGGCGGCACTCTCACCGCTAGCCCGGCAACCCGAGTCTGACGGGCCGCTCCAGCTCGAGGTAGTCGTCCCCGTCCACAACGAGGAAAGCGCACTGGTGCTCTCGATCCGGCGACTCCACCGTTACCTCTCGAGCTGCTTCCCGTTCCGCTGGCGAATCCTGATCGCCGACAACGCGAGCACCGACGCGACACCCGAGATCGCTGCGTCACTGGCCGTCGCGATGAATGACGTGAGCGTGCTGCGACTCGAGCAGAAGGGCCGCGGGCGCGCACTGCGCGTGGCCTGGTCGGCGAGCAGCGCGCGTGTCGTGGCCTATATGGACGTCGACCTCTCAACCGATCTGCGCGCGTTGCTGCCACTGGTCTCACCGCTGCTGAGCGGCCATAGCGAGGTCGCGATCGGCACGCGCCTGGGCCACGGCGCGCGCATCACACGCGGAGCCAGGCGCGAGATCATCTCGCGCGCCTACAACCAGCTGCTGCGGGCCTCGCTACGCGCCCGCTTCACCGATGCCCAGTGCGGCTTCAAGGCCGTCCGCGCCGACGTGCTGCCGGAACTGCTGGCCGCCGTCGAGGATCAGAGCTGGTTCTTCGATACGGAGTTGCTGATCACCGCCCAGCGGCGCGGCATGCGCATCCACGAGGTCCCCGTCGACTGGGTCGACGACACCGACTCTCGTGTCGACATCGTCGCCACGGCGATCGCCGATCTGCACGGTGTCGCACGTTTGATGTGGCAGACACGGCTCGTGCGCTTCATGGCGATCGGGATGGCTTCGACGCTCGCCTACGCGGTCCTGTTCTTCGCCCTGGCCGGGATGGCCGGGTCGCGAGGCGCCAACCTGATCGCGCTGACGCTGACGGCCGTGGCCAACACCGCAGCCAACCGGCGCTTCACCTTCGGCTTGCGCGGACGGCGGCGAATCGTGCGTGATCAGCTCGGCGGCCTGCTCGTCTACCTGATCGCGCTCGGCCTCACCGATGGGGCGCTGATGGCGCTCCACCGGCTCGACGCGCGGCCTCCGCGAATGCTCGAGCTGGCCGTGCTCGTGCTCGCGAGCCTCGGCGCGACCGTCGCCCGCTACGCCGGCATGTCGACGTGGCTGTTCGCGGGCGGCCGCGGAGCGCGCGGCGGGCAGATCCCCTCTCTCTCAACCCAAGGAAACTGAACATGGCAACCACCACGATCCCGCGGCCGCCACTGGCAGCCGCGCCCACCAAACCCGGCCGCTTGCGGGCGTTGGTCCGCGGCCACGCCCACGATCCGGCATGGGCGCGGCCGCTGCTGATCGCCCTGCTGGCAGCGACGCTGATCGCGTACCTGATCGATCTCACGTCGTCGGGCTACTCGAACAGCTTCTATGCGGCCGCCGTGCAGGCGGGAACCAAGAGCTGGAAGGCGTTCTTCTTCGGTTCTATCGACTCCTCGAACTTCATCACCGTCGACAAGCCGCCGGCCTCACTCTGGGTGATGGAGCTCTCAGGCCGCGTCTTCGGCTTCTCGAGCGCGAGCATGCTCGTACCGCAGGTGCTCGAGGGCTTGCTGTCGGTGGCGCTGCTGGCGGCCGCCGTCAAACGCTGGTTCGGGGCAGGCGCAGGCCTGCTGGCCGGGCTGGCGCTGGCCGTGACGCCGGTGGCGGCGCTGATGTTCCGCTTCAACAACCCGGACGCGCTGATGGTCTGCCTGATGACCGCCTCGGCCTACTGCCTGGTGCGGGCACTCGAGGGCGAGCGCGCACGGCGGTGGATTCTCGGCGTCGGCGCACTGCTCGGCTTCGCCTTCCTCGCGAAGATGATGGAGGCGTTCCTGGTCGTGCCCGGCTTCGCGCTCGTCTATCTGGTGGCGGCTCCTGTCGGCGCCCGCAGGCGCCTCATTGATCTGCTCTTGGGTGGCGCCGCGATGCTCGCCGGCTGCGGCTGGTGGGTGGCGATCGTCGAGCTCTGGCCGGCCGGCTCACGCCCGATGATCGACGGGTCGCCCGACAACAGCATCCTCAACCTGATCTTCGGCTACAACGGCTTCGGCCGGCTCAGCGGCGGTTCCGGTGGTGGCGGCGGCAACTTCTCGGGCGCGACCGGGGCGTTCCGCCTGTTCAACGATCTGATGGGTGGCCAGGCCTCCTGGCTGCTGCCGGCTGCGGGCGTCGTGCTCGTCGGCGGGATGGCCTGGCGCCTGCGGGCTCCCCGCACTGACCGGCTGCGCGCAGCGCTGCTGCTGTGGGGCAGCTGGCTGGTTGTCAGCGGCGCCGTCTTCAGCTTCTCGAGCGGCGTGATCCACACCTACTACACGATCGAGCTCGCCCCCGCGATCGCGGCTCTGGTGGGGATCGGTGCGGCACTGCTGTGGCAGCGGCGCGAGATCCTGCAGGCTCGTATCGGCGTGGCGCTGATGATCGCCGTGACCGCGGCCTGGGCGGTGGTGATGTTGCAGCGCTCCCCGACCTGGGACAACTGGCTGACGCCGCTCGTGATCGTCACCGCACTCGCGGCGATCGGCGGGCTGCTGGCCCCGGCGCAGTGGCGCCGGCGGCTGTCGGCGACGATCGCCGTGTGCGCTGTGACCGCCTGCCTGGCGGGACCGGTGGCCTACACGGCCGAGACACTCACAACCGCGCACACCGGCTCGGTGCCCTCGGCGGGGCCGACAGTGAGTGACGCGCGCCGTGGGTTCGGTGCCGGCCGCGGCGGCGGACTCGGCTTTCCGGGTGCGCCCGGCGGCTCCGGCGCGGCGCCAGGCGGCAGCTCACGCGCGGCGCTCGCCGGTGGCTCCGGCGCGGCGCTCGCCGGTGGCGGTGCGATGGGCGGCAGCGCCGTCAGCAGCGCGCTTGTCGCCGCGCTCAAGGCCGACGCCACGAAGTACCGTTGGGTCGCGGCAACCTCGGGCTCGCAGAATGCGGCGTCGCTCGAACTCGCCTCGGGCGGCGAGCCGGTGATGGCAATCGGCGGCTTCACCGGCCAGGGCGGCAACCTCTCACTCGCGCAGTTCGAGCAGTACGCGAAGGCCGGCGATATCCACTACTACATTGCGAGCGGCGGAGCCGCTGGTGGCGGCTTCGGAGCCTCCGGCCTGCCCACGGCTTCCGTTTCATCCGGGTCCGGGTCCGCGGCGGTCGGCTCGGCCGAGTCGAGCATCGCCTCACAGTTCGGCACCCCGAGCTCATCGCGGTCTGCGGCGAGCGGCGCCCCAGGCGGCGAGGGCTTCCCGGGAGGGAGCCTGCACGGTGGCCGCGGCACGCGCTCGAGCTTCCCGGGCAGTGGCCGCGGGGCCAGCGGCGCCACCGGTGCTCCCGGCGGCGCTCAGAGCAGCCAGGCGATCACGACCTGGGTCGAGGCCCATTACAAGGCGGTGACGATCGGCGGGCAGACGGTCTATGACCTGACGCAGCCGAAGTCCTGACTTCCGTCGGGCAGCGATCTGAACCGGCGGCGAGGGCATCCGGCCCTCGGACTCCCCACATGGAGTGGGACTGTGAAGTAGCGAGGGGTGGGTGGCCACGGGCCATCCGCCCCTCGAATGAGACAGGACGCCGGAATGGATGGATGCGGAGAGAGATGGAGTTGTCAGCCGGCGGTGGCGTGCGCGCTGATCCCGATCTCCGAGTGCTCGCGCGGTGCGTAAGCGAACGGATGACGGAACACGTCGAGCGGTTGCTGGCCGGCCTTCACTTCGATGGAGAACGCGTCACCGGAACGTGTGTCGAGCACCGAAACCCAGACGAGGCTGGCCTCTGGTTCCCACCACAGTGCAACGCGGAGTCCATCGACGAGTCGGCTGTCCAGCTCGCGCATCGTGGTCAGGCTTTCAGTGATCATCAGGCACCTCCCCGGCTTTCAATCGTCATGTGCGCCCTGTTACGAGTCCTGCAATGCATCGTCATTGCGAGCGCGCGGACGCTCGGGGGTTATGGGTCGCTGATTGCGGGTTTCTACGGTCAAGCCGTTTCCCAGTCGCCGCGAGCCCCCGCCGGCCCGCCTGTAGCAGTCCATACCGCGATGAGTTAGGCTGCATAACTGCATGCAGACGGCGCCACGTCAGTTGTCAGATCTGTTCGAGGGTCTGCGCCTCACGCCCGTGCAGCGGCGCATCGCCGCGCACATCGTCGAGCAGGGCTCGCGGGCCGCCTTCGCCTCGAGCGTCGAGCTCGCCGCCCACGTCGGCGTCAGTCAGCCGTCGGTCACGCGGCTGGCCACCGCGCTCGGCTACCAGGGCTTCGGAGAGATGCAGCGGGAGATCCAGGCGCTGGTGCTAGAGCGGGCGCCTGCCAGCGTGCACGCGCCCGAGCAGAACAAGATGCAGCGCGCGGTGCAGCACGCGATCGAGGGGCTGCAGCGCCTGCAGCGCCAGCTTGCCGACCTGGGCCCGGTCGAACACGCTGCCGGCAAGCTCGCGCAGACACCGGTGCTGCCCGTCTACGGCAGCCGCACGGCCGCCCCGCTCGCGCACCAGTTCGAGTTCTTCGCCAGCAAGATCCACCCCAACGTGCGGCTGCTGCGCGGCGCGCGCAGCGAGCTGCTCGATCAGCTGAGCCACGCGACCGAGCTGGGGGCCTCGGCGATGCTCGCGATCGCGCTACCGCGCCACCCCCAGGAGCTGCTGGAGCTGCTGGGCGCCGCCGAACGTGGCGGCCTCGCCGTCGTGCTCGTGACCGACTCGGCGCTGTCCGCGGCGACCGAGCTGGCCAGCCACGTGCTGGTCGCGCCCGTCAGCTCCGACCTCGTCTTCGACGCGGCCGTCGCCCCGCTGCAGCTGCTGACCGTGCTGCTCGAGGCACTCGCCGACGCTACCCCCACACGCACACGCAGGCGGCTCGAGCGCTTCGAGACACTCGCCGCCGAGCAGAGGTACTTCGTGGAGCAATGACCGGCGCCGAGACCGACCACGCACGCGCGCTCTTCGAGGAGCTGTTCACCGAGCTGAACGCGATCGGCCTTGACCAGAACGGCGCTACCACGCGCCTGGCCTGGACCGCGGAGGCCGCGCAGGCGGCCGCCTGGTTTGACCGCACGGCCACGCGGCTCGGGCTCGACCCGCAGGTCGATCGCAACGGCAACCGCTGGGCCTGGGCCGGCGCGCCGGCAAGTGGCGCGATCGTCAGCGGCAGCCACCTGGACTCGGTGCGCGAGGGCGGTCGCTTCGACGGCGCGCTCGGGGTGGTCGCCGGGCTGATCGCGTTGCACCTGCTGGTGCGCCGGGGCGAACTGCGCGCGCCGTTGGCGGTCGTCTCGTTCGCCGACGAGGAGGGCGGGCGCTACGACACCCCGACCTTCGGCAGCCGCGCGATGCTCGGCTCGCTCGACGTGCAGGCGATCCTCGAGCGCCCTGATCGCGACGGCGTCAGCCTGCGCGACGCGCTCAGCGGCGCAGGTCTCGCTCCGACCGAGGTCGGCCCCGATCCCGAACGGCTGGCCCAGATCGGCGCCCTCGTCGAGGTGCACATCGAGCAGGACACGCTGCTGCGCGAGCGTGACCGGACGCTCGCCCTGGGAACCAAGATCCTGCCGCATGGACGCTGGCGCATCGATCTGCACGGTGAGGCCAACCACGCGGGCACGACACCGCTTCAGATCCGCCGCGACCCGATGCTCACGCTCGCCGCGGCGGTGCAGGCGGCACGAGCGGTGGCGAGCGACGAGCGGGCGCTGGCCACGATCGGCAAGCTCGAGGTCTCGCCCAACGCGACCAACGCGATCGCCGAGCGGGTCTCGCTGTGGCTCGACGTGCGCGGCGAGAGTGATGCTGTGGTGGAGCGCACGGTGCAGCGGATCATGGAGGCGGTCAGGACCGACGCCGATGCAAGCGGCATCGGCGTCGAGGTGAAACGTGAGTCGTTCACCGGCGCGGTCCACTTCTCGCCGCGGCTGCGCGAGCGCGTGGCGGCGATCCTGGCCGAGCATGGCATCGAGGACGTGCCGATGGCCACCGGCGCCGGTCACGATTCGGGGGCGCTCGCCGAGGCCGTGCCCAGCGCGATGCTCTTCGTTCGCAGCAGCACCGGCGCGAGCCACTCATCACGTGAGCTGGCCGGCCTCGAGGACTGCGTATCTGGGATCGGGGCGCTGACGGAGGTTCTCGCGGCGCTCGCACAACAAAACGGTGAAGGCTGGTGACCATGGACACGGTGATGCTCGGAGGAGCGACGCTGCGACCTGAGGACGTTGCGCTGGTGGCGCGCGAGGACGCAATCGTTGAGCTCAGCCCCGATGCGCACACGAAGATCGAGCGCAGCTGGGCGCAGATCCAGAGCCTCTCTGAATCGGGCAACCCGGTGTACGGGGTCTCGACCGGCTTCGGCGCGCTCTCGACCACGCGCATCGAGCGCGACCGCTGGACCACGCTGCAGCAATCGTTGGTGCTCTCCCACGCCGCCGGCATGGGTCCCGCGGTCGAGCGCGAGGTCGTGCGCGCGATGATGCTGCTGCGCGCCCGCACGCTGGCGCTCGGCTACTCGGGTGTGCACCCGCGCACGATCGCGGCGATCATCGGCCTGCTCAACGCGGGCATCACCCCGGTCGTGCCCGAGTACGGCTCGCTGGGCGCAAGCGGGGATCTGGCACCGCTCGCACATTTCTCCCTGGCCCTGCTTGGCCAGGGAGAAGTCTTCGACGTGGATGGCTCTCTGAGGCCCGCGGCCGAGGCACTCCAACGGGCCGGACTGGAGCCGATCACGCTCGGGCCAAAGGAGGGCCTCTCGCTGATCAACGGCACCGACGGCATGCTCGGCATGCTCTCGATGGCCTGCCTCGACCTGCTGAGGCTCTGCCGCACGGCGGACATCGCCGCGGCGATGAGCGTCGAGGCGCTGCTTGGGACCGACGCCGCCTTTGACGCCGCGGTGCAGGCGCTGCGCCCGCACGAGGGTCAGCGCACCAGCGCTGCGAACCTGACGCGGCTGATGTCGGGCTCGGCGATCGTCGCCTCCCACCGCGAGAACGACGACCGCGTGCAGGACGCCTACTCGATGCGCTGCGCCCCGCAGGTCGTCGGCGCGGCCCGCGACGTGCTCGAGTACGCGCGCGGGGTCGCCCAGATCGAGCTCGGTTCGGCGGTCGACAACCCGAGCGTGCTCGACGACGGCCGCCTTGTCTCAAACGGCAACTTCCACGGAATCCCGCTCGGCTTCGCCACCGACTTCATGGCGATCGCGGCGGCCGAGGTCGGCGCCATCGCGGAGCGGCGCGTCGACCGCCTGCTCGACGTCACCCGCTCGATGGGTTTGCCGGCCTTCCTCGGCGACAGTCCCGGCCTCGACTCGGGTCTGATGATCGCGCAGTACACGGCCGCCGCGCTGGTGGCGGAGAACCGCCGGCTGGCGGCGCCGGCAAGCGTCGACTCGATCCCGACCTCCGGCATGCAGGAGGACCACGTCTCGATGGGCTGGAGCGCGGCCCGCAAGCTGCGCCGCTCGCTTGAGAACCTCACGCGCATCCTCACGGTCGAGCTGCTCTGCTCGGCACGCGCACTGGTCCTGCGAGCGCCGCTCGAGCCGGCGCCGGCGACCGCCGCGGTGACGGCGCTGATCGACCCGCGGCCCGGGCCGGACCGCAGCCCCGCGCACGAGCTTGCGACTGTGGCGGGCCTGGTCGATTCGGGCGCGGTGCTGCGTGCGGCCGAGCAGGCGATCGGGGCACTCGAATGAGCGGTGCTTCGCTCGCGCTGGTTGGCGCGGCCGAGGTCCTGAGGCTGCCCGACGATGGGTTGGAGCGGCTGCCCTTGACGCAAGCCGCGGAGCTGACGCTCGAGCCCGGCGACGTCGTGCTGGAGGGCGATCTGATCGCGGGCTTCGAGGCCGACGCCGGCTGCGCGCGCGTCGATTGTTCGGGCTGCGCGGTGGTGCCAGGCTTCGTCGACTGCCACACGCATCTGCCGTTCGCCGGCTGGCGCGCGCAGGAGTACGCGATGAGGGTTGCCGGCAGGCCGTATGAGGAGATCGCACGGGCGGGCGGCGGGATCCGCTCGAGCGCGCAGGCACTCGCGATGCTCAGCGACGATCAGATCGTCGAGCAGGCGCACTCGCTGGCCGCCGAGATGCTGCGCCACGGCACCACCACGTTCGAGTGCAAGAGCGGCTACGGGCTCTCGGTCGAGGGCGAGCTGCGTGCGCTGCGGCTGGCCGGGCGGCTGCTCGACGAGGTTCCCCAGAACGGCACCGTCACCGCGCTGCTGGCGCATGCGATTCCGGACGGCCACACGGCGGCGAGCTGGATGGATGCGGTCGAGGGCATGCTCGGCGCCGTCCAGTCCGAGACCCGGGCGGGCGCGCTCGACATCTTCGTCGAGTCGATCGCCTTCTCAAACGGCGACTTGTCGCGGCTCGCTGCGCTCGCGCGCGAGCGCGGGCTGACGCTGCGCGCACACGTCGAGCAGCTCGCGACCCACGGCTCGGTGCCGGTGGCCGTGGCCGCCGGGGCGCGCTCGGTCGACCACCTCTCCCGCATGCCGGTCGAGGACATCCCGGTGCTGGTCGGCTCCGATTGCGCAGCCGTGCTGCTGCCGGGAGCGGAGTTCATCGGCGCCGAGCATCTGGCCCCTGGGCGCGAGCTGGCCGACAGCGGCGCCGTCTGCGTGCTGGCCACCGACCTGAATCCGGGCACCTCACCGATCACATCGATGCCGCTGATCGCGGGGCTCGCCGTGCGCCGCTACAACTGGTCGATCAAGGAGGCGCTGCTGGCAATGACGCTCAACGCCGCCTGGGTGCTCGAGCGCTCGCACGATGTCGGCGCGCTCAGCGCCGGCCGCCGCGCAGATGTGCTGCTGCTCGACGGACCTGTGAGCCAGATCCCCTACCGCTTCGGGCACAACCCGGTGGCGGCAG
This sequence comes from Solirubrobacteraceae bacterium, assembly GCA_035551915.1. Taxonomy (GTDB): domain Bacteria; phylum Actinomycetota; class Thermoleophilia; order Solirubrobacterales; family Solirubrobacteraceae; genus Palsa-465. The sequence continues at coordinate 7,994 of DASZMI010000055.1, read as the reverse complement.
TGATCATCGCCGGGCGCTTGGCGTGGGTGCGTGAGGATCACGCCTGGCGTTTTGAACGGATCGGCTTGTGAGCGCGTTCAGAAAAGCACCTAATGCGTGCCTTTCTGAACGCGCTCCCGCAGGGCGACCGCAGATCCCGGCGATGACCAACGTGCACTCGCACGCCTTTCAGCGCGACATGCGGGGCGCCGCCGAGCGGATCAGCGCAGCCGCCGCCGGCGACGACTTCTGGAGCTGGCGCAAGGCGATGTTCGACGCGGTCGCCCGCATCGACCCCGGCTCGATGTACACGGTCGCGCTGGCCGTCTACCGGGAGATGGTCGCCGCCGGCTACGGCACGGTCGGGGAGTTCCACTACGTCCACCACCAGGCCGACGGCACCCCCTACGAGGAACCGAACGCGATGGCCTTCGCCGTCGCGCAGGCCGCGCAGGACGCCGGGCTCGAGATCGTGCTGCTGCCCGCCGCGTACAACCGCAACGGCTGGCGCGACGGCGCCGACGTGCCGCCCGAACACGGGCAGCAGCGCTTCTGCGACCCGGATGTCGAGACCTTCCTGACGCGCGTCGACGCGCTGCGCTCCTGGGCTGACGGCCGCGACGGCGTGCGCGTCGGGATCGCGGCGCATTCGGTGCGCGCGGTGCCGGCCGCCTGGCTGACCGCGATCACCCGCTACGCCGACCAGCACGACCTGGTCCGCCACATCCACGCTCAGGAGCAGCCACGCGAGCTCGAGCAGTGCCAGGCCGAGTACGGCTGCTCACCGCTCGAACTGCTCGAGCGCCATGGATTCCTGGGACCAAAGACGACGATCGTGCACGCAATCCATGTCAGCGAGTCAGACGTCGAACTGCTGGCCCGAAGCCACTCGATCGTGGCGGCCTGCCCCACCACCGAGGCCAACCTCGGCGATGGCTTCCTGCCGGCGCTGCGCTACCGCGATGCCGGGGTGCGGCTGGCGATCGGCTCTGATTCGAACGTCCGCATCGATCCCTTCGAGGAGATCCGCGAGCTCGAGACGATCGCGCGACGGCTGGGCCTATCGCGCAACGCGCTGCTCGCGCACTACGGCGACCTCTGGGGCGAGCTTCAGCGCAACGGCGCCGCCAGCCTCGGCGTCGACGGCAGGCGGACGCTCACGGTTGACATGGGCCACCCGTCGATCAGCGGCGTTGCCGAGCGCGACCTGCCCTACGCGCTCGCGACCTGCGCCGAGCCGGGTGCGATAGCGGCCGCGCGATCCACCCGTAGACAAGCCCAAGACCCTGAAAGGGAGCGCATGACCCAGAGCCAGATCCCCTCCGCCGAGACGCGTCTCGGGGCACCCCCGCGCTGCCGCGGGTGGCAGCAGGAGGCGGCGCTGTGCATGCTCGAGAACAACCTGCATCCCGACGTGGCCGAGAACCCGGCCGAGCTGATCGTCTACGGCGGCATCGGCAAGGCGGCGCGCAACCAGGCCAGCCTCGAGGCGATCAAGCGCGAGCTGATGCGGCTGGGCGACGATGAGACGCTGCTCGTGCAGTCGGGCAAGCCGGTCGCCGTGTTCCAGACCCATGAGCAGGCGCCGCGCGTGCTGATCGCGAACTCAAACCTGGTCGGCGAGTGGGCCAACTGGGAGACCTTCCGCGAACTCGACGCCAAGGGGCTGATGATGTACGGGCAGATGACCGCGGGCTCGTGGATCTACATCGGCTCGCAGGGGATTCTGCAGGGGACGTATGAGACCTTCGCGGCCGCCGGCCGTAAGCGCTTCGGCGGCGACCTGTCCGGGCGCCTGGTCGTGACCGCCGGACTCGGCGGCATGGGCGGCGCGCAGCCGCTGGCGATCACGATGTGCGGCGGTACCGCGCTCTGCATCGAGACCGACCTGCAGCGGATCGAGCGGCGGATCGCCGGCGGCTACCTGGATGAGCGCGCCGCCGACCTCGATGATGCGCTGGCCCGTCTGCGCGCCGCCGCCGAGGAGAAGCGCCCGCTCTCGATCGGGCTGCTCGGCAACGCCGCCGAGGTGCTGCCCGAGCTCGTGCGCCGCGGCGTGCACGTCGATGTCGTCACCGACCAGACCTCGGCGCACGATCCTCTGAATGGCTACATCCCGGCCGGGCTGACGATGGAGCAGGCCGCGGTGCTGCGGCGGTCCGACCCCGACGAGTACCTGCGGCGCGTGGGCGAGTCGGTGCTGACCCACGTCGGCGCGATCCGGGCCCTGCAGCAGGACGGCGCCGAGGCCTTTGACTACGGCAACGCGCTGCGCGGGCTGGCATTCGAGCACGGCGATAAGCAGGCCTTCTCCTACCCCGGCTTCGTCCCCGCCTACGTGCGGCCGCTGTTCTGCGAGGGCAAGGGCCCGTTCCGCTGGGCTGCGCTGTCGGGTGACCCCGAGGACATCCACAAGACCGACGCCGCGATCCTCGAGCTGTTCGGCGATCAGGAGCACATCGCCCGCTGGATCAAGCTCGCCGGCGAGAAGATCCAGTTCCAGGGCCTGCCCTCGCGCATCTGCTGGCTCGGCTACGGCGAGCGCCACCTGGCCGGGCTTCGCTTCAACGAGATGGTCGCCTCGGGCGAGCTCAAGGGCGCGATCGTGATCGGGCGCGACCACCTCGACACCGGTTCAGTCGCCTCGCCCCAGCGCGAGACCGAATCGATGCTCGACGGCTCCGACGCGGTCGCCGACTGGCCGCTCTTGAACGCGCTGCTGAACACCGCCTGCGGCGCCAGCTGGGTCTCGATCCACCAGGGCGGCGGGGTCGGCATGGGCAAGTCGATCCACGCCGGCCAGGTGATAGTTGCCGACGGCAGCCCGCTGGCTGCCGATCGGCTTCGACGCGTACTCACCGCCGACCCGGGGATCGGCGTGGTGCGCCACGCCGACGCCGGCTACGAGCGGGCGATCGAGGTCGCGCGGCAGGGCGGGATCAGGATGCCGATGCTCGAGGCGTGATCGCCGCGGCCGCCGCCGCGCTTTGGCGGTGGGCTAACCGGCGGGAGCGAGCTTCTCGGTAAGTCAGCTGCTCGGGCATGGCTGAGCACCGGGACGGTCAGGTGAGGCGGCCGCCCAGCGGGGCGGCCGTAAAACGGTGAGCTCTGATCGGGAGCGCCACTCAGTCGAGACTGACGGTCCGTTGCTCGGTGGCCGAGCGCCGTGCGGCCTCGATCACGCGCAGCGTCGCAACCGCATCGCGGGGGTCGACCGGCAGCGACGCGCTGGCGACCAGCACGGTGCCGGCGAGCACGTCGCGGAAGCGCGTGTAGAAGGTCTGCCAGGAGCCGCGCTCGGGCCGGATCGGGATGCTGCGCTCGCCCGAGATCAGTCGCGGGCGCGCGTGCTCGGGCTCCTCACCCCAGTCGGGCGTCGTGTCCGGGCGCTGGCCGGCGCGCAGGCGGTCCTCCTGCGAGTCGAGCTCACGCACCAGCAGAGCACCCTCGCTGCCGAGCACACGCAGCCGCGGTCCCGGAGCCGCCGCCAGCGCCGAGGCGTGCAGATGGCTGATCACGCCCGAGCTGTGGGTCAGTGCCAGGAAGGCGTCGTCGTCGGCCGGTGTGCCGCGGCGGCTGGCAATCTCGGCATAGACCGTCTGCACCGGGCCGAAGTGGTGAAGCGCCTGGTCGATCAGATGGCTGCCGAGATCGAGCAGCAGCCCGCCACCCTGGGCAGGTGTGGTGCGCTCGCGCCAGACCTCGGGCTTCGGCTCGCGGCGCCAGCGCTCAAAGCGTGACTCGTAGCGCTGGACGGTGCCCAGCGCACCCTCCTTGAGCAGGTTCGCGAGCGTCAGTTGATCGGAATCCCAGCGGCGGTTCTGGAAGACCGTCAGCGGCGTGCGCTTCTGCTCGGCGTGGTCGATCAGCTGGGTGGCCTCAAGCGAGCCGAGTGCCAGCGGCTTGTCGACGACGACCGCGAGGCCATGGTCGATCGCCTGGGTGGCCAGTGGCGCGTGACTGGAGTTGGGCGAGGCGATCACGACCGCGGCGAGCTTGCCGCTGTCGGCCCACAGCTCGTCGGCGCTGCCGTGGATCACGGCCTCCGGATAGTCGGCCTGCGCCTGTCGGCGGCGGGCCGAGTCGGAGGTCACGATGGCCGACACCTTGAGCCCTTCGGTGGCCGCGATCAGCGGTGCGTGAAATACGCGCCCGGCCAATCCGTAACCGATGATCGCGACGTTGTGCCTCTGCATTCGGCGCGAGCTTATAGTGAACCGGGCACAGCACGCGGTGTCCCTGCGCCCGACGCGCTACCTACCGGCAGACTCGTATCGGTCCAGCGGGTGGCCGCACGCATATCGCAGCGGTTCACCGTCCAGCGGCGACCCGAGGGACGGGTGCCGAGGACGCCCCGCAGGTGAGCACAAGCGGCTGCTGCAGTGGGATCGTCTCGCTCGTGCTGATCCCGAGGATCGTGTAACGCAGCGTGCTCCAAGCCGACGTCGATCGTGTCGGTGTGACCGATGCGGTCGGCGGGCTGGCGAAGGTGCCGTCGTCACCATCGGCGGCGAACGAATGTAGCGAGCTGTAGGAAAGGCCGACGGACGCCGCCATGAGCGCCGCCAGCAGCTGCCAGCGCCCGGACATGCGCCAGCGCCACGGGCGAACCGAGCCGTCGAGATTGAACGCGACCAGGCGGATCACGATCACGCCGCCGACCACGGCGGCGAACGCGTGTGTGCGAAGGGCATGGCCGACGGCCATGCCGCCGTAGCGGGACATCGCCACAGCGACCATCATCCAGCCGGTCGCCGGCCGGTCGTAGCCCTGGTGCTCGATCCTCGCCGCGATGAACCGGCCGACCAGACCGCAGACCAGATAGCCCCAACCAACCGCGCCGACGGCGGGCCAGATCCCGTCGACCTTCAGGGCAACCAGACCCACTCGTGGGCACCTCCGAACGGCGCGAGTCTGGCGATCGCCAGCACGATCGAGGCAACCCACAGAACCACGCCGGCGACGAACTCGCCGGCGAGCACCGCTCCCAGCATCCGACAGAGCGACGGCCGCCGCCAACGGTCCAAGCCACGCGATGTTCCGGCGAGCGTACTAACGACCGGGACTGTGTCGCCAAGTAGGGTTTGTCCGCAAGCGACGCAGGTTCAAGGCAGGCCCGTGCGGGGAAACGCGTCAGGTAATGAGTGCGACGGCCGAACCGGGGATTTCATGTCGCGGGTTGTGCGACTTGGACTGATTGCCGTCGCCGCTCTGCTCGGCACCGCTGCGGTCTCGCTGACGCTGGTCGCGGGTGGCACGGCGGCCGGGCGGCACGCCGCGCGAGCTTCGACGCTAGGGACCGCGACCGGGCTGCTCAATCTCGCTTTTGCCGATGCGCGCGCCAAAGGCTCCTTCCATCAGTCGGTGACCCAGGTCTCGGGCGGCGTCCAGGGCTCGCTCACCGACGACGTCACGCTCACGTCGGGCCGGCAGCTGATCGTCTCCTCCGACGGGACACGGGCCGAGGTTGAGGTGATCGGCCACACCGCTTACATGACCGGCAACCAGTACGCGCTGAAGTCGTTCTTCAAGTTCACGCGCAACGAGATCTCGGTGATCGGCAGCAACTGGGTGTCGATACCGTCCACGAACACGGCCTTCAGCTCGATCGCCTATGACGTGACGGTTCCGACGGCACTCGCCGAGGTCGCCCCGTCCGGCCACCTGACCGAGGGGCGGAAGCTGACGCTGAACGGCCAGCAGGCGATCGCGATCAGCGGCGGCATACCGGCGGCCTTTGCCGGCGGTACAGATGGTCACGCGACGATCTACCTCACCGCGACGAGCGATCCGCTCCCGATCAAGGCCACCCTCCAGCTGACGCAATCAAACCACAAGAAGCTCGAGCTGACCGCGATCATGGGCGACTGGGGTGAGCATGTTGCCGTGAAGCCGCCGTCGGGCCAGGAACTCTCTGACGCTCAGATCAAGGTGCTCGTCGGTGAGCTCTCTGCTCTTGCGATCCCCGGTCACCCCGGCTACTTCGCTCTGGAGGGACAGCATCGGCACGCCACTCCCGTCGGACGGCCGTGGGGGCGGCCGTGCAAGCCCGTGCGGCTGAGGGTGGATGGCAACGTGCCGAGCTGGATCTACACACAGATCGCAACGGTGGTCGGCCAGGCCCGCAAACAGGGCGTCGACGTCACCGTCGAGAGCCGCCGCTTCGCGTGGCGCCAGCGCTCGCTCTACTACCGCAGCGGCCAGAGCCCGGCCACCACCGCCCAGGTGAAGATCAGCGCCACCGGGCTGACGCCATCGACGACCAACGCCAAGTTGCCACTGCAGCTGACCTCGAGCTCCAGGCTCGACGGCGACCAGCACAACGAGGACCTGACCTCGGTCGCGGGCTCGTTCTCACTGCCGCGGCTCGACGGCAAACCGCAGACGGTGAGACGCTCGATCCGCCAGCTGATCGCATGGACGCAGGGCATCTTCGAGACCACGGATCCGGTCTCCGGGATCACGCAGCGCAGCTTCACCGACCGTTTCACCAAGAGCGACGTCGCCGCCATGCTGGCGATGAGCGGCTGCGTCAAGCCCGCCGGGAACACCGTCACCGGCATCGCGGCCTGAGGGCGCGCAGCAAGCCACGCCCCGACCGCACGCATCTCCTGCGTATCCTGGCCGCTCGTCGAGGGGTGAGCGAACCGCTAACTGTCGGGCAGTCGCCTGCCGATACGCCTGAAAGTGGAACCTGCGGAGACCCCCTCGGAGGCCGGGCCCGGATCAATGCCGGATCGAGCCGATGCCGCACAGCGCAAGCTCGCCGCCATCTGGGGAGGTCCTGCGATCACCGCCACCACAGCCGACTCAGTCGCGCCCGTCGAGCAACAGGGCCACGATGCGGAGCCTGTCAACGAGGCACCGCACGATCCCAACGGCCCCCAGCGAATGCTCGCCGCGATCTGGAAGCCCAAGCCGGAAGACAGCGATGAGCAGCGTCCGCCGAAGCCAGATCAATCGCGCGAGCACGTGGATGAGCTGTGCGCCCGCCTGAGCGCCGAGCTCAGCGAGCGGTCGCGGACGCTTGGGCCGGAGGATTCGCAGACGACCGATGTCCAGCTGAAACTCGCGGATGCGCAGCTCGAGGCGGGGCGGACGGCCGACGCCATCCCGCTGTTGGAGCGGCTGATCGCCGCCATCGATCCGGCCGACTCGAGCGCGGGCCCCAAGCGGGCCAGCGCCACGGGCGCGCTGGCCGCTGCCTACCTGAGCACCCGCCAGCCGCAGCTCGCTATCGGTCTGTATGAGTCGCTGCTCGCCGGTGAACCCGGGGCCAGCACGCGCACCGAGCTGCTGGACTACCGGATCAAGCTCGCCGTTGCCCACCGCGCCATGGGCAATGTGACCGCAACCGTGGATCAGCTCAATGCACTCAGGATCGAGCTCGAGGGCGACGGGAGCGCGCAGCAACAGCTGCTCGACGCCGGCGTGGAGCTCGCCACCACCAACGTCGTCGCGGGCCGGCCGCGGGACGGCGTGACTCTGTATGAGAACGCACTGTCGCTGTCCAATGCTGTCCACGGCGCCAACCATCGCACCACGCTCGGGATCCGCATGATGCTGGCTCGTGCCTGCCAGCAGGCGGGCCAGAGCGCCGAGGCGGCCAGTGTGTACGAGCAACTCGTCGGCGACGCCGAACTGGCGCTCGGCGCCGACGACAGATTGACTGTGCAGGCGGGCAGCGAGCTCGCCGTGCTGCTGCAGGTACGCGCCTGAGGGCGTAGTGGTCCCCGCCGCAAGTACCGTCGGTCTTGACGACTGCAAACCTTCTGCTGGCATCGTCCTCGGAGGCTCGCGCAGCGCTGCTGCGCCACGCCTCCTGCGTCCTCGCCAGCCTCGGTTTTCGCTCGTCAATCCATGACGGAACTTGGGGCGCGGACCACTGATATGGACAAATCGAGCAGCATCGCTCCGATTGTTCGGGATCTGCCGGGAAAACCGGACGGATTCCGACAAAATGCCGGGACCCCCGTCGATTTGTCCGTTCAGGCATGGGCGTACGCTGTTTGAAC
>DASZMI010000054.1:0-22413 GCA_035551915.1 Solirubrobacteraceae bacterium | reverse complement strand
CGGACTGCGAGATGTAGACGTGCATCTGCGAGGAGACAACCACGACATCGAGGAACGGCTTGACCGGCTCGGTGACACATGCCTGCAGGATGTGTGTGGTGATCGGCAGCTCGACGCCGGCCATGGCGCTCGTCAGTGTCGCCAGCCGGCGGTGCAGTTGAGCACAACGCCCGCAGAGATGGATCCGCGGTTGGTGTGCACCTTGGCGATGCGGTCACCGTCGCGCTCCAGCCCGGTGACGCCCGTGTACTGGTGAATTTCAGCGCCCCCGGCGGCGCCACGGGCGAAGCCCCAGACGACGGCGTCGTCTCGAGTTGGCCGCGCAGCGTGGTCGCGCGGCAGGCTGGAAGCCCGACCTTCCACATGTCGCAGTCGTGGCCGAACCGTTGGCGCCGAGCGATAGCTGGGACGACGGTACGAGCGAGCGCGTCGAACACCGGGTTCGGCTCGTGGCCGCAACCGCGCTCATCGATGTCGAATCCCATGGGTTGCGGGCGCTGGTACCGCTCGCGCGAGCCACGAGCCGTGATCCGACCTCTGAAGCGCAGCTGCACGACCAGTTGGAAGCGATCGGCGTCGAACTCGGGATTCGGTTCGGGATCAGTCGAGCCAGATCCGGGCCGACCGACGACGCGACCGTGCTGAGCGAGGCTGACGACGCGCTGCGCTTGAGCATTGCCCTGGGCCAGCTTGGCGGTGCCAGGGCGTACGACAATCTCGGCGCGTACCGATTCCTGGTCCCAATGATCGAATCGCGGCCGCCCGACCCAGGACACGCGTGCGCGCTCGACATCCTGTCGGCTTACGACGCGCGACGAAACGCCGCCCTAATCGACACGCTCGAGACATACCTGACCTCGCGTGGCCGCGTCAGCACGACCGCCGAGTCACTCACGGTTCACCCCAACACCCTGCGCCAGCGGCTCGAACGGATCGAAGGGCTCACGGGACTCCGACTTGACGACGAGGACCTGCTCTCGCTGGAGCTGAGCCTCAAGGTCCATCGTCTCCACAAGAAGCACCGAGTCGGCTAGCTATATCAAGGGTCCGGTCTTTGTCCGGGCCGAACAAGCTCCAACAGTCTCGCCAGCGGCGGCGATCCGGACGGTCCCCTCGGCACTGCCCGACGAACAGATCGCGACACAGCCATCAAGGGTCTTACGCCTGTCGTGTATGGAGTTGTGGCGTCTGGTTGGTTTGCTTGCGCATCCCGCTCGCCAGAGCGCTCACTCGCCAGATAAGTGGTCGAGTCCGAGATCACGAACCGCTATGCGCCGCATCTCGAACTTCTGGATCTTGCCGGTGACTGTCATCGGGAACCCGTCCACGAACATGATGTAGCGCGGGATCTTGTAGTGCGCGAGCTTGCCCTGGCAGAACTGCTGGAGCGCTTCGCTCGTGAGGCCCGCCCCCGAGCGGATCCTGACCCACGCGCAGAGCTCTTCGCCGTGGACACGGTCCGGGACCCCGATCACTTGAACATCTGAGATGTCGGGATGCGTGTAGAGGAACTCCTCGATCTCACGTGGATAGACGTTCTCACCACCGCGGATGACCATGTCCTTTATCCGCCCCACGATGTCGCAGTAGCCGTTTTCGTCCATCACAGCGAGGTCGCCCGTGTGCATCCACCGAGCAGCGTTGATCGCTTCCGCCGTCTTCTCCGGCTCGTTCCAGTACCCGCGCATGACGCTATACCCGCGGGTGCATAGTTCTCCGACCTCGCCCGCCGCAACTGTGAGCCCGCTGGCGGGATCCACGATCTTCACCTCAACGTGCGGGCCCGGCCGTCCCACTGTCCGAACGCGAAGCTCCAATGCATCGTCGGATCGCGTTTGGGTGGAGACCGGTGACGTTTCGGTCATGCCGTAGCAGATCGCGACCTCACTCATATGCATCTCGCTAATGACCCGCTGCATCACTTCCGCGGGGCAGGGCGAGCCAGCCATGATGCCGGTCCGAAGACTGCTCGTATCTGCATCCGCGAAGCCAGGTTCCTCGAGCTCTGCGATGAACATGGTCGGCACGCCGTAGAGCGAGGTGCACCGTTCATCCGCTACAGCGCGGAGCGTTGCGGCAGGATCGAATGTCGGAGCGGGGATGACCATGCAGGCGCCGTGTGAGACGCAGGCGAGGTTGCCCATCACCATCCCGAAGCAGTGGTAGAACGGCACCGGGATACAGACCCGATCCTGTTCGGTGTACCCCAGCAGCTCGCCAACGAAGAACCCGTTGTTGAGGATGTTGTGGTGGGTGAGAGTCGCGCCTTTGGGCGAGCCCGTCGTCCCGGACGTGTATTGAATGTTGATCGGATCATCGAACGCCAGCCGCGACATCCGCTCCACCAGGGTGCTAGGGGGCGTTTCATCGGCCGTCACCAGCAGCTCATCCCAACTCGAGTCTCCGATGTAGACAACCCGCTCAAGCGTTGGGCACCCCGGTCGGGCCTCCTCGACCAGCGACCGGTAGTCGCTTGTCTTATATGCGGTTGCCGACACCAGCAGTCGCAACGAAGACTGATTCAGCGCATAGCTCAGTTCATGCGTCCGGTACGCCGGATTCACGTTGACGAGGATCGCTCCGACCTTCGCGGACGCGAACTGAGTCAGAACCCATTCGGGGAAGTTCGGGGACCAGATCCCGATTCGATCGCCCGGCTCGATGCCAGCTGAGATCAGGCTCAACGCCAGACGATCGACGTCTGCGCCCAGCTCACGGTAGGTCCAACGCCTACCCGTCGGGTGCTCCACAAGCGCATCCCGCTCTGGGAAGAGGGCGACTGCACGGTCGAGGTTCTCCCCGATCGTCTCGCCGAGCAGCGACACGCTTGACAGACCGTGGGCGTAAGACAACCGCATGTGGCTCCTCCTGTTGCCTATAGGGCCCGACTTCCCCTCTGTATTTAGCGCTGAACACATCCTATGACCAGAGCTCTCACCAGCTGGCACCGAGCCCAGCGCCAATGCGCTGGGCAATCGATTGGCCTGCAGCCAACGTTCGCGGTGGCGGCCTCCCACGCATTGATCGGAGCGACGCGATCCCGGTCCCGTTCAGTGCCAGCTCGCCAGACCCTCAGCAGGCATCCATAAGTGCGGCGAATCTGGCGACGGTGTCGTCCTCCTGCATCGGCACGTACAGCGCCAGGCGCTGGTCCGGCTGCTCCTGCGGGTTCAGTACCACGTGCTCGAAGACCAGCCTGCCCGCGACCGGATGGTTGAGGACCTTGCGGCCGCCGCTGCCTTGCGCGACCTCATGCAGCTTCCAGGCGCGGCAGAATTCGCGGCTGCTGCCGCGCAGCGCTGCGATCAGCGACTCGAAGTCGGGATCGCCGAGATTTTCGGCGGCCGCGTGGCGAAACTTCGCCACCGCCTGGCGGGAGCTCGCCTCCCAGTCGGTGAACAGCTCACGGCGCCGCGGCTGCATGAACGTCAGCCAGATGTGGTTGCGCTGGTGGACGGGAATCTCATCGAGGTCGCCGAGCAGGACGCACGCCGCGCGGTTCCAGGCCAGATAGTCGAAGCGGCGGCCGACGACGAACGCCGGGTGGTTGCCGAGGTGCTCGATCACCGCCCGCAGGGACGGTGCCACCAGCTCTGGCTTCGGTGCGGCCGACGGCGCATCACCACGCCCGAGCAGCAACAGGTGCTGGCGCTCGGCAGCGGTCATGCGCAGTGCGAGCGCAATCGCTTCCAGCACCTCGACCGAGGCGCGCACCGAGCGGCCCTGCTCGAGCCACGTGTACCAGGTCGAGCCGACCCCGGCCAGCAACGCCACCTCCTCGCGGCGCAGACCAGGAGTGCGGCGCCGACCGCCGTTGGGCAGGCCGACGTCATCGGGCCTCAGAGCTGCGCGGCGACGCTTGAGGAAGTCGGCTAGTTCCTCGCGGCGGTGCCGGTCGAGATCGTGCGCGGCCTGCCCCGTCTCAGCGGCCAGACGGTCGCCGGGGGGCATCCTGCGGTGGTCGGGCGCTGTCGGGCGCTCGCCGGGGGCTGTCTCGCGGTCACTGGGGGGTGTTTCTACTACCAGGATAAATGCCTCTCTTGTACCTGGATAACTGGCCGCCCAGACTAACTCTCATGACAACGCGAATCAAGTCCCCGGCCTCGACCAACGCGCTGGTCGCGTTGGTCTGCCTGGCCCAGTTCATGGTGATTCTCGACGTTTCGATCGTCAACGTCGCGCTCCCCTCGATCCGCGCCGGGCTGGGCTTCTCTGGCACCGCCCTGCAGTGGGTGGTCACCGCCTACACGATCACCTTCGCAGGCTTTCTGCTGCTCGGCGGGCGCGCCGGCGACCTGATCGGCCGCCGTCCCGTGTTCCTGACGGGCACCGTGGCCTTCGCACTGTGCTCGCTGATCTGCGCGCTCTCGGACTCGCAGACGACGCTGCTGATCGCCCGGGCCCTGCAGGGACTGGCCGGTGCGCTGCTCTCGCCTGCGACGCTCTCGATCATCACCGCCGCGACCCCTGAGGGGCCGCAGCGGACGCGGGCGCTCGGCATCTGGGGTGCAGTCGGCGGCCTCGGCGCCTCGTCAGGGGCAATCCTCGGCGGGCTGCTAACGCAGACGCTCGGCTGGCAGGCAATCTTCGCGATCAACGTCCCGATCGGCGCGGTCGTGATGCTTGGCGCGCTGCGACTGGTTCCCGCGATCGGCCCGCGCGACGTCGAGGCTGAGCGCCACTTCGACCTCAGCGGCGCGCTGCTCAGTACCGCAGGCTTGTTGCTGCTCGCATACGCGGTGACGCGCAGCTCGGTACAGGGGTGGGGCTCGGCCGGCGTGCTGGCGCCGCTGATCGCCTCATCGTTTGTGGTCAGCGCATTCCTGTACGTCGAGGCGCGTGTCGCGACGGCGCCGCTGATGCCACTCTCGATCTTCCGGATCCCGCAACTGCGCTGGGCGAACCTGGCCGTGCTGCTGCTTTACGCGGGCGCGTTCTCGATGTTCTACTTCATGACGCTGTTCCTGCAGCAGGTCGAGCACATGGACGCGCTCGGGGCCGGTGCCGCGTTCCTGCCGACCACCCTCAGCGTGTTCTTCGGCTCGACCCGAGCGCCAAAGCTGCTCGGGCACTTCGGCCTCGCGGCGACAGTCGCCGGCGGCCTGGCCATCACAACCGCGGGCCTGGCGTACCTCAGTCTGATCACCGCCGGCGCTCAGTACCTGCCAAACGTGCTGCCGGGGATGATCCTGGTCGGGCTCGGCATGGGCACGACGCTGGTGGCGGGCACGGTGGCGGCAACGCGCGGCGTGCCGGCGGCGGAGACCGGACTGGCCTCCGGCCTGCTGAATACCGCGCGGCTGATGGGCGGCGCGCTCGGCCTGGCGGTGCTGTCGACGATCGCCGACAGCGCGACGCGCGCGGACCGCGGCGTCCCGGTCGCCAGCGCGCTGACCCATGGCTACGCGGTCGGGCTGGCGGCCGGCGCCGGTTTCACGTTCACCGGTGCGCTCGTGGCAGCGCTCCTGCTCGGACGGCTGGGACGCCGGCGGAGTGCACTCGACACGGCGTCCGAATCGCTGCCGGTTTCAATGCCTGACCCTCGGGCAACGCAGGCGGCAGAGCGCGATTCGTTGGCGGCCTGAGTTCGGCCTCGGCAGGTCCGCGCGTCCGCAGCAGGCGTGGTCGCGCCACACGGCTGGTTCGGGCGCGCGTCAGGCGAGGCGATCCGGTAGCCAAATCCGGGCGGTCCTGGATGCTGGCTGCGGGCTGTCAGGTGGCTGGTCGCCCCGCCTTCGATTCGCAGGCGTCGCTGAGCAGATCGCGCAGGTGGCGCTCAGGCGCGGCAGGCAGATCGACCGCCACGGCGGCGAGCCGCTTGCCCCAGTAGCGCTCGGTGCACCAGTCCGGATGGTCGGTGACGGCGGTGTGGATCCCCGGCTCGTCGAGCATCACGTTCATCGTGTGCTCGTCCCAGATGGTCGAAAAGATCCTGCCGCCGACGCGAAACGACGGGCGGCCATGATGGTCCCGTTCGACCGTCTCGGGAAGCGCCAGCGCAAGCCGGCGGGCATCATCAGGGGTCATGCGGTCTGCGCCTCGCTAAGAGTTGTTCGATCTGCTCTCCACACCCATTCGCTTTCAATCAGCGGCTTGTGCGAACCGTCCTGCAGGTGACCTGCTCCGCCGCCGCCAACCGTCTGCCACTGAAGCTCTGATTGAGGCCCCGGGCACCGGGGTAGCGCTGGGCTGGTGAAACGCGGCTCGGCCGCATCAAGGTTCGCGTGCTCCTTCAGCATCGCCGAGACGCGCTCGAAGTCAAAACGGGTGGCTGTGCGGCCCAGCGGCCGGCACGGCACATGAAGCGCTGAGTGGAGGTGAAGCCATGTCAATGCGACGCTGGCGCCCGGGGGTTGCCGGTCTAACCGCTGTAATGGTCGTCGCGGCCGGGGCGGGTTACGGGGCGAGCTCGAGTGGTGCCGCCAAGTCGGCTGGAACCGCGTCGGGATCGACGACCATCGAGTTCGCTGAGTCGGGGCTCGGCACCGAGGGGCAGCAGACGCAGGCCGCGATCAAGGCGTTCGAAAAGGCGAATCCGTCGATCAAGGTCAAGATCGACGTGCTGTCGCCGAACTCGACGACCTACCTGCAGCAGTTGCAGCAGCGCTTCATCGCCGGCTCGGGCACGCCCGACGTGTTCGAATCGGACGTGACCTACCCGGCCAAGTTCGCACAGGCGGGATGGGTCAAGCCGCTGACCTCGCTGCACCCCAACCTGCACCAGTTCTTCTCGACCGAGGTCGCCGCGGGGAGCTACCAGGGCAAGGCGTACGCCGTCCCCTGGTTCGACAACCCGGAGGGTCTCTTCTACCGCACGGACCTGATCAAGACACGACCGAAGTCACCTGCGCAGGTCGTCGCCGACGCGAAGGCCGCGATGAAGAAGGACAAGTCGCTCAAGGAGGGCATCGCCTTCGAGGGTGAGAAGTACGAGGGTGCGATCACCGCGTTCATGACCGTCGACGGGGCCTTTGGCGGACACCTGACGGCGAGCAGCGTCAACACGTCGGCGAACGTCGCGGCACTGAAGTGGCTGCACGACGCGATCTACGTGAACAAGATCGCGCCGCAGGCGGTGACCGGCTGGCAGGAGGGCAACGTCCAGCAGGAGTTCACGGCCGGCCATGCCGCGTTTGCGATCAACTATCCGTTCGTCGCGTCGGTCGACGCATCGACCAAGAGCAGTCCGGCCCACGGGCACACGGGCTACATCCCGTTCCCGGCGGCCAAGGGTGGCCGGCCCGGGTCGGCACTCGGCGGTGAGATGCTCGCGATCAACGCGAAGTCCTCCAACGTCGCCGCCGCATGGAAGCTGATCCAGTACCTGACCAGCCCCGCGGTCGAGATCAAGCGCGCGATCGCCACCGGTGATCCGCCCTCGCTGCCGTCGGCCTACACGTCGGCGCTGTATGCGAAGGCACCGTACTTCAGGCAGGTCAAGGTGCTCAACGGCTACGCCCAGCCGCGGCCGGTG
Source organism: Solirubrobacteraceae bacterium (assembly GCA_035551915.1). Lineage (GTDB taxonomy): Bacteria > Actinomycetota > Thermoleophilia > Solirubrobacterales > Solirubrobacteraceae > Palsa-465. Next base: position 14,939 of record DASZMI010000054.1, on the reverse strand, counting down.
AGCCCGAAATACCTGCAGATCTCGGTTGACCTCCAGAACGCCTTCTCAGCGGTGTTCGCCAACACGAGCTCGGTCGCGTCCGCGATGAAGAGCGCGGCGTCGCAGATCTCAGCGGCAAACGGCTAGCACCGGCCGGGACTGCTGCGATGGCGACTGAGGCGCCACCAGCGCTCCGCTTCGGCGGCCGTCACGGGCGGCCGCCGGTGTCGGGCAGGGTTCGCGCGGATCGCCGGCTCGGGTATCTCATGCTCGCGCCGGCGATCGTGCTGCTGCTGGCGGTCACCGCCTACCCGCTTGTATACAACCTCTGGAACTCGTTCCACGCCGAGAATCTGAGCGAGATCACCGGCCAGGGCGGCTGGGTCGGGGTCGACAACTACACGCGCATGTTCAGGTCCTCCGAGTGGCTGCATGCGTTGTGGCGGACGCTCGCCTTCGCAGGCGTCTCGGTCGCGATCGAGACCGTGCTGGCGCTCGGGCTCGCGCTGATGCTGCACCGCCGCTTCCGCGGGCGCGGGCTGTTGCGGGTCGCGGTGCTGATCCCGTGGGCGGTGCCGACGGTCGTGTCGGCGACGCTCTGGAAGACGATGTTCGACCAGCGCTCGGGATTCGTCGACTACATCTTCGGGCTGCACACCACCTGGCTGTCCGGGATCTGGACCTCCTGGACCGCGATCTTCGTCGCTGACGCGTGGAAGAACATCCCGTTCATCGCGCTGATCCTGCTCTCCGGCCTGCAGGTAATCCCGACCGAGATCTACGAGGCGGCGCGCATCGACGGAGCGTCCTGGTGGCAGACCTTCCGGCGCCTCACGCTGCCGCTGCTGAAGCCCGCGCTCGCGGTCGCCCTGATCTTCCGCCTGCTGTCCGGCCTGCTGATCTTCGACGTCGTCTACATCATGACCGGCGGCGGCCCCGGGCTCAGCACGGAGACGCTGTCCTTCCTCAACTGGCAGACGTTCCTGGTCGACACCGACTTCGGCTATGGCGGCGCGATCTCCGTGATGCTGGTCGTGCTCTGCCTGCTCGCGGCCGGGATCGTCGGCTGGCTGATGCGAACGAGGGACCTGCGATGAGCACCGAATCCGCCGCGACCGGCCCGCTGGCCGTTTCGCGGCCTCACCGACCCGGCACCCGCAGTCGACGCGTACAGCGAATCGTGCGCGAGGTCTGCTTCTACCTCGCGGTCCTGATCGTGATCCTGATCGCGCTGTTCCCGTTCTACTGGATCCTGCGCACCTCGCTGCTCTCCGACCAGGCCGTGGGCCAGGGGGTCGGCGGCCCCAACGGCATCATCCCCGCGCATCTGACGGGCTCCGCCTACAGCGAGGACTTCAACCAGCAGGGATTTCTCACGCCACTCATCAACAGCGCGATCGTGGCCGGGCTGACCACGCTGATCACGATCGTCGTCGCGACGCTGGCGGGGTACGCGCTGGCGCGGATGCCGATTCGCGGGGCCGGGGCGATCCTCGCCTTCATCCTCGTCGCGGGCTTCTTCCCGGTGCTGGCGATGGTCGGCCCGCTCTTCCTCGTACTGCGGAACCTCGGCTTCCTGGACAGCATCTGGCCACTGATCATCGTCTACCTCGTCTACACGCTCCCGATCGCGACCTACCTGCTGCGCAACTTCTTCATGCAGATCCCGGCGGATCTCGAGGAGGCCGCGCTGGTCGACGGCGCCACCCGCCTGGTCGCGCTGCGCCGCGTGGTGGTCCCGGTCGCGATCCCGGGCGTGTTCACCGCGGGGATCATCGCCTTCATCCTCGCCTGGAATGACTTCGCGTTCGCGGTGTCGTTCCTCGAGACGCCGAGCCACTTCACCGCGCCGCTGGCGATCGTCAACCTGGGGCAGAGCCAGTTCCAGGTCTTCTACAACCGCATCGATGCCGCGGTCGTGATCATCACGATCCCGGTGGCACTGCTCGTGCTCTTTGCCCAGCGCCGCATCGTCGCGGGCCTGACCGCAGGATCGTTCCGCTGATGGCGCCGCTGCGCTTCATCGATGTCTCGAAGGTCTACCCGAACGGCGTCGAGGCCGTGAGCCATCTCACCCTCGATGTCGAGGACGGCGAGTTCGTCGTGCTCGTGGGTCCCTCCGGCTGCGGCAAGACGACCGCGCTGCGGATGGTCGCCGGGCTCGAGGACGTGACGGACGGCGAGATCGAGATCGGCGACCGCCCTGTCAACGACCTCACGCCGCGCGAACGCGACATCGCGATGGTCTTTCAGAACTACGCGCTCTACCCGCACATGACGGTGGCCGAGAACATCGGCTTCTCGTTGCTCATGCAGAAGCTGCCGAAGGGCGAGGTGGACGCGAAGGTGGAGGACGCGGCCCGCGTGCTCGGCCTCACCGAGCAGCTGCGGCGCAAGCCGGCGCAGCTGTCCGGCGGGCAGCGCCAGCGGGTCGCGATGGGGCGGGCGATCGTGCGCGAGCCGGCCGCATTCCTGATGGACGAGCCGCTGTCCAATCTCGATGCCAAGCTGCGCGTCCACATGCGCGCCGAGGTCTCGCGCCTGCAACGCCGGCTCGGCGTCGCCACGCTCTATGTGACCCACGATCAGGTCGAGGCGATGACGATGGGGGATCGCGTCGCGGTCATGCGCACCGGGAAGCTGCAGCAGTACGCGCCTCCAAAGCAGCTCTATGACAGGCCCGCGAACCTGTTCGTCGCAGCTTTCATCGGCTCACCCGCGATGAATCTGTACCAGGCCACCGTCGACTCCGAGGGGCGCTCGATCGCACTCGGCAACCAGACGCTCGCGTTACCCGGCGAGTTGGCCGACGAGGCGGTCATCGGTCGCTACCGCGGAGAGCGCGTGGTCGTCGGCATCCGCCCGGAGGCCCTCGGCGACGCTGCGCTGGGCGGCCACGCTTCGACGAGTCAGCGACTTCAGGGCACCGTCGATCTGGTCGAGGAACTGGGAGCCGAGAAGCTCGTTCACTTCCGCATCGACGCAGAGCGGCTCAGCACCGGCGACGAACGACTGGCCGGCGCCGATGACGAGACCGGAGGTGAGCTCAATACGGGCGAGATCGGAACCGCTGCCGCAAGCGCCGGCGTGGCTCGCATCGCGTCCCGCAGCGAGATCGCCGCAGGTCAGGAGGCCGCGTTCATGGTCGACACGACGAGCCTGCATCTGTTCGATCCTGATGAGGGAGCCTCCCTGAGAGGGGAGGCTCGGCAGCCGCACTCGTAGCCGACCGCTCGCGTCGCGGCCGGTCTTGACCGCGGCTCACGCCGACGCCGGTCTCCACCCCAGTGCGCGCCGCCGCGACGCGGGAAGCGCGCTCACGACGAGGTCATATGAGTCCTCGATCATGTCCCTGATCAGTTCATCGGAGAGGCCGCCGCCGATGATGAGGGTGTTCCAATGGCGCTTGTTGAGGTGATACCCGGGGATCACCTCGACGTGCGCCTGACGAAGCCGCACGGCCAGCGCCGGCTCACACTTGACGCTGATCCGGAGCTCGTCCGCCGCGAGCTGCGAGAGCGCGAACATCTTGCCACCGACCTTGAACACCGAGGTGTTCGGGCCGAACGGAAACGTCTCCTCCGAGCCCATGAACGACAGGCAGTGATCCCGAAGCGCCGCGGGCCGCATCCCTTCACGCTACCGATCCGGGAGGCGAGGATGGAAGCCGCCCGTGCAACTACCTTCGTCCACCAGTGACGCGGCCGGGCACCGCCGCCCACCTGCGAGGATGAACCTGTGACGACCGCTAACGCAACCATCGAGCAGGCCGCACGCGAGCGACTGCGCACCCTGACCGCCGAGCCCGGCGCCGAGTTCCACGAGGGCCAGCTCAGGGCGATCGTCGACCTGGTGGTCGACCGCTCGCGGGTGCTCTGCGTGCAGCGCACCGGTTGGGGCAAGTCGGCCGTGTACTTCGTGGCTACCTCGCTGCTGCGATCCGATCCCGACCGTCCCGCCGGGCCGACGCTGATCGTCAGCCCGCTGCTGGCGCTGATGCGCAACCAGATCGCCGCCGCGCAGCGCCTGGGACTGCGGGCGCACACGATCAACAGCACCAACCGTGATGAGTGGGACGCCGTGCGCCGCAAGCTCGACGAGAACACCGTCGACCTGCTGCTGATCAGCCCCGAACGGCTCAACAACCCGCAGTTCCGGGAGACGATGCTGCCGCTGTTCGCCTCCGCCGTCGGGCTGCTGGTGATCGATGAGGCGCACTGCATCTCCGACTGGGGGCATGACTTCCGGCCCGACTACCGCCGCGTCAAGGACATGCTCGACGCGCTGGGGCCGAACGTCGCGGTGCTCGGCACCACCGCGACCGCCAACGACCGCGTCGTCGCCGATATCGTCGAGCAGCTCGCCTCCACAGACGCCGAGGCGCTGCGCTCCTACCGCGGCTCGCTCGCCCGCACCAGCCTGCGCCTGGAGGTGCTGGAGCTGCCGCGCCCCGCGCAGCGGCTGGCCTGGCTCGTCGAACACCTGCCCGAGCTCCCCGGCAGCGGCATCGTCTACACGCTGACCAAGCGCGACGCCGACCAGGTCGCGGGCTTCCTCACGGCCAACGGCATCCCCGCCGACGCCTACAGCGGCGAGCAGGAGAGCGCCGAGCGGATCGCGACCGAGGAGCGGCTGCTGCGCAACGAGCTGAAGGCGGTCGTCGCGACCAGCGCCCTGGGGATGGGATACGACAAGGCCGATCTCGGCTTCGTCGTGCACTATCAGGCGCCCGGCTCGGTTGTGGCCTACTACCAACAGGTCGGCCGCGCGGGGCGCGGCCTGCCGGAGGCGGAGGTGGTGCTGCTGCGCGGTGCCGAGGACCGCCGCATCCAGGACTTCTTCATCACCCAGGCATTCCCGACCCACGAGCGCGTCGCCACGGTGCTGTCCGAGCTCGAGCACGCCGGCGAGCAGGGTCGCACGACGCGTGAGCTGATGGCGGTCGTCAACCTCGGGATGGGCCGGCTCGAGGCGATGCTGAAGATCCTCGACGTCGAGGGCGCAGTGCGCCGCAGCGGCAGTCGCTGGCAGTTCGTCCCGGGTGGCGACTGGTCCTACGACGGCGAGCGCTATGCCCAGGTCACGGCCCTGCGCCGTGCGGAGCAGCTGGCGATGGAGGGCTTCGGAGCCGACGGCCGCTGCCTGATGCGGACGCTGCAGCAGGAGCTCGATGACCCGAGCGCCGAGGACTGCGGCCGCTGCTCGGTCTGTGCCGGCCCCCGCTACGCCCGCGAGCCGGACGCGGCGCTGGTCGAGCACGCCCAGCGCCACCTGCGCTCGCAGCCGATCACGCTCGAGGTCAAGAAGATGGCTCCCGACGCGGACGGCGCGATGCGCAAGATCCCGGAGAACGTGCGCATCGAGCCGGGCTGGTCGCTGGCGCGGATCGGCGACGGCGGCTGGTGGCCGGCGGTCGAGCGCGGGCTGCGCTCGGGCAGCTTCGATGGCGAGGTCATCGACGCGCTCGCCCAGCTGGTGCGCACCAGCGGCACGCACGTCGACTGGATCACACGCGTGCCCTCGGTCCACCTGGGCGCCACTTTGGACGCGCTGGCACAGGCGGTTGCGGCGGCGCTCGGCGTCCGCTTCGTCGAGCTAATCGTCCGCCGCGACGCGCGGCCGCCGCAGCGCGAGATGACAAACGCCGTGCAGCAGGCGGCGAACGTGCGCGGCGCCTTCAAGGTCATTGCCACCCCTCCGGCGGGAACCGGCGTGCTGCTCGATGACGCCCGCCATTCGGGCTGGACGCTGGCGATGGTCGGCGGTCAGCTGCGCGGCGCCGGCGCCCAGCGGATCACTCCACTGGCGCTCGGCACACTCGTTTGAGCGGCTGCCGTCAGCAGCCATTGACATCCCGACACATCGACAGGCCTTGAGTAGGCTACGCTTGGCATCTCGGGTTGAGCACACGGCTCAACCAAAGAAGTGCCCGCGTTTCCGCTGTTAGTTGCCTATGCACCTCCCGCGTTTCCGCAGAGCACCTAACAACGGAGGCAACAATGGCTACAGGAACCGTCAAGTGGTTCAGCGACGAGAAGGGCTACGGCTTCATCACTCCCGATGACGCCGGCAAGGATCTCTTCGTCCATCACCAGGCGATCCAGGGCAGCGGCTTCAGGACGCTGGCCGAGGGCGCCAAGGTGAGCTACGACGCCGAGCAGGGCCCCAAGGGTCCGTCCGCCGCGAACGTCGTCGCGCTCTAAGAACCGCTTCAGTCTTTCCTGAAGTACTTATGGGAGCCGCCCTTTCGGGGGCGGCTCTTTTTTGTCGAGCCGACACCCGGCCGGCGCCGTGGTCGTTGTGCACGGACCGTGCTCGTAGTCAGCTCAGGGTTCAAAGATCGGGCTGAAATGCCGAATAACACAGTGTGGTCAACCGACATGCGGCGATCCCGATATGGCGCCGCAGCGCATACGCGGCGCTGGGCGTCGGCATGGCCTTCGAGTCCCTGTGGGCGCTCACAAAGGTGGACGGCTCCAGTCTGACGACGCTCGCCAACGGCTGGGTCTACCAGGCGATCGAGTTCGTCGCTCTGGGAGTCTGCGCCGCGCGCGTCGTGCAGCGCCGCGAGCAGCGCTTCGCATGGGCGCTGATGACGGTCGCGCTGACGCTCTGGACCATCGGCGATCTGATCTGGTCGGTCTGGCTCGACTACGTCGCCAACCCACCGGCTCCGTCTGTGGCCGATGTGGCCTACCTGCTGATGTACCCCGCGATCTACGGCGCGCTGATGGCACTGCTGCGATCGCGCATCAGGCATGCGGTCGCCGCGCAATGGCTCGACGGGGGCGTCGTCGGGCTCGCCGTCGGCGCGGCGGCGGCGCTGCTGGTCCTCGATGCAGTGCTCCGCGGTACGACCGGCCGCTTCGCCGTGGATGCCGTCAACATCTCCTACGCGGTCCTGGACTGCATCCTGCTGATGTTCGTGGCAATGGCCTACGTCCTCACCGGCCGGCGCGCCGGCCGCGACTGGATGGCGCTCGGGGCCGGCATCGCACTGATGGCGGTGGCGGACATCCTCTACGCCGACCAGGCGGCCGGTGGCATCTACCGAGCCGGCGGCTGGGACAACGTGCTCTACCTCGCCTCGTTCTGCGTGCTGGCGGTCGGCGCCTGGTTGCCGTCGAGCACCCACACAGACCAGCCGACGAGTTCACGCGACACGATCGCGCTGACGTTCATTGCCGCCACGATCGCGCTCGGGCTGCTCGTCGTCTCCGCCTTCACGACGGTCACCCCCTGGGCGATTGGCCTCGCCGCCGGGGCGCTCGCACTCGCGACCGTGCGCTCCGCCCTGACCCACCGCGAGAACGCAGCGATGCTCAAGGCGACCAACGCGCAGGCGGTCACCGACGCGCTCACCGGCCTTTGTAACCGCCGCCAGCTGATCTCCGACCTCGATCGCCTGTTCCGCACCGGCAACCGCACGACCACGCTCGTGTTCTTCGACCTCAATGGCTTCAAGCGCTACAACGACGTCTACGGACACGGAGTCGGCGACGCGCTGCTCGCCCGCCTTGGCACCGCGCTGAAGGCCGCCGTGGGGGCGGCCGGCTCCGCCTACCGGCTCGGCGGGGACGAGTTCTGCGCGCTGCTCGACGGTCGCCACGTAGCTCACGATCAGCTGCTCATCAACGCCAGGGCGGCGCTCAATGAGCGCGGTAGCGGTTTCGACGTCACCACCGCGCTCGGGATCGCGTTGATCCCGGACGAGGCCGGCAGCCCCGACGCCGCCCTGCGGCTCGCCGACGAGCGCATGTACGCCGATAAGGCACGCACGCAGCGCACACCCGTGCGCGATGTCCTCATGCAGCTGCTCGGCGAGCGCGCACCCGAGCAGCTCGCGCACTCGACCGGCGTTGCGGCGATCGTCGAAGCCGTCGCCGGGCACTTCGCCTTCGATGGCGAGCTCCTCGACGAGACCCTGCGAGCGGCCGAGCTGCATGACATCGGCAAGCTGGCGATCCCGGATGCGATCGTCGAGAAGCCCGGGCCGCTCGACGCGGACGAGTGGCTCTTCATCAGGCAGCACCCGGAGATCGGGCAGCGCATCCTCAACGCCGCGCCAGCCCTCACCGGCGTGGCCGCGATCGTCCGTGGCTCACACGAGCGCTGGGACGGCAGCGGCTACCCCGACGGTCTCCGCGGCGAGCAGATCCCGCTCGCGGCACGCCTGATCGCCGTGTGCGACGTGTACGACGCGATGACGTCCGAGCGCCCCTACCAGCGGGCGCGCAGCCACGACGAGGCGATCGATGAGCTGCGGCGCAACGCCGGTACCCAGTTCGACCCGGCGATCGTGAACGCGCTCGAGCGCCACTTCGCGTCCGCTCCCAAGGCCGCGACCGGCGGCCAGCTCAGTCACCCGTGAGCGGGTTTCAACCTGACTTGACGGCCGGTTGACACTGACTCCCGCGGCCAGATATCTTGCTCCCGCCAGCATTGGGGCGCTGTTGAGGCGCTGGCACGAGTGACCTTTTGGGGGAAGTAGATGCCTGTCGTGCCAATCCCACGCGCACGGATGCGCGAAGGTCGCCTCGTCGCGGGCGTGACCTTGATGGCCCCCGCTTAGCTGTGGCTGTGGACCGCGTTGGCGGTCACCTTCACACCGTCGGCAAAGGCGACGATCTGTGCGTCGCTCCAGCGGTGAGCACGGCGAGCTTGCCCTCGAAGTCGTCGGGCGGGCGAGCGGGTTGCATCGCTGGCGCGACCGCACTTCAGGGGCCCCAATTGTCGCTGTCACAATCAACTCCCCGATGAGCACGGAAGCCCCAGAACTGAGCACGCCCTCGCACGCCTCGATGCTGCTCCTGCAGGAGGCGGCACGTCGGCGCACCTTCGCGGTGATCTCGCATCCGGACGCCGGCAAGACGACCCTGACCGAGAAGCTGCTGCTCTACGGCGGCGCGCTGCACGAGGCCGGTGCCATCAAGGCCACCTCACAGCAGCGTGAGGTGACCTCCGACTGGATGGAGCTCGAGCGCCGCCGCGGGATCTCGGTCACCTCGACGGCCATGCGCTTCAGCCATCGCGAGACCGTCTTCAACCTGCTGGACACCCCGGGCCACCGCGATTTCTCCGAGGACACGCTGCGCGTGTTGGCTGCGGCCGACTGCGCGGTGATCCTGCTCGACGCCGCCCGCGGCGTCGAGGATCAGACACTGAAGCTCTTCCAGGTCGCCCGCGCTCGCGGGATCCCGCTGATCACGTTCGTCAACAAGTACGACCGACCCGGCATGGAGCCACTGGCGATGATCGACCACATCGAGCAGACGCTGGAGCTGGCCTGCGCACCGCTCACCTGGCCGGTCGGGCATCCGGGCGACTTCCAGGGCGTGCTGGCGGCCGACAGCGGCATCTTCACGCGCTTCACGCGCGCCGCGCGCGGCGCCACCCGCGCCGAGGCCGAACAGGTCTCCCCGGAACTTTCCGACGCAGATCCCGCCTGGGGCACCGCGCGCGAAGAGCTCGAGCTGCTGCAGGCCGACGGCCGCGCCTGGGACCGGGAGCTGTTCGCTGACGGGACGCTCACGCCCGTGCTGTTCGGCTCGGCGCTCTGGAACTTCGGCGTCGAGCAGCTGCTCGACGCGCTGATCGACGTCGGTCCGCCACCCTCCCCCCGCCCGTCGACGGACGGGCAGGGGCGAGCTCTCGACGCCGGGTTCTCGGCGCTTGCTTTCAAGGTCCAGGCGAACATGGACCCGCGCCACCGTGACCGGATCGCCTTCCTGAGGGTCTGCTCGGGCCGCTTCGAGCGCGGGATGCGCGTGACCGACGCGCGCACCGGCGGCACGCTCGCGCTCTCCTACGCGCACGAGCTCTTCGGGCAGGATCGCTCGACGATCGAACACGCCTACCCCGGCGACATCATCGGCATCGTCAACGCCTCGGACGTACTCGTCGGCGACACACTCTACGACGGTTCTCCCGTCAGCTTTCCAGCGATCCCGTCACTGGCACCCGAGCACTTCGTCACCGTGATCAACCGTGATCCTGCACGCCGCAAGCAATTCCTGCGAGCGCTCGAGCAGCTCGACCACGAGGGCGTCGTACAGCTCTTCCAGCGCGCGGCCAACGACCCCGCGCCTGTGCTCGCCGCGATCGGGCCGCTGCAGTTCGACGTCGCCTCGGAGCGGCTCGACAACGAGTTCGCTGTACGGGTGCGCTTCGAGCCGCTCGACTGGCACATCGCTCGCCGGATCGCGCGCGACGATGCCGATGCCGTTCGAGGTTCGCGCTGGGCCGAGCTGATCGAACGCCGCGACGGGACCTGCCTGGCCGCCTTCCGCACGCCATACGCGCTGGCGCAGTTCGCCGAGGCCTTCCCGGCCGTCGCGCTCGATGAGATGGCCGCCCGCTGACGCAGCTCTCGGTCCGGAAGTTCAGGTCGCTCCCTGACCGCAATCGTTGAGAGGATCCCACGAGAAAGGCATCGACTACCAGGGAGCTCGCGTGAACTACGACCTCGACTTCATCGCCGTGCCCGCGCAGGACGCCGAAAAGCTGCGCGGCTTCTACGCCGACACGCTCGGTCTGCGCCCCGACCCGAAGGCAAGGTTCGAGTTCTGGGCCGGCCAGACCTGTCTGTCGATCTGGGAGCCGGCCAGGAACGGCATGCCCTTCGCCCCGCAGAAGAACGGACACATCGGCCTGGGAGTCAGCGATGTCCAGGCGGCCCGTGCCGAGCTCGAGGGCAGGGGCGTCATCTTCAACGGCGACATCTTCGACACGGGCGTCTGCCACATGGCGTTCTTCAACGACCCCGACGGGAACGACCTGATGCTGCACCACCGCTACGCGCCACGCGACCAGTGATGTCGCCACTGTCTCGCCCTACCTACCCGGAGCAACCTGCTCCCCTGCCTACCCACGCTGATCTTCGCGCTTCTCCCCCGACCACATCGCCTACCGACGCTGGCAAAGCCATGCAGCAGGTGTGAGATCATCGTCGCGTGGGCTCGCTTCAGTTGACGACGACGCTTGAGCCGCGCGGCCCGGCCGCGGCGGTCGTTCTCGATGACCGCCAGGTCGCCGCGATCGGGGACGGCAGGAAGCGCTTCCCGGTGCGGGCCACGATCAATGGCCGCAGCTGGCGCACGACCGTCACGCCGATGCGTGGCGAGAACCTGCTCGGCCTGAGCAAGGAGGTCCGCAAGAGCGCCGGTGTCGAGGCCGGTGACACGATCGAGGTGCTGATCGAGCTCGACGAGGAACCGCGAGAGGTCGAGGTGCCTGAGGCGCTCGCCAGGGCGCTGGCCGGCGATGCGATCGCGCGCTCGGCCTACGAAGGTATGTCGTTCACCCACCGCAAGGAGTACGCACGCTGGATCGACGACGCCAAGCGCAAGGAGACCCGCGAGAAGCGAGTGGCCCAGGCGCTCGAGCTGCTGCGGGCGGGCAAGCCGCCACGCTGATCGCGCCACGGCCGGTCGGCTCAGCTCAGATCGGCAACGTTCGCACGGCGGTGGCGGTCATCACCACGGCCACGAACAGCTCGAGCGCCCGGGCCGCCGCCGGGCGTCGCAGGATCGGGGCCAGCAGCTGCGCCGCGCCACCGAGCGCGATGAACCAGACGATGCTCGCCGTCGCCGCACCGGCTCCGAACCACCAGCGCGATGCGGGGTGCGAGCTGGCGACCGTGCCGAGCAGCACCAGCGTGTCCAGATACACCGCCGGGTTCAGCCAGGTGAACCCGAGCGCGGCGGCGATCACCCCGCGACGGGAGTGACCGTCGTCGGCCTCTGCCTGAAGCTCGAGCTGCTGGAAGGCACGCCGCGCGGCGAGCGCGGCGTAGGCCAGCAGCAGCGCGCCACCGACCAGGCGGATGATCGTCAGCAGCGAGGAATCTGACCTGACGATGGCCCCCATGCCGGCGATGCCGGCCGCGATCAGCAGGAGGTCGGAGGCGGCGCAGATCCCGATCACGGTCTTCACGTGATTGCGGCGTGCGCCCTGCCTGAGCACGAAGGCATTCTGGGCACCGATCGCGACGATGAGCGAGAAGCTGAAGAGCAGGCCGGCGAAATAGGCGGTGAGCGCGTTCATCGTGTTCCACGCTAGGCCCACGGCTATCATTCGTCCAGCTAATGTTTCTTAGCGTTCATTAGCACAGCTAATGGATTGGGATCTCGCTCAACTGCAAGCGCTTGCCACCGCCGTCGCCGAGGGGAGCTTCGACTCCGCGGCCCGCCGGCTGCACGTCACCCCAAGTGCGATCAGCCAGCGCATCAAGGCGCTTGAGACGAGCGTGGGGCGGGTGCTGCTGATCCGATCGCGGCCCGTGCGGCCGACCACCTCCGGAGAGGCGTTGCTGCGCGTCGCCCGCCAGATAGAGATGGTGATCGACGACGCGGCCCGCGAGCTCGCCGACGATGACGAGCTCGAGCTGCCGACGGTGGCACTGGCCGTCAACGCCGACAGCCTATCGACCTGGCTGCCCGCCGCTCTGGCCGCGATCGACCCACCGGTCTGCTTCGACCTGCGCCGCGCCGATGAGACCCGCACTGCGGGGTTGCTCCGGGACGGCACCGTTACCGCCGCGGTCACGGCGCTGTCCGATCCGGTGCCCGGCTGCAGCGTGAGCTCGCTCGGGCACATGCGCTACAGGCCGCGCGCCGCGGCTGCGTTCGTCGAGCGCTGGTTCAGCGAGGGCGTCAACAGCGCCTCGCTGGCGCAGGCGCCCGTGGTGGTCTTTGACCGTACGGACGTGCTGCAGGACCGCTACCTGCGACGATGCTCCCCCCGGCAGCTGCGACCCCCAAGACACTATGTCCCAGGCTCATGGGCGTTCGCCGAGGCCGTCCGCACCGGTCTCGGGTGGGGAATGGTGCCCGACCTCCAGACCGACGCGCACGACGGCCTGATCGAGCTGGATCCAGCGGGCATCGTCGACGTTCACCTGCATTGGCAGCAGTGGCGCCTGCGCTCGGCGACGGTCGAGCGCGTGGCCGATGCGATCAGGGCCGGGGCCGCGGTCGCGCTGAGGGGCACCGGCGGTTAGCCCTGCATGACGTAGCGTCGCGCGCATGGCCTACCGTCGCGCGCATGGCCTACCGTCGCGACCATCTCACGTGGGCTGCCTTCGGCGCACTGTTCGCGTTCGGCTACACGAACGCCCTGCTCGGGCCGTCGCTGCCTTACATCCGCGCCGGCGAGGACATCTCCTACGTCGTCGCCGCCGCGCACCAGGTGGCCTTCTCGATCGGCGGGGGGCTCGCCGGCCTGCTCTCGCGGCAGGGACGACTCAGGCTCGGCCGCAAGGAGATGATCGCCTGTGGCCTCACTGGTGCGGCCGTCGCCGGACTCGGCCTCGGCTACGGACGCACGCCTGTCCTCACACTTCCGGCGGCGCTGTGCATGGGCCTGCTTGCCACCCTCGCGCTGATTCGCATCTGGGCCGCCCTCGCCGACGCGCACGGCGCACGCCGTGCCGTGGCGATGACCGAGGGAGAGGTCGCGGTCAGCCTGGCAGGAATCGCGACGCCACTGATCATCGGTGCGCTCGCCCACACCGGCGCGAGCTGGCGGGGTGCGTTTGCGATCGGAGTCGCCGTGGCCGCGGCGGCCGTCCTGCTGATCGCCGGGGCGAGATTTCCCGAGGCGTCCAGCGATCTGCACCGCGGCCCGGCGGGTAGCCGCGTGCAGCCGACGCTGGTGATCGTGGTGGCGATCGTCGCGCTCGAGTTTGCGCTCAGCTTCTGGCTCTCCAGCTACCTGAACGGCTCGGTCGGGATCGGCCGCAGCAGCGCGGTGGCGCTGGTCAGCGCGCTCTACGCCGCCAACCTCTGCGGGCGCCTGCTGGCGAGCAGGCTCGCGCACTCGCACACGCCGGAGCACGTACTCGCCGCCGCCCTGACGCTCGTGCTCGCCGGGCTTCCGCTCGTACTCGCGGCCACCGGGATCGTCACCGCCATCACCGGCATCGCACTCACCGGCACCGGGATCGGAGCGCTGTTCCCGATGACCTCGTCGCTGCATGTTCACACTCGCGGCGGCAGCGCCGATGCGGCCCTCGGTGAGATCCTCTCGGTGGCCGCGATCGGGCAGATGGGCGGGCCGTTCCTGGCGGGGCTGATCGCCCAGGCTGCCGGGCTGCGCGTGGGCCTGATCGTAATGTTGCCGGCGCTGACGCTGCTCGCGGCCGGCGGTTTGCTCGCCCTCAGCCGACGGCAAACGGGCGCATAGCCACCAGCGCCGCCCCGCGACCGAGCGCCGCCCCGCAACCGAAGCGTCGCCGGCGCCCGCGGAGATCGGCCACCGAAGCACACCTGCGTTCTGTCCTGGCGAGCGTCGTGTCTCGAGGACTCGCCCGGGGAAGCTGGCCCGGCCGCAGGAGAGCAGCGCTCATCACGCTGGAAATCAGAGCGGGCGGCAGCGCCCGTGCGTTTGCGCCTCGTTACGAAAGATTTCGCCAAACGCTAACTCGCACATCGGAGTTGTTAGCGCTGACAATGTGAAATACTGCGCCGCGAGGAGAGGTTCCCTCGGGAACCTTTGGCCTGTTCCACACAACAGCGGAGGCCCGCGAGGCGAGTTCTCCGCATTTCTGAGGAGGTCGCGGGTCTATGTCTGCAAATGCTTCTGGTGGCGGTCGCCGCAAGAGGATTGACGACAAGCCGATCGACGTCGGCGATGCGCAGCGCGAGGTATCGCGCCGGCGCTTCCTGAAGTACGCCGGTGCGTCTGCCGCTGTAATTCCGGCATACGGCGCAATGATGGACGTTCTGAGCGAGGACGCCAGCGCGGCCACGCTCAAGGCCAACGCCCACATCGCGGCGTTCGCCAACCACAAGAGGTACAAGTTCGTGATGGACTGTCATGTGACGACGAACTCGTTCTTCACGGCCACGATCTATGGCATCCAGGACGCGTGCTCGCTGATTGGCTGCTCATATCAGTGGACGGGGTCGACGAACTCGATCACCGGCCAGATGGTGGCGGCGATGAACAGCGCGATCGCG
>DASZMI010000053.1:0-3429 GCA_035551915.1 Solirubrobacteraceae bacterium | reverse complement strand
CCTGCCGCGCTCGCTGATCCGCGCGAGGATCGTGCGGCGGTCGCGCTCGTGGGCGATCCGCGTCACGTAGCCGCTGGCCTCGAGCTTGTCGATCACATTCGTGACGCTCGCGCGGTGCACCTGCAGCCGGTCGGAGAGCTTGCCGAGCGGCAGCTCACCCTGGCGGCTGTAGTGGAGGACCATCAGCGTCTCGTAGCGCGGGAAGGTCAGATCGGACGGCTCGAGCAAGGCGTTCAGCCGCATCAGCAGGATCTGCTGCGCACGCATGATCGAGGTGACCGCGACCATCTGCGGCGTCGCCTCCGAGTGCCAGTGCTCATCCCACTGGCGCCGCGCCTCAGCGATCGGATCAAATGCGAGTTGGCGCCCCGACATGGCAGGCGTGAAGCCTAGTGGGTCTCTCTGTGGCAGACGTGATCGTTTTCCCACTGATTGTGTGAACATCTCCGCGGTACCCGATGGTCCCGTCGCCACACGCGGCTCAGGCATGTGGACTTCCCGCAGCGGTTAGCCTGCGTGCCATGGCAGACAGCAGGGCGCCGCAGCAAGGCTGCCGTCAAGCGGGACGGCAGCCGCAGGACATACCTCGCTTCGACGCCTACATCTTCGATCTCGACGGGACGCTGTACCTCGACGAGCAGCCGATCCCGGGCGCGCCCGAGACTGTCGCGCGGCTGCGGGCGGAGGGGGCACGGGTCGCGTTCGTGACCAACAACCCGCTGGCGGCGCCGGCGGCCTACGCGCGGCGGCTGACGGAGATCGGGATCCCCGCGAGCGCCGACGAGGTGACGACCTCGGTCGAGGCGCTGGTCGACTACCTGGACGCCACGCGCCCGGGTTGCCGGGTGCTGGCGGTCGCCGAGCACGTGGTGATCGAGCGCCTCGGGGCGGCGGGCTACGGCGTCACGAAGGATCCGGCCGGGGCCGACGTGGTGGTCGTCTCGTTCGACCGCGGCTTCGACTACGCCAAGCTGCACGCGGCCTACCGCGCCGTACGCGAGCACGGGGCGGCGATCGTCGCGACCAACCCCGATCCGTACTGTCCCACCGCCGACGGTGGGCTTCCCGATTGCGCCGCGATGCTGGCGGCGATCGAAGCCTGCACGGGGGTCGCGGCCGAAGCGATCGTGGGCAAGCCCAGCCGGCAGATGGTGCGGACCGTGCTGCGGCGTGTCGATGTCGATCCGTCGCGGGCGGCGGTGGTCGGCGACCGGCTGATGACAGACGTGGCGATGGGCCAGGCCGCGGGCGCCGCCGGCGTGCTGGTGCTGTCGGGCGCGACCAGCGCGGCCGATCTCGAGGGCGATCCGGTAACGCCCGATTACGTGATCGAGTCCGTGCGCGATCTGCTCGGACCCGATGTGCTCGGCTGACGCTGGGTGCTGAGCGGGCGCTCCTCGAGCGTGAACGCGATTGCAATCCCGCCGAGGCCGACGACCGTCGAGATCAGGAACACGAGGTGCATGCCGCTGAGCAGCGCGTCGCCGATCGCCGCGGAGTGGTGCGGGGAGGCTCCGCCGTTGATCAGGCGGCTGATGTCGATCGTCCTGGCGTGGGCTCCGAGCCGGCTCTGCAGCACCGCGCGGGCGCGGCCGGCGAGCACGGCGCCGAGGATCGAGACGGCCAGGCTGGCGCCGATCGCGCGGACGAGGTTGAGCGCCGCGGTGGCCGCGCCGATCACCTGCGGCGCGATCGCGTTCTGGGACCCGACGAGGTAGGGCGCGACCGTCAGTCCCATCCCGCAGCCACTGAGCACGAGCATCGCGCACAGCTCGACGCGGCCGGTCGAGCTTCCAACGAGCAGCAGCAGCGCGACCCCGGCGGTCGCGAAGACGGTGCCGACGAGCGGGAAGATGCGGTAGCGGCCTGTGCGGGTGATCAGCCGGCCGACGACGAAGGCCGTCACCACCCAGCCGATCGTGTAGCTCATCGTGGTCAGACCCGAGACCGTCGGGCTGTTGCCGCGCACGTCCTGCAGGTACACGGGGATGTAGATCGTGACCGCGAACAGCAGCGCCCCGACGACGAAGTACCCACCGCCGGCGGTGACGAAGATCCGGTTGCGCAGCAGCGCGACGGGGACGATCGGCTCGCTCGCACGGCGCTCGATCAATGCGAACAGTCCGAGGCCGAGCAGGCCGGCGAGGAACGGACCGATCACCTGGGCGGAGCCGATCGGATAGGTGGTCCCCGACCAGGCGCAAGCGATCAGGATCGCGCCCAGCGAGCACCCGAGCGTGAGCGCGCCGGCGTAGTCGATCCGGTGCTCGCCCCTGCGGTTGGCCCCGAGCGTCTTCATCACCACGGCGAGCGCCACCACGCCCAGGGGCAAGTTGATGTAGAAGATCCAGCGCCAGGAGATGGCCTCCGTGAGCGTGCCGCCGGCCAGCGGGCCGGTCACGGCCGCGATGCCCCACATCGAGGAAACGTAGCCCTGGTAGCGACCGCGCTCGCGGGGCGAGTAGAGGTCGCCGATCGCGGCCTGGGCGAGCGGAATCAGGCCGCCCGCGCCGAGGCCCTGCACCGCGCGGAACGCGATCAACTCGCTCATCGTCTGGGCCAGGCCGCAGAGCATCGAGCCGATCAGGAAGACCGCGATCGCGACGGCGAACAGCAGCCGCCGGCCATAGAGATCGGAGAGCTTTCCATAGAGCGGGATCGTCACGGTGGAGGCGAGCAGGTAGGCGCTCACCACCCAGGAGAGGTCGCTGAATCCACCGAGGTCACCAACGATCCGGGGCAGCGCCGTCGAGACGATCGACTGATCGAGCGCGGCCAGCAGCGTCGTTAGCAGGATCGCGCTGAAGGCCAGGCGCCTGATGCGCTGCGCGTGCGCATCCTCGGCGTGGCTGCCGCCGGAAGCGGCCATGCCGGTGGCGGTCGGTTGCTGCTCCACGCTCACGATCCCCACGGTACCGGCGGGCAGGGTTAGACTGCCGCTCTCAACCGTTCGGCCGTGTCAGCGGGCGCTGCACGGCTTTCTGCAACGGGGCTCGAAGGGGCAGGACATCGTCATGTTCGACGACCCCGCGAAGGTGCGGGCGATGAGCATGGCCGAGGCACAGGCCGGCGGCGTTCCGGACGAGGCGCCGGCAGCGATCGCGAAGCTGTAAGCGTCCCCGGGCCGGCACACCGGCTGCCGTCGTCAGGCGGGGTCATCAGGCGAACTGGATCACGCTGCGGATCCCGTCCTGGGCCTCCATCAGCTCAAAACCGGTGTTGACGTCGTCAAGCGTGATGCGATGCGAGATGAACGCGTCGACGTCGATCTCGCCGGCCATGTAGCGGTCGACCAGCTCCGGGACCTGGTCGCGGCCCCTGACGCCGCCGAACGAGGATCCGGCGATGCGCCGACCCTGGATCAGCCAGCGCGGGATCACCTCGAGCGTCTCCCCCTTGCCCGCGACACCGGCGACCGTGCACAGACCC
>DASZMI010000052.1:0-4091 GCA_035551915.1 Solirubrobacteraceae bacterium | reverse complement strand
ACGACGCTGCCCGTGAACGACTGTCCCTCAACTGCCGTGATGTTGACACCCGCAGGAGCAGCCGCCGCTGCTGACGCGATGACCAGCATCCCAAGCACGGCAGCGCACAGCGCGAGCGGGCCGGTCCGCGTTCGGGAGCGGCGCCGCAGTTGGAATCTCGTGTGTGATGGCTTGTGGCGCGTGAGCGCCGGCACGTGCTTGATTGTCGGCGTGGCGTGCCCCTTCCTTGCAATCGGTCCAAGCATCATCATCGGACCCCGGCCGCTTCGCATCACGGAGCGCCGGTGAACTTTTCTCGTCCGGACCCTTCAGCCCCCCGCGGCTTCAGAGCGGCAAACCTCAGGGGTGCTCCGTGATGCGAGCGCCCGCCCGCTCGGCTTTGATCAGGCCGTGACTGACCGTGATCGCGTGCGTGTGATGCTGGAGCTCGACGTCGGCTCTGAGCCGATCGTTGGGAGCCTGCAAGCGCACGGCAGACGCGTTGACTTCTCCGGGTGGGTCGGTCTGGCCACAGCGCTCGAGCAGGCGATCAGCACTGCCCCGGACGGCAGGCCAGCGAACTCAGCCCCGGACCGACGCGCACTCCGTCAGCCTCCGCAAGCTCCGCTGAGAGCGCGGTCGGCAGCTCGCCGCGGGAGTGGACCCCGAGCTTGAGATACGCGTGGCGCAGATGGCTCTCAACGGTGTTGACGGTCACGAACAGCTGCTGCGCGATCTCGCGGTTCGAGACCCCGCTTGCCGCCAGATTGGCCACGCGCTGCTCGCTGGCCGTGAGCGCGTCGATACCGGCGAGCGCGAACCGGCGGGGGCGGGCGCCGGTGGCGCGCAGCTCGGCCTGCGCTCGCTCCGTCAGGACCAGGGCGCCACAGTGATGCGCGCGCTCGCGCGCCCGCGCCAGCGGCGCGCGTGCCTCCGCGCGGCGATTGCAACGGCGAAGCGCGGCGCCGAGGTCGGTCAGCGCCCGGGCGTGCTCGAGCGTCGCCGGGGAGCGCTCCAGCGCGGATGCCGCTGCGGCCAAGTCCTCGAGCCCCACCTCGCCCACGGCCAACAGTCCCCTGGCGCGCAGCGCCAGGCCCACGGCGCGGGAGGACCCCGCCCGCCGCGCCAATGCGAGCTCGTGCTCGACCAGGTTCCGCGCCGCGGCGGGATCATCCTCGGCGAGCAGCAGCGCCAGCTCCGAGCGCCAGCTCGAGACATTCGGGTTGCACACGTGGCCGCGGTCCCAGATCTCGCCCACCTCACGCCAGATCGCGATCGCACTGGAGCGCTCGCCTCTGGCCAGGCGCACCCGCGCTCTGGCCTCGAGCAGCGTCGGCCAGCACGGCAAGCTCCGAAACCCGTCGGGCACCGTGACCTCATCCACCAACACCTCGGCCTCGGCGAGCTCCCCACGCTCCAGCAGCACGCAGACGAGATACGCCACCACGAACGGCTCGACGAGGAAGATCCTGTGCTCGCGCGTGAGCGTGACAGCAGCTCTTGCGTCAGCCTCGGCGTCGGCAAGCGCGCCGGCGCGTAGGAACGTCAACGCGCGGGTGCCGATCCCATTGACGAACCCCATCACCGACCCGCGAGTGCGTGCGTCGGCGAGCAGCGCCTCGGCGGTCGCGCGAGCCTGATCGAAGCGGTCGAGATGCACCAGCGCGTGTACCGCGTTGGCTGCCGCAAGCGACTCCGAACCCTCCTCTCGCAGGAAAGCGCCTCCGTCGAGCCCGGTTGTCACGAGATCCTCCACCTGGTCTGTGTCTTCCGCCCGTACGCTCAACAGCAGCGCGAGATACAGCCGCAATGCCCTCGCCTCAGGGTTCTCGCTGCGCGCCAGGGCGAGGAATTCCGGCAGTTCCCGGTCGAGCTGCGCGGCATAGCTCGGATGATGCCCCAACCCCAACCGCAGCCCGGTCAACCGCAGCCGCAGCGATTCGTCGCGATCTCCGAGCTCCTCTGTTGCCACGGCTAGCAGATCCAACACCTCGGGCCACTCGCCGACGTAGAGCAGGCTGCCTGCTAGCTCGAGCGCGTAGCGGCCCCGCTGCACGGGATCAGACGCCAGCGCCCGGGCCTGCCCGAGGTGCTCGACCGCGGCGGGCTCGCCGATCAGCGTCTCGGCGCGTCCCAGCTCGTGCAGCACAGCCGGCCGCTGATCGACGTCAACGGGCTCGGCGAGCGCACGGCGCAGGTACGCGACCGCAGTTTCGGCCGCGCCCCGAGCCACGGCAGCGCCAGCCGCCGCCCGCAGTCTCGCGACCACACGCGCCTCGCCTGCGGGTGCAGCATGCAGCAGCTGACCGGCCACTAGGTCCGGCTCTGCGCCGGTGTCGGCCAACACGCCGGCCGCGCGGGCGTGGAGGTCCGCGCGCTCGGCGGCCGGCATGTCCGCATACACGGTCGAGCGGAGAATCGGGTGGGCAAACGCCATAGGCAGCCCGTCGCGCAACAGTCCGGCGCGAACAAGCTGAACCGCGGCCAAAGACGCCGTGCGCCGGTCAACGGCGGCAAGTGCGGCCACATACCGCAGCTCCGCGTGCTCACCGAGGATCGCGACAGACCGCAGCACGGGTCCGGCTGCCGGACCGAGGCTCGCGAGCCGCACCATGATCGACCTGGACACCGTCCGCGGGGCGAGCGCGCCGACACGCTCTGAGACATCCCTGTCCAGCGGGACACCATCCCCGACCAACATGCCGGTAAGTTCGCTCACCAGGAACGGGTTCCCTCCCGTGGCGCGATGTACGGCGACGGTCGCAGCTGAATCAGGCGCCACACCGCTCACTCGCTCAAGCACCGACCCAACCGCCGAAGCGCTGAGTCCGCCCGGACGAACGACGCAGCGAGAGGCGGTCGATGCCAGCTCTGCGAGCGGGGCGATCCAATCGCGCTGCCCGCCGTCTCGGAGCGCGACAATCAACGCCACCGGAAGCCCCTCCAACCGGCGCGCCAGGTACACCAGGAACTGCAACGAAGCGCCATCCCCCCACTGGGCGTCGTCCACGGCCACCAGCAACGGACGATCCGCCGACAGATTCGACGTCAGCCAGTACAGCCCGTGCAGCGTCGCAGACGCAAGGTCCGAAGTCGGCATCCCCCCGCCCTTTGCCAGCGCAAAGCCGAAGGCGGGTGCAGCCAGCGCCGCCGCCGCGTCAACCACTCGCTCGCGCGCGTCACCCTGGAGGCCTACGACAATCGGCTCGAACAGCTGACGAACGACGCCGAACGGGAACTCGCGCTCCAGCTCACCGCCCCGCGCGTCCAGCACCTGCATGCCCCGCTCACGCCCAAGCCCGAAGGCCGCCGTGAGCAGAGAGGTCTTGCCGATTCCCGGCGGTCCCTCCACGCACGCGTAACCGCCCCTGCCACCGAACGCAGCCTCCACCGTGCCCGCCAATAACTCGAGCTCCGCCTCCCGCTCAAACAGCCCCTCGACCATAGCCGGCGACATTGTCGCGTACGACACGGCGCTTTGTACGGCGCCCACGAGCGAACAAAACACGTCGCCGGCACATTCCGTCGGTTGCAGTAGTCTCACGCAGCCCGCGTGAGGCTCAACGAAGCGGGCGCTGGTCATGCCGGCGACGCTGAGTGGCTCGTCACCAAGCGAAGCGGCCCGGCTTGTCAGAGCTTAAAATCAGCGCCCCGTCCATTGAACGCAAGCGGTAGCGCGGACAAGCCCCGGCCACGTGACCGCGGACACACCGAGCGTCAGCGACGCAGCCCGCGCACAACAACTTCGATGTTTGCGCGACGTTCGTCGGCTGCGGGCTGCATCGTCGCGGGGCGTTCCCCGGCCCCCTCGGCGGGATCCCCGCTGTGACGGGTCTGCGTTCGTTTCGGCGCGGATATGAGCGTGCGCAGCGTGGTTCATATTTCGATGCCCAGCGGCGCGAAGCGGGCGGCCAGCGGCGCGAAGCGCGCGGCCAGCTGGTCGACGTAGTTAGCCGGCGTGCCGCTGCCGAGACGTGGTAGCAGCAGGGGCAGGCCCGCTTCGGAGCGTCACAACGCATCGCCGAGTGTCGTGCGGACGTACAGGGCCATGATCCGCTCGAGGCTGAGTCGTCGCTCCGTCAGCGCCACGTACTGGTCGACGGTTGCGGTCA
>DASZMI010000051.1:0-25264 GCA_035551915.1 Solirubrobacteraceae bacterium | reverse complement strand
GGATCGAAGCGCGGCAGCAGCGTCAGCATGCCGCCGGCGACCACGCAACTGTTCATGGCGCAGGTCTGGCCGAAGGAGTGAAACAGCGGCAGCGCGCCGAGCACCACGACCCCCTGCCCGAGGTCGAAGAGGTCGCGCGATGCGCGGCAGTTGCGCAGCATGTTGTCATGCGTCAACTCGGCGCCCTTCGGCGTTCCGGTCGTGCCCGAGGTGTAGAGCAGAACCGCCGTGTCGGAGGACTGGCGCTCGACCATCTGCTCGAGCGGGTCGGTTCCGAACAGCGTCTGCTCGAACTCGCCGGGCACGACCTGAATGCACTCGCAGCCCAACTCCGCCGCCGCCGGCTCAGCCTCAGCCGCGAAGTCGGCCCAGACGAACAGCAGCTTCGCGCCCGAGTCGCGCAGGTAGTACTCCACCTCGCGGCGCTTGTTGAGCACGTTCATCGGGACGGCGACGGCACCGGCGCGCAGGATTCCGTAGTAGGCGACGACGAAGTGGGGAACGTTGGGCAGCATCAGCGCGACGCGATCCCCCGGGTCGATCCGGCGCTCGTCGAGCATCCCGGCGACCCGCATAGCTGCCTGCTCGAGCAGGCCGTAGTTCAGGGCGAAGTCGTCGAGCTTGACGGCCACCTGGTCGGGATCGTTGGCTGACGCTTCCCTGAGTATCTGCGCAAGGTTCATGAAATTCTCTCCTCGAACTGCTGGTCAGTCCCTCAACTGCCGGTGAACCGCGGCGGGCGCTTCTCTAAGAATGCCCGCACTCCCTCGATGAAATCCGCGGATGATGCCCGTTGCTGCTGCTGCTCGGCCTCGAGCTCGAGTTGCTGGGCCAGGTGCGGGTAGGCTGCCTGGTTGAGCGCGTACTTGGTCGCGGCGTAGGACCCCGGCGCGCCGGCCGCCAGCCGCGCCGCGAGTTCGCTGGCCACCGCCCGCAGCTCCCCATCGGGTGAGACCGCGTTGGCGAGCCCCCAGGCCACCGCCTGTTCGGCGCCGATCCGCTGTGCCAGCAGGCCCATCTCCGAGGCCCGCCCGTGGCCGATGCGGCTGACGAGCAGCGCCGTCGAGCCGCCGTCGAGCGTCAGGCCGACATTGGCGAAGGCGAGCAGGAAGTAGGCGGAGGCTCCGGCGACTACGAGGTCGGCCGCCAGCGCGAGCGAGCAGCCGAAGCCGATGGCGCCGCCGTTGACGGCCGCGACGACGGGCTTCTCGATCGTCCGCAGCCGCATGATCAGCGGGTGGAAGATGTCGCGCAGAGGCCTCAGTAGATCCGGTTGCCCGTCGGTTCCCCAGGCGCCCACCTCCTTCAGGTCGGCGCCCGAGGAGAAGCCCCGGCCCGCCCCGGTCAGCACCAGCGCTCGCACGTCCGGCTCGACCGCGACGTGGTTCAGCGCGGCCATCAGCTCGCGGCCCATCTGCGGGGTGAAGGCGTTGAGCGACCCGGGGCGATTGAGCGTGATCCACGCGACACGCTCCTGCATCTCCAGGTCGACGGTCTCGAACTCCAGGTCCAGCATCACGCTGGCCGCATTATCCCCCGCTGTCGAGGTCAGTACACGTGACGTCGGTCACGCTCGTCGGTCAGCGGGTGACCCACATCTCGGGGTCGTCGGCGAGCTTGTCGATCGACTTCGGCAGCTTGCCGCCGGCGACGTCGGCGATGGTCACCTGTTCCACGACATTGCGCAGGTTCGCGCGCACGGCGATCCACACGCGCAGCAGCGCCTCGGAGGCTCCGTTGTACTCCGACTCCTCCGGAGGAGCGCCGCGCACGCTCGCGAGCGGTCCCTCGACCGCGCGGATAACGTCGGCGACGCTGATCTCCGCGGCGTCCTTGGCCAGCCGGAAGCCGCCCTCCGCGCCCCTGTGCGAACGCACCAGCCCGGCGTGCCGCAGCTCCCCGAGGATGTTCTCCAGGAAGTTCAGGGGGATGGCCTGCGCGTTCGCGAGACGCTCGGCCTTGACCGGCTTGTCGCCGGCGCTGGCGGCGAGCTCGACCATTGCCCTGACCGCGTAATCGGCTTTGGCTGAAATCCTCATAGGTGCGGGAGTATTACGCGTGCCTGCGCCAAATGCCCTGTGGCTTCTGACGGAGAACAAACGCTCGCGGTGTTGTGTGCGCTAACAGGCAATAACTCTTATCACGCAAACGTATTGTGCGCGTCCGTTAACCCTTTGTTCACGGGTATGGGCTGGGTTAGGATGCGCTATGGCGCCCAGCCAGAGGCCCCAAGGCCAGCACCTCTTCATGTACGAACACGCACGAACGCTCTGCGGACGTGCGAATAGCGCGTTCGTCGGAACTTGACCCAGAGCCCGAGAGCAGTTCTAGGAAGGAGCAGTATCTGGACATGTCGCACACCGTGACCAAACAGGCCGCCCGGACCAGCCACGCGGGACTCCGCGCTTGGGTGGAGAAGATCGCCGCGCTGACGCAGCCCGACGAGATCTACTGGTGCGACGGGTCAGCGGAGGAGTACGACCGCATCGCCCAGGTACTGATCGACGCAGGCACCTTCCGCAAGCTCTCGGAGACCAAGCATCCGAACTCCTACCTGGCGCTCTCAGATCCCGGCGACGTCGCGCGTGTCGAGGACCGCACCTTCATCTGCTCCGAGCGTGAGGAGAACGCAGGCCCGACCAACAACTGGGCCGATCCGGCAGAGATGCGCACGACGCTGCATGGGCTGTTCGAGGGGTCGATGCGCGGGCGCACGATGTATGTCGTGCCCTTCAGCATGGGGCCGATCGGCTCGCCGATCTCCTACATCGGCGTCGAGCTGACCGACTCGGCATACGTCGCCGCGTCCCAGCGGATCATGACCCGCATGGGCCAGGCTGCGCTGGACGCTCTGGGTGACGACGGTGACTTCGTCCCGTGTGTGCATTCGGTCGGCGCCCCGCTCACCGACGGCGCCCAGGACGTGTCCTGGCCCTGCAACGCCGAAAACAAGTACATCGTGCACTTCCCCGAGTCTCGGGAGATCTGGTCCTATGGCTCGGGCTACGGCGGCAACGCGCTGCTCGGCAAGAAGTGCTTCGCACTGCGCATCGCCTCGGTCATGGCGCACGACGAGGGCTGGTTCGCCGAGCACATGCTGATCCTCAAGCTGACCTCGCCCGAGGGCACCGTCAAGTACTTCGGCGGGGCCTTCCCGAGCGCCTGCGGCAAGACGAACCTGGCGATGCTGATCCCCACACTCCCCGGCTGGAAGGTGGAGACGATCGGCGACGACATCGCCTGGATGAAGTTCGACGACGATGGCCGGCTGCGCGCTGTGAACCCGGAGAATGGCTTCTTCGGTGTGGCTCCGGGTACGGGCGCGCTGACCAACCCCAACGCGATCGACACGATCGGGCGCAACACAATCTTCACCAACTGCGCGCTCACCGACGAGGGTGACGTCTGGTGGGAGGGGCTCACAGGCGAGCCGCCGGCGCATGCGATCGACTGGAACGGCAACGACTGGACGCCCGCATCGGAGACGCCCGCGGCTCACCCGAACGCCCGCTTCACGACGCCCGCGGCCCAGTGCCCCTCGATCGCGCCTGAGTGGGAGGACCCGGCCGGCGTGCCGATCGACGCCTTCCTGTTCGGCGGCCGCCGCGCGAGCGTCGTGCCGCTCGTGCACGAGGCGCGCGACTGGGACCACGGCGTGTTCCTGGGCTCGATCATGTCCTCGGAGACGACTGCTGCCGCGTCCGGCGCGGTCGGCGCGCTGCGCTTCGACCCGATGGCGATGCTGCCGTTCTGCGGCTACGACATGGGCGACTACTGGCAGCACTGGCTCAACCTCGGCCAGCGTGACGGCGCGCGGCTGCCGAAGGTCTTCTACGTCAACTGGTTCCGCAAGGGCGCCGACGGCAGATTCCTGTGGCCCGGCTACGGCGAGAACTCGCGTGTGCTGGAGTGGATCTTCCGCCGCTGCGAGGGTTCCGCCGGAGCTGTCGAGACCGGGATCGGGATGCTCCCGCCGGTCGGCGAGGGCGGCATCGATGTCAGGAACCTCGACGTCACCGAGGCCGACCTCAACGAGCTGCTGAGCGTTGACGCCGAGGGCTGGAACAACCAGATCCCACAGATCCAGGCCCACTACGCCAAGTTCGGCGCCACGCTCCCGGCGAAGCTCCGGGAGCAGCTGCAGCGGCTCGAGCAGCGTCTGAGCTGAGCCGACGCTGCCGCTGATCCCATCCGACGCCGGCCTGCTTGCTCTGCAGGCCGGCGTCGTGGCTGCTCCGCGCGGGCTCGACGCGGCCTGGGCAACCCGCCTGCAGCGGCTGCGGGGGCGGGGCTGGGCGCTGATTCCGGTGGCCTCGATCGTCGGCGTGATCTTCGCGATCCGCTACGCCTCGGACACCGCCAGTTGGCTCACCTACCTGGCGCTGGTCGCGGTGCCGATCCTCGCCGCGCTGGCCCTCGGCTGGGTGGCCCGTGGCGCGCGGCCGTGGCTGGCGCTGATCGCCGCGCTGCTGTTCCTGCTCGCCTGGCGCACGCCGACCAGCCTCGCGGGCGAGGCAGCCGCCGCGTTGCTCTCGGCGCTCAGTTGCGTGACGCTCGGCGCGCTGCTGGCGGCGGTCACCCCGGGTCGCTGGCTGAAGCTCGGGATCATCGCGATGGCATGCGCGGACGTCTGGCTGATCGCGTCCGATCAGCTGCAGGCACCCAACAACGAGCTGGTCGCGGCCAGGCCGGGTGGCGGGCTTCCGCAACTGCAGAGCGAGCAGCTCGGGAGCGTCTCGATGGGCTACGGCGACCTCTTCGTGGCGGCGCTGCTCGGAGGCGTCTACGCGACCCGGGCGCGCGTCCAGCGGTGGGCGGCGCTGCTCACGCTCGCCATCGCCGGGCTGTTCGACCTGCTGTTCCTGGTCACGGACAACCTGCCGGCCACGGTGCCGGTTGCCCTCGCGCTCTTGCTCGTAGAGGTAGGGTTAGCGCGTGGACGGCTCAGGGGACCCGTCAGTGCGCGCTGCGACCGGTCGATGCGGGAGGACGCGATTCCTCCGCCAGCGACGTGATCGCGAGGGTCCCGCGCGCCGCCTCCTCCAGCACCTCGGTCGCCTCCTCGGCGGTGCGGGCGTAGAGCTCTACCAGCAGGTGCACGACGATGCGGTCCTCATCGTGCTTGTGGAAGCGGACGTGGGTGAAGAACTCGCGCGTGCCGTGGTCGCCGAAGGCGGCGTAGGAGAGCGAGTCACCGGCGTCGGGTCCGGAGCAGGTCTCGACCTCGTCGGCGTCGACCGTGACCGTGCACGACGCGATCCACGGCGTGCCCGTGATCATCCGCTCCCAGCGATCCTCGATCGGCTCGACACGCCCGTTGTGGAAGCCGAGGTGCGGCTGGTCGTGCATGCACTCGAGGCACTGCACCACCGCCTCCTGCATCTCGTCCACCACTTCTGTGCGCTCCCCCGTCTCGGGGTCGATGCGGTGGATGCCCTCGTAATGAAGCTGCACCTCGAGATTTTGAGACCAGCAGCGATAGCAGCGAAGCCAGCTCCGAACCTCGGTTGAGCCCTCCATTGGCTCGATTCTAGTCATGCCCTCCACTCAAATAACAAGCAAGGCAAGTGTCGCCGTTCATCTCGCCCCGGCTGCTCGGTGCGCTGGCACTCGCCGAGCCCGGGGGCCGACCCGCCGTGGTCGCGGCACATCGGGGTGTGGTGCGGCCGCTGGTAGGCCTCTACACCGCGGCCGCAGCGCGCCGCTGCTATCGACGGCGGCGTGGAGCCAGGTCGCGCCTGAGCGCACCGGCTATCCGAAGGTGAAATCGTAGGCCTGAACGCCGCGCGGCAGCTCGACCGTGAGCGTGAAGGTCGCGTCTCCGCGGAGACGCACGAGCCGGTAGAGGCGCTCGCCACGCACGGTGAAGTAGCCGCCGGGGCCGACGTCGCCGCCGCGCTCGGCGGCGGTGATCGGCGAGCCATCGACGAGCACGCGCCCGCGGCGGGGCGAGCCGCCCCGCGAGGTCATGACCAGGTAGACGTCGCGTGCCTGCACGCCCCCGCTGATGGTGGCGCTGCTCCCGCCCGGCGTGATCGACTGCGCGCCGACCCGCCAGGTTCCGCTCAGCGCCCACTGGTCGAGGCCCAGGCTGCTAGGGCGCGAGTAGCTGAAGACGCCCTTCTCCAGCGGCTCGACGAAGCCCTGCTGGCGCTGCGGGTTTAGGTAGGTCTCCTCGGTGCCGATGTGCCGTGAGGGCAGCTGCGCGTGTGCCCCCATCAGCGGTGGCAGGCTCTTCGCGCCGGCGGCGCGGAGCAGCTCACGCACGACCTGCTGATCACGACCGTAGCCGCCCTCGCCCGCCTCGTAGCGGCGAACCTCGCCGGTCGCGTCGATGTAGTACTCGGCGGGCCAGTACTGGTTGCTGTAGGCGTTCCAGGTGCCATAGCGGTTGTCCTGCACGACGGGATAGGTGATCCCGTCGGTGTGGATCGCCTGCTGGACGTTGCCGGCCTCCTGCTCGAAGGTGAACTCCGGGGTCTCGACCCCGACCACGTCGAGGCCGTAGCGGTGGTACTGCCTGTACAGGCCCTCGACGAACGGCAGCGTGCGGATGCAGTTGATGCAGGTGTAGGTCCAGAAGTCGACCAGCACCACGTGACCGCGCAGCCCGTGAATCGTGAGCGGCCGGTCACGGGGGGTGTTGAACCAGTCCTGGTTGTCGGTGAAGTCGGGAGCGTGCCCGAGCTTCGGCAGCGATGCCGCCTGCGCGTCTGCCTGCTTCTGGCGCTTGGCGAACTTCGACGCGGGCCGCAGCGACGCGAGCTTGTTCTGCACGCTGCCGGTGTCCTCGAGCGCGCGGGTCGGGTCTGTCAGGAATCCCGGCAGGCTGCCCGTGTTGCGCGCGAGCAGGTTCTCGAAGCTGATGTCGACGTTGTAGGCCATCGCGACGCCGGTCGCGAGCAGCACGACCCCCAGTACCCGCTCCACCAGATCACCGCGCGCGGCGCGTTTGATCCGGGTCAGAAGCGCGCGTCCGCCGAAGCCGTAGAGCAGCATCATCGCCGCCAGCCCGAGCGAGTAGGCGATCGCGAGCAGCACGACCCGCGCGGTCGGCCCCGAGGACGCGCTGACCGAGATCACCGCCGCGAGGATCGGGCCCGCGCAGGGCGCGCAGACGAAGCCGAGCGCCGCACCGACGCCGATGCCGGTCCAGAAGCCCTCGCCGCGGGTCTTGGGGCCGAAGCGCGCCAGCCGCGACAGCGGCGTCTGCACGCGCTGGGCCAGTTGCGGCACCAGCATGATCACGCCGAAGGCGATCAGCACGACTACCGCGAAGGTGCGCGCGGCGCCCTTCGCCAGGCCGACGCCGTTGACCAGCTGAGCCAGCGCGACGATTGCGACCGTGAAGGTGACCGCCAGACCCACGACGATCCCCAGCGGCCGGCGTCGCCCGCCGACGGCGCTGGCGGACAGCAGCGCCGGCAGCACCGGCAGCACGCAGGGGGTGATCGCGGTGCCGGCACCGGCCACCAGCGCGAAGATCAGGAGCAGAAGCATCGGGTGCCTAATTCAGACGCCAATTTGCCGAGAACCTTCCTCATCTGAGGTTGAGTCTCGGTTAAGCCACGATCCGTTACGCGGTCGCGGGGGGCGGCCGCGAGCCGCGATCAGCCGCCGATCGCGGACATCGTACGCGCGGGCTGGATGAAGCCCGGTTCGCCGATGTGGTGCTTGAGCTCCTTGCGCCAGACGGCGTCACGGATCAGCCGCTCCAGATCGTCATCGCCGGCGCCGTCGCGCAGAGGTCCGCGCAGGTCGGTCTCGCCCAGCGAGAACAGGCAGGTCCGCAGGCGCCCATCCGCCGTCAGCCGGATCCGGTTGCAGTCGCCGCAGAACGGCTCCGAGACGGGGTTGATGAAACCGATCCGGCCGCGGCCGTCGGCGAACTCGTAGACGCGCGCCGTGGAGCTGGGTTCGCGCTGCAGCGGCCGCAGCGGGTGCAGGGCATCGACCAGCGCGTGCAGTTCCGCGCCGGTGAGCACCTGGTCCGAGGTCCAGGCGCGGTCCGCGTCAAGCGGCATGAATTCTATGAAGCGGACCTCGTAGGCGCTGTTGCGGGCGAGCTCGACGAAGGCCGGCACCTCATCCTCGGTGAACCCGCGCAGAGCCACGGCATTGACCTTGATCGGGTGGGCCTGCGGAAACGCCGCGAGCGCCGCGAGCCCGCGCAGCACCTGGTCGAGCGCGTCGCGCCGCGTGAGCGTGTAGAAGCGGTCGCGCTGCAGCGAGTCGACGGATACGTTGAAGCGAATCGCACCGGCCCGCTGGCCGGTGCTCCCGCAGGCCGCGACCAGCGACGCCGCATCACGCTCGAGCAGAAAGCCGTTGGTGGTGATCGCCAGATCCTCGACCCCCTCCACGGCTGCGAGCATCTCGACCAGCCGCGGGAAGTCGCGCCGGACCAGGGGCTCGCCGCCGGTCAGCCGCACGTCGTGGACTCCCAGGCGAGCGAAGAGCGCGACGAGGCGCGCGATCTCCTCGAAGCGCAGCACCTCGGAGCGCTCCAGCCACGGCAGCCCCTC
Organism: Solirubrobacteraceae bacterium; assembly: GCA_035551915.1. GTDB lineage: Bacteria > Actinomycetota > Thermoleophilia > Solirubrobacterales > Solirubrobacteraceae > Palsa-465. The sequence continues at coordinate 16,739 of DASZMI010000051.1, read as the reverse complement.
CGCGGGCATGCAGTACTGACAGCGGAAGTTGCAGCGGTCGGTGACCGAGACCCGCAGGTCTGCGATCAGGCGCCCATGGCCGTCGACTAGTGGTTCCGGCACCAACATCAGATACCCAGATTCTAAGGGCTCTCCACGACCGGTCCGGGCGCCGATGGCGCCGCCGTCAGTCAACATTTCATTCCGGGGCCGCAGCGGTTAGCCTTCACGCGATGAGCGAAGAGCTGACGAGGGGCGGGGAAGGCCTGTTCAAGCCCGCGAGAAGGGGCTACGACCGCGACGAGGTCGACGCCTACGTGGGCCAGCTGCAACGTCAGATCCGCGAGCTGCAGGCCAGCCAGCAGACCCCTGACGCGGCGGTGCGCGACGCGCTCGAGCGGGTCGGCGACGAGGTCGCCGACGTCCTCACACAGGCGCACAACACGGCTGAGGAAATCGTAAGCACCGCTAAGCGTGAGGCGCAGGAGCACCGCGACCAGGCGGAGCGCGACGCGGCCCACGTCGTCTCGGTGGCCGAGCAGCGGTTGCACGAGCTGGATCTTGACACCGACCGCATCTGGGGCGAGCGCGAGCGGATCGTCGCCGATGCCCGCGACCTGGCCCGTCAGCTGAACCAGATCGCCGACCTCGCGGCCGAGCGCTTCCCGCAGGACGGCGAGCTGAAGCCACAGCTCAATGCGAGCCATTGACACGCTCCATCTGGGGCGACGTCGGTGGATCTGCTGTTGGCAGGTGGGCGAGGTTCTGGTCGATCCAGGACCGACGCTGTCACTGGAACACGTGCTCTCCGAGCTTGACGGCTGGCAGCCGCAGGCGATCCTGCTGACGCACATCCACTTCGACCACGCGGGGGGCACGGGCACGCTGATGCGCCGCTTCCCCGAACTCGAGGTCTACGTGCACGAGCGCGGCGCGCCGCACATGCTCAATCCCGAGCGCCTGTGGGCGAGCGCCTCGCAGCTGTACGGTGAGGACAAGATGCTCGCGATGTGGGGGGAGTTCGTGCCGGTGCCCGAGGAGCGGCTGCACGTGCTGAGCGGAGGCGAGAGCCTGCGCATCGGGGATGACACGTTCGAGGTCGCCTACACACCCGGCCATGCCAAGCACCACGTCTCCTACCTGCACGAGGACACCGCCTTCGTGGGCGACGTCGGTGGCGTGCGGATCGACGTCGACACGCCGACGCTGCCGCCGACGCCGCCGCCGGACATCGATGTCGAGGCCTGGCACCGGTCGATCGAGCTGATTCGGGAATGGCGCCCGCGGCGGCTCGCGATCACCCATTTCGGGTCCTATGTGGACCCCGGCGAGCAGCTCGACGAGCTCGCCGTACGGCTCGATCGCTGGGCGGAGTCGGCACGCACACACGACCAGGATGACTGGACCGCGACCGTCCAGGACGACGTGCGTGCCGCGGTCAGCCACGACGCCTTCGATTCGTTCATGGCGGCGGTTCCGGTCGACCAGGCCTACGCGGGCCTGCGCCGCTACTGGGAAAAGCGCCAGCCGTAAGCCTCTCGGGACGTCCCTTACCGTGTGCTTTGCATGCGGTCCGATTGACGCTAGTCTTGCGGCCGAATGTCGCTGACGGTCGAATCGCCTCGCGTGCAGAGGCCCGGCGGCGGACTCGGCGGGCAGTGGCGTGTCGTGGTGCTCAATGACCATCACAACACGTTCGACCATGTCGCTGAGACGCTTGCCGGCTACATCCCCGGTGTGACGCTGGCCGAGGGCTACCGCCTCGCCGACCGCATCCACAACAACGGCTGCGCGATCGTCTGGAGTGGCGCCCGTGAGGACGCCGAGAGCTACTGGGTCAGTCTCGACGGGGCCGGCTTGACGATGGCTCCGTTGGAAGAGGGATAACCCACCCGCCCGTTCGCCCGTTCGCCCGGGCTTGCGCCGGCGAGCTAGCGCCGGCGAGCTTGGCCGCCTGGCGCTCGGGGCTGATCCGCACCACGCTCCAGACCAGGCCGAGCCGCTCCAGCACGGTGATCAGCAGCCCGGTGGGATCGCTGACGCGCTCCCAGAACCGCAGCCCGTGGAAGGCCGAGGTCGGGAAGGCGTGATGGTTGTGGTGCCAGGCCTCTCCCATCGAGAGTGGCGCCAGCCAGAAGACGTTGCGTGATTCGTCGGCGACCTCGAAGCGGCGCCTGCCGAAGAAGTGGCAGACGGAGTTGATCGACCAGGTCACGTGGTGCAGCAGCAGCACGCGCACGAGCCCGGCCCACAGCAGCGTCGTCAGCGCCACTCCGAGGCTGCCGCCGATCAGCCAGCCCAGCGCGAACGGCAACGCCAGGCCGGTCGCCACCCACACGGGGAAGAGCTTGTCGATCACGCGGATCGTGCGGTCCTTCATCAGATCCGGGGCGAAGCGCTCGCGCTCGGCCTGTCCGACCGTCTGAAACAGCCAGCCGACGTGCGCGTGCCACAGACCCCTGACCGCTCCCAGGAAGCCCGGACCGCTGAGATGCGGCGAGTGAGGGTCGCCCTCCTGGTCGGTGAACGCGTGATGCTTGCGGTGGTCGGCTACCCACGTGATGACCGACCCCTCGACCGCCATCGACCCGAGGATCGCGAGGCTCGCGCGCAGCGTGCGCGAGCCGTCGAGCGCCCGGTGGGTGAACATGCGGTGGTAGCCGAGCGTCACCCCAAACGCCGTCAGCATGTACAGCACCGCCATCACCACGAGCTGCAGCGGTCCCACGGCCCGGTGCCAGAGCAGCACGATCGCCGCCACCAGTGCCGCCGGTGGCACACCGACGCCGATCAGATTGGCCAATTTGTGAGCGCGCGTCACGGTATCAGCATAATTGCCCGCTTATGTGGGTTTCTTCACATCGGTGCACTATCGGCGCGACAAAACTTGTAACTCTGTGATGAATCAGGACACTAGTCAGCCCTGGCACGAGCTCCCGCCCTCGGTGGCCGCCGTCATCCGCCCGCTGCTCCCCGGGCTGGTCGACGAGATCATCGCCGCCGTCGGCACCGTCCCCGGCTACCAGCGCCCGCTCGAGGGCGAGTTCGGCGTCGGCGTGCGCGCCGGGGTCGAGGAGGCGCTCAACCACCTGGTGCTCGAGATCGAGGCCGCCGGCCCGGTTCCCCGCGCGGACGTCTACCGCCGCCTGGGGCGGGGGGAGATGCGCGCCGGCCGCAGCCTCGACTCGCTGCTCAGCGCCTACCGCCTCGGCGCACGGGTGACGTGGCGGCAGGCCGCGGAGGCCGGCGAGGCGAGCGGGCTGGAGCCGGCCACGCTCTACCTGCTGGCCGAGTCGATCTTCGCCTACATCGATGTGCTGTCGGCCGAGTCGGCCGAGGGCTACGCACTCGAGCAGACCCACCTCGCGGGCGAGACGGAGCTCGCCAGGCGGCGGCTGGTCCGTCTGCTTGTGCGCGACCCGGCGGCGGAGCCGGAGCTGGTGCGGGCCGCGGCACGCGAGGCAGCCTGGGAGCTGCCGCGAACGCTCGCCGCCCTCGCGATCGCCCCGCAGAGCAACGGCGATGGTGACGAGGTCCGCCGTCCGCCGGCGCTGAGGCTGCCGGTCGGAGCGCTCATCGAGACCGTCGGCGGGGTGCTCTGCGCGATCGTGCCCGATCCGGAAGCCCCCGGTCGACGCAAGCAGCTCGAGCGGGCCGTGCGTCAGGCGCACGTCCGCGGCGGCCTTGGGACCACCGTGGCCTGGAGTGACGCGGCCCTCAGCTTCATGCGGGCGCGGGCCGCGCTGGCGCTGGGCCCGGTCAGCGGCGAGCCGCTGGTGAGCGCGCGCGAGCACGCCGGCGAGCTGCTGCTGCGGGCCGAACCGGTGCTCGCGGCGGAGTTCGCGATGGCCGAGCTCGCACCGCTGGCGGAGCTCTCGCCCGGATCGCGCGAGCGCCTGACGGCGACGCTGGCCGCCTGGCTCGACGAGCAGGGCCGCCTCGGCCCGGCGGCGACGGCGTTGGGCGTCCATCCCCAGACGGCGCGCTACCGGCTCGCGCGCCTGCGGGAGCTGTTCGGTGAGACGCTCGACGATCCCGACGGGCGCTTCTGGCTGGCGCTGGCGCTGAGGACCAGGCGATGAAGCGACAGGAGCATGAGCGGCTGATCGTGGTCGTCAGTGCGGCGATCTTCCTGGAGACGCTGTTCTATGCGGTGATCACGCCGCTGCTGCCGTCGCTCAGCCACCAGCTGCAGCTGTCAAAGGCCACGGCCGGGCTGATGATCGCCGCCTACCCTGCCGGCACGCTGATCGCGGCGCTGCCCGGCGGCGCGCTGGCGGTCCGCCGCGGGTCGCGGTTCACGCTGATCGCCGGTCTGCTGCTGGTGGTCGTCTCGACGGTCGGCTTTGCGCTGCTGAACAGTGCTGCGGGACTGGGCCTGGCCCGTTTCGTCGAGGGTGTCGGCGGGGCGCTCGCCTGGGCCGGCGGGCTGGCCTGGATCGTGGCGGTGACGCCCGCCGAGCGGCGTGGCGCGGTGATGGGTCGTGCGCTTGGAACCTCGATCGCCGGCTCGCTGTTCGGTCCCGCGATCGGCGCGGTGGCGAGCGCGACCGGACGCGCGGCGCTGTTCTGCGCGCTGGCGGCGCTGGCCTCCGTACTGCTCGTGCCGATCGCGAGGGCACCCGACCCGAAGATTTCGTCGGGGCAGCCGGTCGTGGATGTGCTGCGGGTCCTGCACCGGCCGGCGCTCGCCGGCGCGATGTGGCTGATGCTGCTGCCGGCGATCGTCTCCGGCGGCTTCAACGTGCTGGGGCCGCTGCAGCTCCACCACCTCGGTGCGAGCGCGGCCGTGATCGGCATCACCTTCCTGGTCGGTGCCGGGGTCGAGGCGCTGATCTCACCGATCGCCGGCCGCTTCTCCGATCGTCACGGTCGCACGCTGCCGCTGCGCGGCGGCCTGATCGGGGTCGGCATCGGGCTTGCCTGCTTCTCGCTCGCGGCCAGCTCGGCGGCGCTGGCGCTGCTGCTCGTGCTGACGACGATCCCGCTCGGCGTCTTCTGGGCGCCGGTCATGGCACTCGTGGCGGACGTCGCGGAGGCGCAGGGGATAGACCAGGCGCACGCAGCGGCGCTCATGAACCTGTCGTGGGCAGCCGGTCAGATCATCGGTTCCGCCGGCAGCGGCGCCGCCGGCAAGGCCTTCGGCAACGCTGTCCCGACGCTGGCGATCACGCTGCTCTGCCTCGGGACGCTGCTGGGACTGCGCGCGGTCCGCGTACGGCGCGAGCCGGCGCCCGCCTGACGAGCCTGCTCAGGCGCCCCCGCCGCAGGGACGGTTTCGGGCGCCTGCCGCAGGGACGTTTCAGACGCCGCCGTAGGGCGTGGGCTGCGGCACCGGATCGAGGTCCGCCGGCGTCACGGTCTCCGGCGACTCCCCGTCGGCCGCGTACTCGTCATGCCAGACGTAGGTGATCGGGACCTGGTACTTACCCGAGTAGCGGGCGCGAAACTCACGCATCTCCGGACCTTCCCAGTAGCGATACCAGTCGTCCTTTGACTCGAGCCAGATCTGCTGCGTGATCTTGTAGTGATCATCCTGGGAACGCTGCACGCTGTAGCGCTTCGCGTTGTAGTCGAGCGTGACCGGTGCCGCGAACTCGGACACCGCGTCGAGGAACAGCTCAGCCCGGAACACGGTTGCATACCACTGGACGTGCATCACACCTCTGGCCATCGGGCGTGATCTTACCGGGACAGGGTCCGCTCGGGCGTCACGGCCGGGTCGCTGCTCGCCGCCGGCACCGAGGACGGAGCGGAGGCCGCGAGCTTGCGCTCGATCAGCACCCAGGCGGCGACCGAGGCCACCAGTGTCACCGCGGCGCCGATCACGAAGCCGCTGCGCAGGGCGGAGACGAAGGCCTGCTCGACGGCGGCGAGGATCTGCGGCGATGCATGGGCGTGGGGCGCCCCACCGCTGCCGAGCGCGCCGACGATCGTTTCGCGTTGCGCGGTCGGCAGGTGCGGCAGGCTCTGATCGAGCTTCGACCTGCCGACCGTCGTCACGATCGCGCCCATCACGGCGACGCCGAAGGTGCTGCCGACCATGCGGCTCATCGAGAGCACGCCCGACGCGGCTCCGGCCTTGGTTCGGTCGACGGCGTTCATCGCCGCGGTTGTCATCGGCGACATCACGAGGCCCATGCCGATGCCCATCGCCACGAAGCCCGGAAGTAGCGTGAGATAGCCGCTGTGGACCGTGATCCGGCTCTCGATGTAGATCGAGACCGCGACGATCAGCGTGCCCAGCACCATCAGCGGCCGCGGCCCGACCTTGTCGGTCAGCCGGCCCGAGACCGGCCCCAGGATCACCAGCACCACGGTCGTCGGCAGGAAGCGCACGCCGGTGGCGAGCGGGGAGAGGTGCATCACGTTCTGTATGTAGAGCGTCAGGAAGAAGAACTGGGCGAACAGCGCGAAGCTGACGATGAAGCCGACCAGGTTCACGCCGGCGGAGGTGCGGTTGCGGAAGAAGCTGAGATCGAGCATCGGCGCCCGCACGCGCAACTCGACGATCAGGAAGGCGGCCAGGCCGATGGCCGCGATGATCCACAGCGCGATGATGCGCGCCGAGCCCCAGTGCCAGCTGTTGCCCTCGATCAGCGACAGCACCAGCGCCGTCAGCCCGACGGTCAACAGCGAGATTCCGAGGTAATCGACCGTGCGGCTGACGGTCTCATCGCGGCTCTCACGCGCGGCGAAGAGCGTCACCGCCACCGCGATCACGGCGATCGGCGGGTTGATGAAGAAGATCGCGCGCCAGCTCACGTCCTGGGTGAGGAAGCCGCCCAGCACCGGCCCGATCGCCAGCGCCAGCGCGCTCACGCCGGCCCAGGTGCCGATCGCGGTGCCGCGCTGGTGGGGTGGGAAGGCCTGGGTGATGATCGCCAGGCTGGCGGGCATCATGCACGCCGCGCCAATGCCCTGGACGGCGCGGAACGCGATCAGCACGCCGTCGTCCGGCGAGAAGCCGATCACCAGGCTCGAGATCCCGAACGTGCTCACCCCGATCAGGAACAGCCGCCGGCGTCCGAAGATGTCGCCGAGCCGGCCGCTGGTGATCATCAGCACCGCGAGCGTCAGCGTGTAGGCGTTGACGGTCCACTCCAGCGAGGACAGGCTGGCCTTCAGATCGCGCTGGATCGAAGGCAGGGCGACGTTCACGACCGTGTTGTCCAGCATCAGCATGAACAGTGCGAAGCACATCGCACCGAGCGTCCACCAACGGCTGTTCTCGTCTGTGATCAGGCGATGCCTGTGCGCGGCGGCTATCCCCATACAGACTTTGTACCAAGCGCCACATGGCGGCCATCGGGATCGCGGTCAACCCGTGACCGCTTTGGAGTGCTCAGGGCTGGGTCAGCTCGTTGGCGCCGGTCCGATCCGGGCCGGACAGCGTCAGGAACCTCGCCGACGCCGGCTGCCCGGCGAATCCGACCGCGAATCTGTGGTGGCTGAGCGTGGCCTTGAGCTGCGCGGTGCCGCCCGCGGGAATCGGGGCGCCGCGGATCAGGCTCCGGCCGCCGGCGAGCATCACTGCCACCGTGACCGCCCTGCCTGACTGGTTTGTGACGTTGAACTCGACCGGCCCTGGGCTGAGCTTCGTCGGGTCGAGCGCGATGCCGCCGGCACCCACGTAGACGCTGACGTCGATCGGCGTGGCCGCCCGAGGGTGCGACGCGAAGCCGATGCGCGTCGTGGCACCGCAGCCGGCGACCAACGGACCGCACAGCAGGGCTGCTGCACACGTCCGCCGGTGCACTGGCTAGCTGTTGGCGACGTTCAGCAGACGGCGGCGGCGCTCAATCCGGCGCAGCTCACCCTCCAGCGTTTCCCACGACTCCAGTTCGACCAGCTCGTACTGCTCGCCGGTCAGTTCCTGGATGTTGTCGTAGTACTCGGTCCATGCGCGACGCTCGTCTTCATCGAGCTCACGCAGCTTCTCAGTGTCGGGGGCGATCGTTGTCACGAGCGGCTCCTTCTCCTATTTGACCCTGCCGATGGTACGACGCGTCACGGTCGGCGCGGGCTAACAAACGGTTACACCTGATTAATGCCCGGAGTCTGCGGGATTAATCAAAAGGCAGGTCGCACACGACCGCCTCGTGCTGCTCGCCCGCTGCGACGATCGCCCCGACGGGTGCCTCGCGGCGCACCAGCGCGAGCGCGATGGCCCCGAGGCGCGGCGAGACCGACGAGCTTGTGACCGTGCCGACCACTCGACCCTCGAGCGTCAGCTGGGTGCCGACCGCGAGCGGCTCGGCCGACGTCAGGCCGCGTAGTTCGCGGTTGGGCTTGCCCCTGTAGAAGAGCCGGGCGACGGTCTCCTGCCCGACGTAGCAGCCCTTCGTGAAGGACACCGCCCGCTGATTGAGCTGCGCCTCCTGGGGAATCACGGAGTCGTCGAGATCGATGCCGTAGCGCGGCCGGCCGTGCTCGATGCGCACGGCCTCGGCGGCCGCTTCGGCGACCTCGACCGCACCGGCCGCGAGCAGCGCATCGCGGACCGTCGGCAGCTGCTCGGCGCCGCAGAGCACGTCGACGCCGACATCGGTGCGGATCACCCGCACCGTGTTGGCGCCGAGGCTGAGCTCGCAGTGGTCGTGCTCGGCGGGTCCCAGCGTCGCGCCCGCGCCTGTGATGAGCTCGTCGGCCAGCGGGCCGATGAGCGAAAGCAGCCCGCACTCCAAGGTGCGCTTGTGCAGCTGCAGGTCGTAGCCCAGTGAGAAGGTCCGGATCATGTTGAAGAGCCCCTGCAGCGCGACTCGCTCCGTGTCCAGCAGCAGCGCGGCGGCGGCGCTGGCGGGCGGGCCGACATTCAGCACGCGCAGGTCGCCGAGCATCTTGCCCTTCTGCGTGAGGAGTGCGGCGTAGCAGCCGTGGCCGGGCGTGAGACCGTTGATGTCCTGCGTCACCTGGCCCTGCAGGAACTCCTTGGCGTCCGGGCCCGTGAGCGCCAGCTTGCCGCGCTCTGAGGCGTCGAGCAGGCCGACGCCGCTGGTGACTGTCGCGTAGTCGGTCTCGAAGCTGCGGGTGGTGCTCATCGACCAAGAGCTTTGCACACGCCGTGTCGCGGCCCGCGAGGCGTCACGCTACTGTTCGCCCCGATGGCGCTGGCAGACACGCTCACCGAGATCGTCGAGTCGCTTCCCGACGACTGGACCGACCTCGAGTTCGATCTGCGGATCCTCGACGAGCGTCGCTACGTCGAGGCCTCGACGCTGCTTGTGACCTGCAACGCGCAGCCGTACTCCAAGCGCGACTGGCACTGGCGCCTGCTGGTCGCCCACCGCTTCGGTCACGCGGCCTCGGTCCCGGCTGTGCATACGGCGCTGAGGCTGCTCGACGACGCCGGCATCAGCGGTGAGCTGGCGCTTCGCGAGACGCGCACCGGCCGCGTCGAGACGCTGCAGATGTGGGGCCGCCCGGAGTCCGTCCGGGAAGAGTTCCGCAAGCTGCGGGCGCAGTAACCGCCTCAGGCCTCGGCGCCCAGCTTCAGCGCGTAGAGCGTCGCCGCGACGGCCGTCGCGAGGTTCATCGAGGAGACGCCCGGCTCCATCGGCAGCGCGACGCGGCGCCCCGCCCGTGCGAGCAGGTCGTCGCTGAGCCCGTCGCGTTCGGTGCCGAAGGCGAGCACCGCGGCGCGGCGAAACTCCGCGGGCGCCAGCGGCTCACCCTCCGGGTCGAGTGCCACGAGCTCACGGCCCTGCGTGCGCGGCGCGTGCAGGTGGTGCACGGGCAGCGCGAAATGCAGGCCGGCGCTGCCGCGCAGGGCATCGGGGTGCCATGGGTCCTGGCGCCCGGTGCTCATCACGCCGGCGGCGCCCGCGGCCGCGGCGACGCGCACCACGGCGCCGAGGTTGCCCAGGTGTCGAGGATCCTCGAGCAGCACCACGTGGCCGGGGCCGGCCAGAACAGTATCCGGGTCCGGCTGCCGGGGCCGGCGGGCGACGCCCACGATCTGTGCCCGTGGCACCACCCGCGCGAGCTCCTCGGGCTCGACCACCGTGACCGGCAGCTCGATGTCGGGCGCCAGCCGCGCGATCAGGTTGCCGAGCTCCACCGGGTCGGCGGCCCAGGCGCCGAGCAGCTCGCCGCCGAAGCGGACCGCGTGCTTGATCGCGTGGAAGCCCTCGAGCACGACCAGTTCACGCCGGTGGCGCGCCTGGGCGACATCCGCGAGCTCCATCGCCGCGCTCCCGGCTCGCTACCCGGCCAGGAAGCTGCGGTTGAAGATCGCCGAGACCTCGGGGGTGCGCTTGACGATCCCGAACCTGGTCTCCCACCTGGCCCAGGCCGCGAGCACAGACGGCACGAGCGAGCCGTATCTGCCGCCGCCCCTGGGCAGGAAGGCGGGCAGCTCGGCCCGCAGCTGCTGGCTCACCGCTTGCCTGGAAAGGCCGCTCACCTGCGACACGAGGTCGCGTTCGCCGGCCTCTGGGTGCTTGAGTACATACCCGTACCCAGCTTGCAGCGTGTGCACCAGTGCGCGGGCCAGCGCCGGCTGGCGCTTCAGCTCAGCGGCTGTCGCGCAGACGATCAGCTCCGGATAGGAGGGGGCGCCGAAGTCCTCGACGCGAAAGACGTTGAAGGGCGGCTTCTGGTGCGAGAGCTGGACGCCCTCGTCGTTCCAGAAGGCCGTGGCGGCGGCGACCTTGCCGCTGATCAGGTCAGGTACGGCGTTGTACCCAATCGTGATCGTCCTGAGGCTCGCGGGTTTGCCGCCGGCACCCGCAACCACCGAGCGCAGCACCGCCAGATCGCTTGGGGCGCCGGTCACGCCGATCGTCTGACCGTCCAGCTGCCTGGGGGTCTTGAAGCGTGGCTGCGCGATCACCGAGGCCAGCGGCCGCTGCTCGATCGCCATGATCCCGACGAGGTGATGACCCTGCGCGTTGGCGATCGCGAGGTCGTGGATGTCGAGGATCGCGAAGTCCACCCGCCCGGCGCTCAGCAGTGAGATCGCGTCGGTGCTCGCGCCGGGGACACGGACCTGCAGGCTGATGCCATTGGCGGCGTCGTAACGGCGCGCAAGCGCCGCATAGATCCCGGTATGGATCGCGTTCGGCGTGAAGTCGAGCATCAACGAGGCGGAGGCCGAGCCCGCCAGCCCGTTGGCCGCGGTGGCGGGAGGCGATCCTGCCCATCCGGCGGCGGCGAACACACCGATGAGGACGGCCGCGATCAGCGCGGCAAGGGTTGGGTATCGTCGTGGCATAGCCGGGCCGAGCATAGGCACTCCCTAGAATCGAGGATCCGTGCGCCGCCGCGTCACCTTCAGCCGAAACGTCACGCTCTCGCTTTCGCGGACGTGCCAGTGCTACTGCAAGTACTGCGCGTTCGCGACGCATCAGGCGCATCTGCACGAGCCTGATGAGGTGCTCGAGCTGCTCGACCGTGCCGCCAAGCGGCATCGTGCCAAGGAGCTTCTGGTGCTCACGGGTGAGCACCCGGAGGTCAACGCCGGCGTGCGCGCGAAGCTCGCTGAGCTTGGCTTTGATGACTTCACCGGCTACGTGGTCTGGGTCTGCGAGCAGGCGCTTGCGCGCGGGATGCTGCCGCACACGAACCTGGGTGTGTTGAGTGCCGAGGACCTCGGGCGACTGCGCGAGGTCACCGCCTCCCAGGGCCTGATGCTCGAGTCCGTGAACCCCGATCTGGTGGCCCATCAGGGCTCGCCCACCAAGCACCCGGCCCGGCGCCTGGACACGATCAGGGCCGCGGGCCAGCTACGTATCCCGTTTACCAGCGGGATCCTGGTGGGCATCGGCGAGAGTCGTGAGGATCGCTTCGCCGCGCTCGACGCGCTGGCGTCGGTGCACGCCGAGTTCGGGCATCTGCAGGAGATCATCATCCAGAACTTCGTGCCGCACCAGAGCTACTACGGCCAGGAGCCTGCCGAGATCGCGACCGATGCCGCCGCCGACTACTGGCGGACCGGAATAAGTTCCCACCCACCCACCCCCGGCCACCATGGACCCTCGCTGGCCACCCCGAAGTGGGCCTCCGAGGTCACGATCGACGATTTGAAGGACCTGATCACGCGCGCGCGTGAGCTGATGCCTGAGATCGGCGTGCAGGTGCCGCCGAACCTCTCCGATTGGTGGCCGGAGCTGGTGGCCGCCGGCGCCACCGATCTCGGCGGCCTGAGCGCCAACGGCGATCACATAAGCCCCGAGCACCCGTTCCCGTCGCCGGCGCAGGTGCGCAAGCGCCTGGCGCAGGACGGCTATGCGCTGTCCGAGCGACTCTGCGTATACCCGGACTTCATCGATCCTGAGTGGATGTCGCAGGGCGTGCTGGATCTGGTCAAGACCGACTACTGGTCGTTCATCCCGCGGCGCGGCTCCGGAAGGCGCGGTGAGGTCACGGTCGGCCCGGATGTCGCCGGCCGTGCGATCGAGCGGGGCGCCCGCGGCGAGGAGCTGAGCGCCGAGCAGCTGACGGCCCTGTTCGCCGAGCAGCGGCCCGAGGTGATCGAGGAGATGCGCGCCGCCGCCGACGGCCTCCGCGCCGAGCTGGCGGGAGAGACGGTGACGTTCGTCGTCAACCGCAACATCAACGTCTCCAACGTCTGCACGGTCGGCTGTGCCTTCTGCGGCTTCGGGCAGGGCAAGCGCTCGCCGGACGCCTACCAGCACTCCGAGGAGGACTTCGCCCGTCGCATCGCCGATGCGGTCGACTTCGGCGCCACCGAGCTCTGCATCCAGTCCGGGATCCATCCTGACTGGACGCTCGAGACCTACGAGCACTGGCTGCGCTTCGCCAAGTCCTGCGCCCCGCAGCTGCATCTGCATGCCTACTCGCCGATGGAGATCGCGCACATGTGCGACATCTCCGGGTTGCCGCCGGCCGAGGTGTTCGCGCGCCTCCACGACGCCGGTCTCGGCTCGACCCCCGGCACCGCCGCCGAGGTCCTGCATGATGGTGTCCGCGAGCGCATCTCACCGAACAAGCTCCCGGTCGCACGCTGGGTCGAGATCATCGAGGCCTCCCACCGCGCGGGGCTGCGCTCGACCGCGACCGTGATGTTCGGCCACATCGAGGAGCCGTGGGAGCTGGCCGAGCACATGCGCGTCGTGCGGGCGCTGCAGGAGCGCACGGGCGGCATCACGGAGTTCGTGCCGCTCTCGTTCATCCCCTTCCAGACGCTGCTCGGCCGCACGCACGGGATCGAGGAGATCACCGCGGAGGAGAACCTCAAGCACACCGCCGCCTTCCGGCTCGCGCTCGGGCATACGATCTCCAACGTCCAGGCAAGCTGGGTGAAGATGGGGCTCGAGGCCGCCACCGAGGCCCTGCGTTGGGGGGTCAACGACCTCGGCGGCACGCTCATGGAGGAGTCGATCAGCCGCCTCGCGGGTAGCTATCACGGGGTCAAGCTCGACCCCGAGGACCTGATCGGCGCAGCGCAGTCGGCGGGACGCCCGGCCGCCGAGCGCACGACGCTGTACGAGATCCGGCGCGAGTATCCGCTGCTGGCCGTCAGCTGAGCGCCGCGGTCGCAGTAACCGTGTGCCGTGGGCCGCCGTAAGCTTGTAACAAGACTCACGAATTCGCTGCGCAGGTCGATCACCGGGGCATGGCGAAGAGAGAGCCCTGATGCCATGAGCGTGGTCGATATCGCAAGAACAGCAGGGGGCCTCGCGCTCAGCACCGGAGTCCAGGTGGCAAGGACGCCGCGGCGCGTGCGCAGCACGGGTTCGCACCTGGCCCTGCTCTCGGTGCCGCGACGCCGGATCCACTGCAGCGACGGCTTCTACTACGCGCCCGCCGGGTTCGCGCGGCTGGCGCCCGGCGACCTGATCAGGGCCGAGCCGATGGATGCCTACCTCGTCCCGGGGGTGCGGCTGCGCGCGCATGCCTGGCGGATCCTCTACCGCTCGACGGGCGCCGTCGGTGAGCCGACCGCCGTCTCCGGAACGCTGCTGCTGCCCGTGGGCCAGCGCGCAAAGCAGCCTCTGCCGCTGATCGCGTACGCGATCGGGACCCACGGGATCGGCGACCACGCCGCACCTTCGAGGCTGCTGTCGACCGGTCGTGACTGGGAGGCCGGGTTGATGGCACTGGTGCTGGGACGCGGTTGCGCCGTCGTGATCACGGACTACCAGGGCCTCGGCACCCCGGGCGATCACGCCTACATGGTCGGTCGCGCGCTCGGTTGCAACGTGCTCGACGCGATCCGGGCGGGCCGCCAGCTCGCTCCGGAGGAGCTGCCGGCCAGCGGGCCGGCAGCGATCATGGGCTACTCGGAGGGTGGCACAGCCGCCGCCTGGGCCGCGCAGCTGCAGCCGACCTACGCCCCCGAGCTCGAGCTCGCCGGCGTGGCGGCCGGGGCCGCCGCGGCCGACGTCGAACTGGCCGGGCCGACGCTCGACGGCAGCTTCTTCTCGTTCTTCCTCGCCTACGGAGCGATCGGCTATGCCGCGGCCTACCCAGAGCTCGAGCTCGAGCCCTATCTCACCGCTGAGGTCGCCGGCACGATCGCCGCCCTGCGTGCTACGAACATCCTCCAGGCTGCTGTTCGTGGGCCGCGGTTCGCGCACGTCGGCGAGCTCACCAGCCCGAATGTGCTGGAGCTCCCCTCGTGGCGCAAGCGGCTGCGGGAGAACCGCCTGGGCACGCTCGCTCCGGCGGCGCCGGTGCTGCTGCATCACGCCCGCCACGACCAGATCGTCGCGTTCGAGCATTCCGAGCAGCTGCTCGAGGATTGGCTCGGGCTCGGCGCCGAGGTCAGCCTGCACATCACGCGGGGTGGCTTCGACCACATCAGCGGCGCCGTGGCCGGGGCGCCGGTCGCGCTCGACTGGCTCGAGAAGCAGCTGACGCGCGGGGTCGAGGCCCGGCGCAGCAATGTCGTGCCGCTGCGGCACGTAGCCTGACCGCCCCCCGACCGGGGGTTGGCTGGACGCGGTGTGTACCCGAATCCGCCCGGATGCGTAAGTTAGGGGAACATGGCCACAGCACTTCTGTTCCCTGGACAGGGCAGCCAGACGGCTGACATGCGCGACCAGGTTGCGCGCACCCGCCCTGACCTGCTCAAGCTTGCCACCGAGGTTGTCGGCGAGGATCCGTTCGCACGGGTCGACGACGGCACCGCCTACGCCCAGCCAGCGATCTTCTGCGCGAGCATCGCCGGCTGGTGCCAGATGGACCGGCCCAACCACGAGTTCACCGCCGGCCACTCGCTCGGCGAGCTGGGCGCGCTGGTCGCGGCCGGGGTGCTCTCCGAGCGCGCCGGTCTCGAGCTTGTCGCGCTGCGCGGCCGGCTGATGCAGCGGGCCGGGGAGACCGCCGGCGATGGCGGCATGATCGCGCTGCTGGGCGCCGATGCGGCGGCGCGCTCAGACGAGGTCGCCACGCCCCACGGGCTGTCGATCGCCAACGACAACTCGCCGCAGCAGGTTGTGCTGTCCGGTCCGCGTTCGGCACTCCCCGCGGCCGAGCAGACGGCCCGTGATCTCGGCCTGCGGGCGATGATCCTGCCGGTGACCGGTGCCTTCCACTCGCCGATGATGGCCTCGGCCGTGCCGGAGTTCGAGCGCGCGCTCGCCGCTGTGGAGCTGCATCCGGCGAGCAGCACCGTGATCTCGGCGGTCACCGCGGAGCCGTTCGATGACGTCCGTGCCCGCCTCGCCGAGGCCTTGACCGGCCCGGTGCGCTGGCGCGAGTTGCTGCTGAGCATGCAGGCGCGCGGCGTCACCCGCTTCGTCGAGGTCGGGCCCGGAAGGGTGCTGAGCGGCCTCGTCAAGCGTACGCTCAGGGACGTGGAGCTCATCAGTGCCTGACGCTGGCTCTACGCCGGCGGCTAGCTGGCCGCCGGCTGGCTGTGCGCTGGTCACAGGCGGCTCGCGCGGAATCGGTGCGGCGATCGCTTGCGGGCTGGCCGCCGACGGCTGGCCCGTGGCTGTCAACTTCAATTCCGGCGCAGACGCTGCGGCTGCCGTCGTCGACGAGATCGAGACGGCCGGTGGCCGTGCCGCCGCAGTGCAGGGCAACGTCACCGATGCCGCCGCGCCCGATCACGTCTTCGGGGCCGCCGAGGCCGAGCTCGGCGGACCGGTGCTGGCGCTGGTCAACAACGCCGGCATCACGCGCGACAACCTCGCTCCGTCGCTCAGCGACGAGGAGTGGGAGGCGGTGATCGACACCAATCTGACGGCCGCGTTCCGCTTCAGCAGGCGCGCACTGAAGGGCATGATGCGCGCGCGCACCGGCCGGATCGTCAACATCGCCTCGGTCAGCGGTCTGCGGGCCAATGCCGGCCAGAGCAACTACGGTGCCGCCAAGGCGGGCTTGATTCAGTTCACCCGCACCGCCGCGGTGGAAGTCGCCCGCCGCGGTGTCACGATCAACGCTGTCGCCCCCGGCTTCATCGCCACCGACATGACCGAGGAGCTGATCAGCCCGGACCTGCTGAACGCGATTCCCGCCAGGCGCGCCGGAACCGCCGAGGAGGTCGCCGCTTGCGTACGCTTCCTGGTATCGCAGCAGGCCGGCTATGTGACCGGCGCGGTGCTTACAGTCGACGGTGGGCTGGCGGCCTGAATGCGCGCCCGCACGCTTAAACCAAGAAAGAGGATCAATCGATGAGTGCAGTGACCAAGGAGCAGGTGCAGGAACGCGTCACCGAGGCGCTCGCCAGCTTCGGCCCCGATGCCAGCGAGATCACGCCGGAGGCGACGTTCGAGGACCTGGACATCGACTCCCTGGATCTCGTTGAGCTCGCCCAGATCGTCGAGGACGAGTACGGCGTTGTGCTC
>DASZMI010000050.1:0-2650 GCA_035551915.1 Solirubrobacteraceae bacterium | reverse complement strand
GCGGCGGGCATGGGGGCGTG
Source organism: Solirubrobacteraceae bacterium (assembly GCA_035551915.1). Classification (GTDB taxonomy): domain Bacteria; phylum Actinomycetota; class Thermoleophilia; order Solirubrobacterales; family Solirubrobacteraceae; genus Palsa-465. The sequence goes on along the minus strand of DASZMI010000050.1, from coordinate 2,630 downwards.
TTGGTCATGCGTGGCGACGCGGGCGTCGGCAAGACCGCCCTGCTCGAGTACGCGGTCGAGGCTGGGCGAGGATTTCGGATCGCCCGGACCTCAGGCGTAGAGGCGGAGATGGAGCTCCCGTTCGCGGCCGTTCAGCAGCTCTGTTCCGCGTTCTTCGAGCTTCTGGAGTGCCTCCCGCAGCCCCAGCACGAAGCGCTTGGCGTCGCATTCGGTCTCAGTACGGGCCCGGCCCCGAATGCGTTTCTGGTCGGACTTGCGGTCCTGGGCCTGCTCGCCGAGGCCGCCGAGGAGCAGCCACTCGTATGTGTCGTTGATGACGCCCAGTGGCTCGATAGTGCGTCGGCGCGGACCCTGGCCTTCGTGGCGCGCCGCCTCTTGGCGGAGAAGATCGCGCTTGTGTTCGCGACCCGAGCGCTGGGCGACGCACTCGCCGGTTTGCCGGAGCTTCACGCCCAGCCCTTGGGTCGTCGTGATGCGCGGGCGCTGCTGGAGTCCGTCTTGCCGGCTCGGCTGGATGAAGGTGTGCTGGAGCGGATCGTCGCCGAGACGCACGGGAACCCGCTCGCCCTTTTGGAGCTGCCGCGGGGGTTGAGCCCGACCCAGCTCGCGGGTGGGTTTGGCTTGCCGGGAACGTTGCCCCTGTCCGCCAGCATCGAGGAGGGCTATGCGCGGCGGTTGGCGAGGCTTCCTCAGGATGCGCGCCGCTTGCTGCTGGTGGCAGCAGCGGACCCGGTCGGCGATCCGGCGCTCGTGTGGCGTGCGGCTGAGCGGCTCGGCGTTCCGGAGTCAGCTGCCCAGACCGTGGAATCGGAGGACTTGTTGGTTCTCTCCCCGCGCGTCGTATTCCGCCACCCGCTGGTTCGGTCGGCCGTCTACGGATCCGCCGGTCTGAATGAGCGACGCGACGCCCACCGCGCGCTCGCTGAAGCCACCGATCCGGAAGTCGACCCGGATCGGCGGGCCTGGCACCGCGCGCAGGCCGCGGCCACACCCGACGAGGACGTTGCCGCGGAACTGGAGCATTCCGCTGCGCGGGCCCAGGCGCGGGGCGGCCTGGCGGCCGCCGCGGCCTTCCTCGAGCGCGCGGTCGCGCTCTCGCTCGAGCCCTCGCGACGCGCGCAACGCGCACTGGCCGCCGCAGAGACGAAGTTCGAAGCGGGCGCGCTCGACGACGCCCTCGGTCTTTTGCAGACCGCGGAGTCAGGCACTGCGCTCGACGATCTTGTGCGTGCCCGGGTGCATCTGCTGCGCGCTCAGATCGCATTCGCATCGAGGCGTGGCAGCGACGCGGCCCCGCTACTGCTTGCGGCCGCGCGCGAACTCGAGGCGGTAGATCCCAGCCTCGCGCGGGCCACTTACCTGGAGGCCCTGTCTGCGGCGACGTTCGCAGGCCGCCTAGTCCACGGCGGCGGCTCGGTCGAGATCAGCAAGTCCGCGCTTGCCGGCCCGCCGCCGCCTGAGAAGCCGCAGCCATCTGATCTGCTCCTACAGGGGTTGGCGGTCCGAGACACCGAGGGGTACGCGGCTGGGGCCCCATTGCTCAAGGAGGCGCTAACCGCCTTCCAGCGCGAGGCCGACCTGTCACCGAACGATGCCCGGTGGCTGTGGTTTGCCAGCTTGATTGCGATGTACATGTGGGACGACGCCGCCTGGACGGTGCTCTTCGCACGACATCTTGAGCTCGCGCGCCGGACGGGTGCGCTCCCGGCGATCGCGTTTACTCTCGGTACCGGCACCACCGTCTACGCGTTCTTTGGCGAGCTGAGAACAGCAGCCCTCCTCGAGGAGGAGCACAGAGCGGCCAGTGAAGCGACCGGGATTGCGTCTAACCCGGTCCCTCGGCTGGGGCTCGCCTCTTTGCGCGGTCGCGAGGCCGAATTCGCGGAGCTGATCCGAACCACGGTCCGCCAGGCGGAGGCTCGCGGGGAGGGGATCGCCCTAACGACGGCCGAGTTTCTGAGCGGAGGCCTGTACAACGGGCTCGGCCGCTACGAAGCTGCGCTGGCCGCCGTCCTTCCCGCCGAGCGCTTCTGCACGGAAGGGCCGGCGATTTGGGCGCTGACTGAGCTGATCGAGGCGGCCGTTCGCTCCGGCCAGCCGGAGCGTGCCCGGCGTGCCTTCGAGCGGGTACAAGAGACAACTCGCGCTGCCGGCACTGACTGGGCGCTGGGGATCGAGGCCCGCATGCGTGCGTTGCTGAGCGGTGGTGACGACGCCGACGAGCTCTACCGGGAGGCAATAACACGGCTCCGTCGCACCAGAATCCGCGTGCAGCTCGCTCGCACGCACCTCCTTTACGGCGAGTGGCTGCGGCGCCAGCGCCGACGCCTGGACGCTCGCGAGGAACTGCGAACCGCTCACGAGCTCTTCACAGACTTCGGGGTGGAGTCGTTCGCCGAGCGTGCACGCGTCGAGCTTGAGGCGACCGGGCTGCGCGCCCGCAAACGGACCGTGGACACGCTCGACCAGCTCACTCCGCAGGAGACACAGGTCGCGCGCCTGGCAGCGGAAGGACACACCAACCGAGAGATCGCCGCTCGACTGTTCATCAGCGCGAGCACCGTCGAGTACCACCTGCGCAAGGCGTTCCGCAAGCTCGACGTGAAGTCGCGCACGCAGCTCGAAGGGCG
>DASZMI010000049.1:0-8811 GCA_035551915.1 Solirubrobacteraceae bacterium | reverse complement strand
CGGCCCGTCGTCATGCGAGCAGCGGTCCTCGATCGCGAAGAGCTCGCCGCCGCAGTTGAAGACGCCGATCTCGACGCTGTCGTGCTCGATCAGGCGCATCTGGCCTGGTGCGAGCTCGACCAGCTGGCAAACATCGATGGTCTCGGACACGACCTAAATCCTAGCGGAACAATCGGATTTGCCGTTGCCCGACCAAGCGTGGTCTCCCGGGGTGCCGGCCCGTGAGGGTCAGGCCGCCTCGGTCTCCCAGTCGACCTCGTGGCCGAGGGCCGCGGCCTTGACGACCTTGAGCGACAGCATGGCGCACTTCATGCGCGTGGCCGAGATGTCGATGCCGAGCAGGTCGAGCACCGTCTGGCGGTCGAGCTTGAGCAGCTCGTCCGTGGTCAGGCCCTTGAGCTCGTCGGAGAGCATCGAGGCAGAGGCCTGTGAGATCGCGCAGCCGTGGCCGTCGAAGGCCACCTCCCTGACCCTGCCCTGCTCGTCGAGCGAGATCTGGAAGGTGAGCTCGTCACCGCAGAGCGGGTTGAGGTCATGGGCCTGCATGTCGGCCCGCTCGAGCGACCCGTGATTGTGCGGGTGCTTGTAGTGCTCGAGGATGTATTCGCGGTAGAGCTGATCGTCCATGGTGGGTGCCTCAGAGCTGGAGGGTCGCGCGGACGGTGTGCAGGCCGGCGATCAGGCGGTCGATGTCGGCCGAGCTGTTGTGCACGGCGAACGACGCGCGCGTCGTCGAGCCGAGGTTGAAGCGCCGCATCAGCGGTTGCGCGCAGTGGTGGCCGGTGCGCACGCACACACCCTCACGCCCGAGGATCTCGCCAATGTCGTGCGGGTGCGCGCCCTCGAGCGCGAACGACGCCAGCGCGCCGCGATCGGCCGCGTCCAGCGGTCCGTGGACGCTGAGGCCGGGGAACTCAGCGAAGCGCTCGAGCAGATCGGCGGTCAGCGCGAGCTCGTGGGCGCGGATCGCGTCGATCCCGAGCTCCTGGATGAAGTCGACCGCGACACCGAGCCCGATCGCCTCGGCGATCTGCGAGGTGCCTGCCTCGAACTTGCCGGGCAGCTCGGTCCAGCTCGAGCTCGACTCGAACACCTGCTTGATCATGTGGCCGCCGCTGATGAACGGCGGCATCTGTTCGAGCAGTTCGCGACGGCCGTGAAGCACGCCGATGCCGGTCGGGCCGTAGGCCTTGTGACCGGTCCAGGCGTAGAAGTCGACGTCGAGCTCCGGCAGGCTGACCGGGATCTGCGGCACCGACTGCGTCCCGTCGACGACCACGATCGCGCCGGCGGCGTGCGCACGCGCAGCGATCTCGGCGACCGGGTTGATCGTGCCGAGCACGTTCGAGATGTGGGCGACGCAGACGGCCTTCGGCTGGAGCTCGAGCAGGCGGTCGTAGGCCTCGAGGTCGAGCTTGCCGTCATCGAGCACCGGGATGTACACGAGCCTGGCCCCGCGCTCCTCACAGATCAGCTGCCATGGCACCACGTCCGAGTGGTGCTCCATCTCAGTGACCAGCACGACGTCATCGGCGTCCAGGTTGACGCGACCCCACGAGTGCGTGACGAGATTCAGCGACGCCGTGGCGTTGGCCGTGAAGATCGTCTCCTGCGGGGTCGAGCCCAGCCACGCGGCGATGCGCTCGCGCGCGCCCTCGTAGAGGTCGGTCGCCTCGACGATCAACGGGTAGACCCCGCGATGGACCGAGGCACGGTGGTTTGAGTAGTAGTCGACGATCGCGTCGATCACGACCTGCGGCGTTTGCGAGGTCGCAGCCGAGTCCAGGTACGTGAGCGGGTAACCGTCGAACTCCCGGCGCAGCACCGGGAACTCGGCCTTCAGGTCACGGATGGGCGTGGTCTCGATGGCCATCAGACGGCAGCCGCATCCACCTCATCGGTGATCCAGCCGTAACCCTTGGCCTCCAGCTCCTCGACCAGCTCGGGACCGCCCTGCTTCACGATCCGACCCCTGTAGAGGACGTGGACATGGCTCGGCGCCACCAGGTGCAGGATGCGCTGATAGTGGGTGATGATCAGCACGCCGAGCTCCGTGCCCTGCTGGCCGGCGACCGTGTTGACGCCCTCGGCGACGATCCGCAACGCGTCGATGTCGAGACCCGAGTCGGTCTCATCGAGGATCGCGAGCGCCGGCTTCTGGACCGCCAGCTGCAGGATCTCGAGCTTCTTCTTCTCGCCACCGGAGAACCCGTCGTTGAGATAGCGGCGGGTGAACTCCTCCGGGACCTTGGTCAGCTCCATCGCGGCCTGCACGGTCTGGCGGAAGTCCTTGAGCGAGATCGGCTCTTCGCCCTTGGCGGCACGGTGAGCATTGAGCACCGTGCGCAGGTACTTGGTGATGGTCACGCCGGGCACGGCGACCGGGTACTGGAAGGCCATGAACAGACCCATGCGAGCACGCTCGTCGGTGTCGGCCTCGGTGATGTTTTCACCGCCCCAGATGATCTCGCCGTCGGTCACGTCGAGGCTCGGATGGCCCATGATCGCGTTGGCGAGCGTGGACTTGCCAGAGCCGTTGGGGCCCATCAACGCGTGGATCTCACCGCCGCCGACGGACAGGTCGACACCGCGCAGGATGTCCTTTTCGCCGGCGCGCACATGAAGGTTTCTGATCTCTAGGTCTGGCATCTATCTCTCAGGTCTCGTATCGAGGGTTGAAGTCTTGGTTTCGGGTGGACCGGCGTGGAGTTGGCCCGGGGCGCCACCAGCGGGCGCGCTCAGGCCAGCGCGATCGGAAGCTCGGTCACATCAGCCTCGGGGCGGGCCTGGGACTCGTTCCTGCGTGAGAACTCGACCAGCTCCGCAAGCGTCGTCGTCTGCAGCGACCTGATGATCCCGCCCTGCACGCGTGTCCACAGCAGCTTGGTCGCGCACGGGCCGGAGCCCTCCCGCCCAGCGCCCGGCTGCCCGGCGCCCGGCTGCCCGGCGCCCGCCTGCGGCATATGCGAGCAGACGATGCGCTCCATCTGATCGTGCACGAAGCACTCCATCGGGGCGATCGGCCCCTCGAGCGCACCGACGACGTCATACATCGTGATCTCTGCCGGGTCGCGGGCCAGCCAATAGCCGCCGTGCGCCCCACGTGCGCTCATCACCAGATCGGCGCGCCGCAGCCGCGCGACCACCTGCTCGAGATACGCGAGCGGCAGCCCCTCGGCGTCGGCGATCGCCTTGAGGCTGGTGGGCTGCTCCGGGGTCTGACGCCCGAGTTCAACCATCAGCCGCACGCCGTACTCAGCCTTCGAGGAGAAGATCATGAGTCTAAATCCTACCACCGGGGTAGGTCTTGCCGGTCGCGGCCGGACCGGGCGGCGAGCAGATCCGGCGCGCGGGTCGTCGGCCAGAAGCGCCGGCGGCCCCGAACCGCGCCGCTGCGCCGGCGGGAGACCGAGTAAAAGCCGATAGGGTGCCGACATGCACGGACTCGCCAACTCCGCCGACCTCGCCGCCTCCGCGGCGCTCGCGCGGGCCCACGGCAGGCTCGGCATCGACACCGAGTTCATGTCGGAGGGCCGCTACCGGGCACTCCTGTGCCTGACACAGGTGGCGGTCGAGGATCCGAGCGAGCCGGCCGGCATCCGCACGATCCTGATCGACGGGCTCGACCAGAGCGTCGATGTCCGCCCGCTGGCGGAGCTGCTCGCCGACCTAGACGTGGAGATCGTCCTGCATGCGGGACGTCAGGACGTCGCGATCCTGCGCCGGGCCTGGGAGACGCATCTGACCAACATCTTCGACACGCAGATCGCCGCCGGCTTCGTCGGCGAGAGCGCCCAGTCCGGCTACGGCAACCTGCTGAGCTCGGTGCTCGGGCTGCGCGTCGGCAAGACCGCGAGCTTCACGCGCTGGGATGCGCGGCCGCTGACCGGCGAGCAGCTCAGCTACGCGGCCGAGGACGTGGCACACCTGCTGCGGCTGACCGACGAGATCCAGGGCCGGCTCGGCAACACCGGCCGCCTCGAGTGGGCCATGGAGGAATGCCGCCGACTGGAGGCCGCGACCGACGAGCGCGATCCGGAGACCGCCTGGGAGCGCCTGCCGCGCGTCGGCCAGCTCGACCCCCAGGCGCGGGCGGTGGCCAAGAGGCTGGCAGCCTGGCGCGAGCGCACCGCCGCCGCCGAGGATCGTCCCGTCGGCCAGGTGCTGCAGGACCCGCCACTGCTCGAGCTGGCCAAGCGGCACCCGCGCCGCAGCGACGCGCTGGGCCAGATCCGTGGCATCCACCCATCCTTCATCAAGCGCCGCGCCACCGACCTGCTGGAGGCGATCGCCGCGGGCCTCGAGGATCCACCGATCCCGCGTGAGGCCAAGCGCGGCCACTCGGATTCCAGCGATGCGCCGCTGATCGCCCTGGCCGAGGCGCTGCTGCGCGCGCGGGCGATGGAAGCCGGGCTCGCCTACGAGCTGATCGCATCGCGCAGCGACCTCGAGCAGATCATCTCGGCCGCGCGGCAATCTGCTCCCGAGCCAGAGGTGCGCACGCTCGCCGGCTGGCGACGGGAGCTGGTCGGCTCGGATCTGGAGTCGCTGCTGTCCGGCAGCGTCGCGGTGGCCGTCGGCGATGGCCGCCGGCTCGAGCTGCACCCGCTAGAGCGCCACGCCGCCTCGGGCTCGGCCGACGCGCTGCTTCAGTAGTCTCGCTTCACGATGGCCACGGCCGAGGAACTGCTAGCCGATCCGGAACTGCTCGCCAGCGGCTGGGACCTCGAGGCGATCGTCGACGGTGAGGGCAGCGCCGGCGTCGAGCGGCTGCTCGACGAGGCGCTCGAGCGCGGCGCGAAGTTCGCGCAGGCCAACACCGGAAAGGTGGCGTCGCTCGACGGCGAGGGGCTACGTGAGGCGATGCTCGAGCTCGCCGCGATCATGCAGCTGGTCGACCGCGCGGGCAGCTACGCGATGCTGCGGTTCACGACCGACACCGCCGACCCGGCGCGCGGCGCGCTGCTGCAGAAGGTCCAGGAGCGCGGTACCGCGCTCGAGACGCAGCTGCTGTTCTTCGAGCTCGAGTGGGCTGCGCTCGAGGACGACGAGGCCGAGGCACTGCTCGCCGACGGCGCCGATCTCGGGTTCTGCGCGCACCACCTGCGCAGCGCCCGCCGCTACCGCCCGCACCTGTTGAGCGAACCCGAGGAGCGGGTGATGGCGGAGAAGGGCCTCACCTCGAGCGCGTCCTGGGCACGGCTCTTCGGCGAACAGGTCGCCGCGATCCGTGTGGGCCTCGAAGGCGCCGAGAGGCCGCTCGACATGGCGCTCAGCAACCTCCTGAGCCCCGACCGCGACGTGCGTGAGCGCACCGCGGAAGCGGTCACCGCAGCGCTCGAGCCGGGCCTGCGCACGCGAGCGTTCATCTTCAACACCCTGATCTACGACAAGTCGGTCGACGACCGCCTGCGCCGCTACCCACACTGGCTGGCCGCCCGCAACCTCGCCAACGAGGCCTCGGATGAATCCGTCATGGCGCTGATCGAGGCGGTGCACGGTCGTTACGACATCCCGCAGCGCTGGTACCGGCTGAAGGCGAAGCTGCTCGGCATCGACAGGCTCAAGGACTTCGACCGCAGCGCGACGATCGCAGCCACCGAACCGCTCTTCTCGTACGCGCAGGCGCGTGACATGGTGATCGAGACCTACGCCGAGTTCTCGGCCGAGGCCGGCGCGATCACAAAGCGCTTCTTCGACGAGAACTGGATCGACGCTCCCGTGCGCGAGAACAAGCGCGGAGGCGCGTTTTGCGCGACCGTCTACGGCATCCACCCCTACGTCATGCTGAACTACACCGCGCGGCGCCGCGATGTGCTGACGATCGCGCACGAGCTCGGGCACGGCCTGCACTCGGCCCTGGCCGAGCGGCAGGGCGTCTTCCATCAGAGCACGCCGCTGACCGTCGCCGAGACCGCGTCGGTGTTCGGCGAGACGCTCGTGTTCGAGCGCCTGCTGGCCGAGTCGGGCAGCGACGAGCAGCGGCTCGAGCTGCTGTCGGGACGCATCGACGACGCTGTCGCGACGGTCTTCCGGCAGATCGCGATGAACCGCTTCGAGCATCTGGTCCACACGCGTCGCCGCAGCGAGGGCGAGCTCTCCGTCGAGGACCTGTCTGGGGCTTGGGTTGAGAGTCAGAGTGAGATGCTCGGCGACGCTGTCGAGATCACCCCGGGCTACCACTCGTGGTGGTCCTACATCCCCCACTTCATCAACACCCCCGGCTACGTCTATGCCTACTCCTATGGCCAGCTGCTGGCACTCTCGGTGTACGGCCGCTACCGCGAGGTCGGCGCGGAACTGGTCCCGCGCTACCTGGAGATGCTCGGCGCGGGCGGCTCACGAACGCCCGAGAAGCTGGGTGAGATCGTCGGGATCGACCTGACCGACCCGGGGTTCTGGCATGCCGGTCTCAGGCTCGTGGACGAGCAGCTGCTCGAAGCCGAGGCACTCACGGCGAAGATTCGCCCTGCTTAGAATCAGATTTTTAATAAGCCGGGAGATCGTGTGGCACTTTCAGCTCAGAGTCCTCTGAGGTGAACGAGATTCAAGATATTGGCGAGTCGGCCCGAAGAATGGGGCATGACGATCCCACTTACCGCGCCTGAGCAGCCTCAGGCGCCTCAATCTTCCGCCAAGGACGACCACAGCTTGCTGGGGGGCGTCGGCGGCCTCACCGTCCGCGCACGTCTGCTCGTGCTCGGTGGAACCCTCGCCGGCTTGCTCGCGGTCGTGGCGATCATCGCCTTCACTGGCTTCTCAAGCATCAATTCGGCCTACAACGCCGACCAGATCCCGGGCACCAACCGCGACACCGCAACGGCGGCGCTCGAGGGCTGGCAGCAGGCCGATGACCAGATGAACATGTACGCGGCGGTCCAGTCGCTGCGCAACCCGGCCAACAATGCGCTGGCCGCGGCGACCTGGGCGCAGCTGCTCCAGGGTCGCGTGATGGAGCGCAAGGCGTTGGCTCAGCTGCGCAATGGTCATCTCAACGCGAAGGCTGACGCGATCCTCAAGCAGATCGACGCCAACAACCCGGTCTATGACGGCTGGACCAACAAGATGTACGCGACGCTGAAGACCATCAACAGCCTCCCTGCCTCCGAGCAGCAGGCTGCTGTCGCACTCGGCGTCAAGGACATCACCGTCAGCAACGCGACCGTCTCGAACCTGATGGGCAACCTGTTCACCAAGCTGCGCGATCGGATCACAAGCGAGGAGAACACGATCGGCGCACGTATCCCGGCGGCGGTCAGCAGCGGCCAGAGCTCGTCAGTCATCGTCGGCGTCGTGGCGCTCGTGCTGGCGGCGCTGATCACCTTCCTGATCATCCGCTCGATCACCGGCCCGCTCGCCAAGGTGGCCGAAGCCGCGGACCGCGTGGCCGAGGGCCGCGTGGACGTGGAGCTCGACCTCCACGGCCGCGACGAGATCAGCAAGGTCGCCGATTCGTTCCGCGCCGTGATCGCCCATCTGAAGACGATGGCCGACGCCACGCGTGAGTTCGCCAACGGCCACCTGAACGTGCACGTCGTGCCGAAATCCGACGGCGACGTCCTCGGCCATGCCTTTGTCGATCTGCGCGATCAGATGCAGGAGGCGCTGGGCGAGAAGTCGACCACCCGCCAGCTGCAGTCCGGCATGGGCGAGCTGCTCGGCACGCTCCAGCACCTCGAGCAGGGCCTGCAGTCGATGAACGACGGTGATCTGACCGTCGCCGTCGACGCCGAGCTGAACCCGATCTCACCCGAGGTCGAGGGTCAGTCGGTCGGCTTCGTGGCCGGCAGCTACAACTCGATGATCGAAAGCGCTCAGGCATCGCTCGCGGGTTACAACGCGATGCGTGAGACCCTGCGGGCGAAGCTCGGCGACCACTCAAGCCTCGAGGCGCTGACCGAGAAGCTCGAGTCGCTGACCAGCGAGACGCTCGCCAACCTGCAGAGCGCGATGAGCGCGATGAACGACGGTGACCTCACGATCAGCGTCGACTCGCAGGCCACGGCGATCCATTCCGAGGACGGCGAGAACATCGGCCACCTGGCAGAGGTGTTCAACGAGATGCTCGCGAACACTCAAGGCGCCGTCGCCGCCTACAACGCGATGCGGGCGAAGATCTCGACGATGCTCGGGGAGATCTCGATCAGCAGCGAGTCGCTGTCCGCCGCCTCGACGCAGATGGCGTCGACCTCCGAGGAGGCCGGCCGCGCCATCGGCGAGATCGCACACGCCGTCAGCTCGGTCGCCTCCGGTGCCGAGCAGCAGGTGCGAGAGATCGACGAGGCCCGGCGCATCACCGATGAGCTGGCCGAGGCATCACGCGTCTCCGCCGAGACCGCCGATGAGACCGCCGCAGCGGCCGAGGAGGCCCGCTCACTGGCCCGTGAGGGCGTGGCTGCGGCCGAGGAGGCCACGGTCGCGATGCAGGCCGTGCGCGACTCCAGCACCGAGACCAGCCAGGCGATCCGCTCACTGGGCGAGAAGTCCGATCAGATCGGCGGCATCGTCGAGACGATCACCGGCATCGCAGCGCAGACCAACCTGCTGGCGCTCAACGCCGCGATTGAGGCCGCGCGCGCAGGTGAACACGGCCGCGGGTTCGCGGTCGTCGCCGAGGAGGTCCGTCACCTGGCCGAGGAGTCGCAGCAGGCGGCTGCCACGATCGCGAAGCTGATCGAGCAGATCCAGCAGGAGACCGCCCGCGCGGTGCAGGTCGTCGAGGTCGGCGCCGAGCAGACCAAGGGCGGCGTCACCACCGTCGAGCAGGCCAAGGAAGCGTTCGTGCAGATCGGCCAGTCGGTCGAGGACATG
>DASZMI010000048.1:0-2071 GCA_035551915.1 Solirubrobacteraceae bacterium | reverse complement strand
GAGCGACCCTCTACGAGTCCGCGAACGCGGCCGCCAGAACCAAGGACTCCTACCTCGCCGCCCAGTACCAGCGCCTCCGCGGCCGCCGCGGCCACAACAAGGCCGTCACCGCCGTCGGGCACTCGATCCTCACCGCCGCCTGGCACATGCTCAAAAACGGCGAGCTGTACCGCGACCTCGGCGGCGAGTACTTCATCCGCCAGAACCCCGACCGGCTCACCAAACGCCTCGTCCGCCAACTCCAAGCACTCGGACATAACGTCTCGCTCACACCCAAAGGCGAGCCGCAGGGGACCGCCGCGTAACCCACCGCTGACCAACGCGTCCCTGCCGCACCGCAGGCCGCTGGCGCACCCCACAAGCGCCCCGATAGCCCACGCGCAAAACCGAGATCCGAAACGTGGTCGCAGGTCGTATTTCGCTACAGAGGACAACATGAATCATCTACCTGCATATCTGTGGGCCCTTACGTACGCTGAGGTCGCAGGCATCGCCGCGGCGGCCGCATACGCGCTATATCGCGGCGCTCGCGCCGGCGGTCTCGGCGATCGAGTCTCGACGAGGATGGGGTTGGGCGCCGCCCTTCTGTTCGGCGGCTGGCTTGCCGTAAGTAGCCTGGTCGCAGGTGGGGGCAGCTACCGCTCACGCCTCGGGCACGGCGTCCCTTGGCTGCCACTGGCAGTGCTCGGCTTCTTCGGCTTGCTGCTCGCGCTGACCCGTGTGCCGTTGATCAGGCGAGCCCTGATCGCCCCAGGTGCTCAACAGCGCCTGCTGTGGCCGCACTCGTTCCGTGCAGCAGGGATCGTGTTCGTGATAGCGATGCTGCTCGGGAAACTCCCAGCGCTCTTCGCTGTGCCCGCCGGGTTTGGTGACATTGCCGTTGGCATAGCAACGCTGTGGGTCGCGCGCAAGGTACGCGAGGGATCGCAGGCCAAACCGCTCATTTGGTTCACCCTCCTCGGGATCGCAGACCTCGTCTCGGCGCTTACCCTGGGAGCGCTGACGGGCTTCCTCCAGGTCGTCCACGTGAACCCAGCCGCGACTCTGAACGCTGACCTCCCGCTCGCCATCATCCCCACGGTCGGTGTGCCGTTGCTCCTGGCGATGCACCTCACCTCGCTGCGCGTCCTCTATCGGGATCGCGCGGCCGACCGAGTTGCAGACAAGTTGGTCGTCACTCCGCTGACGGCGTAGCACCGACGCGCGTGAATCGACTCTTCCCGTCTGTAGCCACAGCCGGGGGGCGGGGCGCGGGCCCGGAGTAATCAAACGGCCCAGCGCCCGGTCGGGCTCCTGGGCGTAGGGGACTGCGACCTGCGCGCCTTCCTGCTCTTGGTCGGCCTTCGAGCGGCGGATCGTGACCAGCAGGCCGCTGGCGGCGTCGAGGAGGAGATCCAGGACGTCGAGCGCGACGAGCTCGGAGCGCCTGAGCGCGGCGGCGAACCCCGAGCAGCAGCGCCCAGTCTCGCATGCCGGCGAGGGTGGCGACGTCGATCGGCTCAAGCAGGCGCGCGAGCGGCTCGAGCTCGAACGGCGGAGCTTTACGCAGCGGCCGCACGCCGCGCTCGCGGCCGAGTCGCACGGTTGGGTTCGTTGTGCGCGCGGTGCGCGGCGGCGATCGCGGCGGCGCGCTTGGCGATCGTAACCGGGCGGAACTCGCGGTCGGTCTCTGCAGCCAGGAACTCGGCGACCGCCTCCGGCGCGCCGGGCATCGGCCGCCGCCCGCGCGCGACGCACCAGTCGGCGAACACGCGCTAGTCGCGCTCATACGCGCGCCTGGCCGCCGGCGCGAGCGCCGCCTCGGCGTACCGGGCGGTGCTCTCGAGCTCCCGCTCGATCGAGGCTGGCGGAGCGGCCGTGCACGCGCCGGGAGGGCCGGTCGGCCATCGTCAGGTAGCGGGAACGTCGCTGACGGCATGGACAGACGTCGTGACCGCGCGTGTCCGAGAGCGGTCGCGCGCGCCGCGCCCAACGCCCGCTATTGACGGCTGCTCCGCGCCGTATGTTCATCGAAGCGGAAGCCGCCCTGTCGTAGCCGCCGCGGCGGCAAAGGGGCAGCGTGATCGCCCGA
>DASZMI010000047.1:0-6278 GCA_035551915.1 Solirubrobacteraceae bacterium | reverse complement strand
CGACCAAGCCTCGCTCGATGACGGTTTTACGGCGCTGCGCCGCGTCGTTTCGCAGGAGAAGCAGGCGGGGTAGGTGGCGAAGTCCTCGGAGCGCCGCTCCTGCACCATTGCTCTTGAACCGTGGCGCTCGGGTCGACAGGGCCCCGGGTCGACCCCTCCCGATTGTCGCGCCCTGACGGGCGCCTTGGGGTCGGGGATCGGCCCGCCGGCGCGGCGGGCTACCAACCAAGGGGGCCCGAGGCGATGATCTCTGTAGCTACCCCCAGCGACGCCAGCCCTGACGACCGCGATCAGACCGTGCTCGTGGTCGAGGAAGACGATGTCGCGCGGGCCTTCCTGGCCGACAACCTGGAGGCTGACCGCTACCGAGTCCGGATCGCGGACTCGCGCGAGAAGGCGCTCGCGATCCTGTCGGTCCAGCAGCCCGACGTGATCGTGGTGGACGTGAACGGCAAGACGCTGGATCTGATCGACGCGATCCGCATCGGCGACGGGCTCGCTGGCCGCGTTGATCCTGACACACCGCTGATCGTGCTCACCACCCGAGTGGATGAGCTTCACCGGATCCGGGTGCTCGACCGCGGCGGGGACGACATTCTGGCCAAGCCCTACTCGTATCCCGAGCTTCGCGCCCGGATCATCGCCCTGCTTCGGCGCGCCCGGGCGCGGCGGGCGCCCCGGATGCTGCGGGTCGGCCAGTTGACGATCGACCTCGCGGCACGGATCGTGGAGGTTCAGAAGTACCGGCTCGAGCTTCCGGCCAAGGAGTACGAGCTGCTGCGCACGCTCGCTCGCGAGCCGACGCGCGTATTCACGCGCGAAGAGCTGCTGCGCGATGTGTGGGGCCATGCGCATTGCGGCCGGGCCCGCACGCTCGACAGCCATGTTATCTCCAGCACGGTTTTAGGTGTTGGCTGTGTGGGTTGTGGGTTCTGTCCGGGCCGTAGGCGACGCTTTATCTCCAGTGGTGTGAGTTAGCGCCCTCGGCGCGGAGCTGAGCCCGGAGGGCGAAGCGACGTGCCGTGGGCGCTGCGCGCCCGTTCGACCCCCCTCTCGTCACGATCGGCCCAGTATTGCCTTCCTCTCATATCGCGCATCGGGTCGCGTTGTCGGATGGGCGGGAGGCGTGGACGGTGCTGGGCGTGGATGGCTTGGAGGTTGGGCCGGTGTCGGGGTTCTTGCGGTATTTGCATCGGATCGAGCGCTCGCCGAACACGGTGCGCGCTTACGCGCATGATCTGAAGCTGTTCTGCGAGTTTCTGGCCGGTCGCGATTTGGCGTGGGATGCGGTGGGCGTGGCTGATCTGGGGGACTTCGCGGCGTGGTTGCGTCGCCCGGCACCGAATGTGGTGCTGCTTCCGGGGGCGAGCCCGACGCGGTCGTCGAGCACGACCAACCGGGCGCTGACGGCGGTGATGGGCTTCTACGAGTTCCACGCCCGCCACGGGGTGCCGGTCGCGGCGCAGCTGGTGGCCCGCAGCCGAGGCGGCCGCGGGTCCTACCGGCCGTTCCTCTACGGGATCGCGAAGGGGTCCTCGCGAGCGAGGGTTGGTCGCTTGCGGTCGGTGCGCGAGCTGCCGAAGGTGCTCACATTGCCGCAGATCGCTGCGCTGATCGCGGCACAGCGGCGGCTGCGCGATCGATTCCTGTTCGCGCTGCTGGCCGAGACAGGGATGCGAGTCTCGCAGGCGTTGGGGCTTCGTCACGAGGACATGCGCACGTGGGAGCGGCGAGTGGAGCTATTGCCGCGGGAGGACAACGCCAACGGCGCCCGCGGCAAGGGTTCAAGGGGTTTCGCGATCGTTTCCGACGAGCTGGTGCGGCTGCACGCGGTCTACATGGCCGAGGAGTACGGGCTGATCGATTCTGACTACGTGTTCATCAACTTGTGGGCTGGCGAGATCGGCGCGCCGCTGCGCTACGGCGCGGTCGACGCGCTGGTGCGTCGCACGCGCGCGCGGGTGGGGTTTGACTTTCACCCGCACATGTTCCGCCACACGTTTGTGACGGTCGCGCGGCGCCACGGAATGCCGTTGGATGTGATCAGCAAGGCGGTCGGCCACGCGTGCGTGCAGACGACCGCGGACATCTACAGCCACCTGGACGCCGAGGATCTACGTCGCGAGCTGGCCGCAGCGGGGATGCTGGACCGGCTCGGTGATCTGCTGTGAGCGGCGCGCCGCTGCGGCTGGTTGCCGCTGATCCGGATTGGCGGGCGGCGCTGGAGGCCGCGATTCGCCCCGAGTTCCAGCTCGAGGCCTACGAACCGGATCCGGAGGACCCGTGGCTTTATGGGCCGCACTGCGCGGTTGCGGGCTGCGAGCTGCCGATCTGCCGGCCGTTGAATGGTCGCGGCGGCGTGTATGTCTGCAACGGCCACGTGCACAACTATCGGGACCACGGGGCGGAGGACTGGCAGCGGTGGCTGGCTGGGGCAGGGCCGCTGCGCGCCCAGCACCGCGGTCGCCCGTCATATCGCCTCGACGTCGGCGGGCCGCTCGAGGTTGAGCTGCGCTACGGCTTGCAATCCTGGCACGACGGCCAGCACGCGGTCGTGCTCGCCAGCGGCCGATGGTGCGGCCTGCTGCGCGGGCTTCAGCGCGCCGGGGTGGGCTCTGTGCTTGAGCTGGACCCCGCGCGGATCCGCGCACAGTTCGGCGCCCGCGGCGAAGTGTCCTTCATCCGGCGGGTCGTCGATCGGTTCCGCCGCGCGGAGCTCGGACTCGATGACCGCCACGCCGACGTATGGGAGCGCGAGGTCTATGAACAGTTCGGCGCCGGGCACCGCAAGATCCCGGTGCGGATGGACTTCACCGCGATCGAGCGGCATTGGCTTCGAGTAATCGTCAAGGAGGTCAGTTGGGTGCGGATGGCACGCCAGGGGGTCGGGCCGACCTCAGCGCACCGCACGCTGGTTCATGTGGCGCATTTCGAACGCTGGGCCGGCGAGCGGCTTCACGGCGGCCCTGAGGCGATCGATCGAGGGCTGTTGGAGGACTACCTGGCGCACGTGCGCCGCCTTCCGTACTCGGCCGCTGAGCGCGAGCATCGCCTGGTCTCGCTGGCCACGATGCTGTCGCTGGCGCGGGCGCTGGGGATCGAGGGCTTCTCGCCCTCGGCGTGCTACCTGCGCGGCGAGCTGGCCCAGCGCACCGGCCGGCGGTTGCCGCGCTTCTACGACGAGCACGTTTCTGGGCAGTTCGATGACCCCGCCAACCGCGCGCGGCTGACCGATCCCGCCGCCCGGATCGGGTTCTTGGTGATGCGCCACGCCGGGTTGCGGATCAGCTCGGCGTGCTCGCTCAAGCTCGACTGCCTCGCGGTCGACCCGGGCGGTCAGCCATGGCTGAGGTATCTCGATCACAAGGGCGACGACGAGGATCTGGTCCCGATCCCGGCGGAGATCGCCGACGAGATCCGCGCGCAACAGCAGCGCGTGCACGACCGGTTTGTCAGCACCCCCTGGCTGCTGCCCGCCCAGCGGGCTAACCGCGATGGGCACAAGCATGTGGGTGACTCTGAGATCCGCAGGCGGCTGGCTCGCTGGGTACTGGAGTGCGACATTCGCGAGCAGTCGGGCC
Source organism: Solirubrobacteraceae bacterium (assembly GCA_035551915.1). Taxonomy (GTDB): domain Bacteria; phylum Actinomycetota; class Thermoleophilia; order Solirubrobacterales; family Solirubrobacteraceae; genus Palsa-465. The sequence continues at coordinate 2,697 of DASZMI010000047.1, read as the reverse complement.
GCCCGATCGAGTTCAAGCCCCACCGCTTCCGCCACACGATCGCGACCGAGCTGATCAGCCGGGGGATGTCCAAGACCGGAATCCAGCGGTTCCTCTCACACGAGTCGGGCGCGATGACCGATGTCTACGCGCACATGCTCGACCAGACGCTCAAGCAGGAGTGGCTGGCGACCAAGGAGCGCATTAACGCCGCGGGCGAACGGGTCGCGCTGACCACGCCGCTGATCGGCGACGACGCGGCGTGGCTCAAGCATCAGCTCGCCCGGGCCAAGCAGACGCTGCCCGACGGCGAGTGCGGGCTGCCGATCCAGCAGAGCTGCCCGCATCCCAACGCCTGCCACACCTGCCCGCACTTCCTCACGGACGAACGCTATCGGCCGATGCTCGAAGAGCAGCTCGCGCGTGCTCAGGAGCGCGTCGCCGATGCCGAGCACGCCGGCCACGAGCGGCTGGCGGAGATCAACCGCCCCGACGTACTCGATCTGCGTCGCATCATCGCCGGGCTGGACCGGCTGGCCGGGTGAGCCGACCGCAGCCCGACGCGCTGGCCGCCTATCAGCGCGAGCGCAGCGCCCAGCGTCGCGGTGCGGTGGTCGCGGCGATCAGCAAGCTCGACCGCGCTGCTGAGCCGATCACAGTGGCCGGAGTGGCCGGGCTGGCCGGCGTCGATCGCAGCTACATCTACAGCCAGTCCGAGCTGCTTGAGGAGATCCGCCGCCGGCGCACCGCCGACCCGGCCAGGCTGGCGCGGCGCCCGGCCGCTGACCGCGCGACGATCGCCTCGCTCCAAGCCCGCCTGGTCAGCGCCCACGAAGAGATCGCGCGGCTCAAGGCTGAAAACCGCACTCTGCATGAGCGGCTCGCAGCCACCCTGGGCGAAGCCTGGGACGCGGACCTGGGAACCAAGCGAGGCGCTGGTCGATAGCGCTTACCCTGGAACCTTGGCTGAGCTGATGGTTCCGCTGCGCCGCAACCGCGATTTTCTGCTCCTCTGGGGCGGCGAAGTCATATCGACCCTCGGCTCCCAGATCTCGCTGGTGGCGTTCCCGTTGCTGGTGTTGGCAACAACACACTCGCCTGTGAGGGCGGGGCTCGTCGGCTTTGCAAACCAGGTCCCCGTGTTGGCGTTCTATCTCCCGGCCGGCCTGCTGGTCGACCGACATGACCGACGCGCGATCATGATCGCCAGCAGCCTCGTCGGGGCGCTCGCCATGGCGAGCGTGCCGGTGGCGCTCGCGCTCGGTGACCTGCAATTCGGGCAGATCATGATCGTGGCGTTCCTCGCTGGAACCCGCCAGGTCGTCTACAGCGTCGCGGAACAGGGCGCGCTTCCCCTGGTCGTGTCTCCGACCCAGGTGTCCGAAGCAGTCGCCCGAAACCAGGCCCGCCTCGAGGCCGCCACGCTTGCCGGGCCACCGCTCGGAGGCCTCTTGTTTGGAGCCGCACGAGTGCTGCCATTCGCGTTTGACTCGATCTCGTATCTGGTTTCCGCGCTCGGTGCCTTACTGGTCCGGACTCCACTCCAAGAGCTGCGCAAGCTGGAGCAGCGCAACGCAGTCTCGGAGATTGGCGAAGCGATCCGGTGGTTCTGGTCACAGACCTTCCTCCGCGCCTCGGCGTTGGCCGTCGCGGCAGGCAACTTCATGTGGATGGCGCTCGAGATCGTGCTCATCGTCCGCGCTCGCCAGCACGGCGCCGCGCCCGCAGCCGTGGGGGTGATGATCGCCGGGATCGGAATCGGGGGGCTCATCGGCTCGCTCTTCGCGCCCTCTGCGGCGCGCCGACTGTCAGCGCCCGTCGTCGTGATCGGGCTGTTCTGGATCGAAGCGATGCTCCTTCCGCTCCTCGCCCTCACGCGCAACCCCTATCTACTCGGGGCCATCGTCGCCGTGCTGGCGCTCGGCGGACCAACCTGGAATGCCGTGGTCGTCGCCGCTCGCCTCACGCTCACGCCCGACCACCTGCGAGGACGAGTGAACAGCGTCGCACGTCTCATCTCCGGCAGCATGCTCGCCCTCGGAGCCCTCGCCGGCGGCCTACTCGCCGCAAGCGCCGGAACCACCTACGCGCTTCTCGCACTCGCGGCCTGGCAGTTACTCTTGGCACTCGCTGCCAGCGCCAGCAGGTCCCTGCGGACGGGCCTACCCGCTACCCGCCTCGCAAGTCCGAGCTCCCAAGCGGCGCAGATAGCCCCCTGAGAAGCAGCCGACCGGCAGGCTGCTGGCCCCGGGGGCTGAGCGTTCGCTGACGCCCGCCGGTTCCGCGCGTCCGGCGTCTCCCCGATGGTGGCACGCCTGCGGCGCGCTGGGGGATCGCCGTGGCCGCGCGGAACCGCCGAGGCGAGAGACCAGCCACTCGGGGCACCCACGCCGGCGACCAGCTCCGCGCCGTGACAACGGCGCGGCTGAACACCAACCACTCAACCTCCAAGGAGGTCACCACCGCATGACCAAGACCAGTTACACCATCGTGCTCGCAGAAGAGGACGACGCCACACGGGCGTTCCTCCAGAACAACCTAAGCGCTGACGGCTACCGGGTCAGAGCCGCCGAGGATCGCGCCAAGGCGATCGCGCTGCTGTCCGTCGAGCGCCCGCAGCTGATCCTCATCGACATCAACGGGCAGACGCTCGAACTCGTCGATGACGTCCGCTCCGGCCAGCGGCTCACCGTGGATCCCGACACGCCGATCATCGTG
>DASZMI010000046.1:0-4762 GCA_035551915.1 Solirubrobacteraceae bacterium | reverse complement strand
GGGCGCGGATCGCGGTGAAGCTGAGCGCCGGTGGTGGCACCTGGGTGATACAACGCACGGTGACGCTCAAGCTGCCGGCCGCACCCAAGAAAGGCTGACGCATCGATATGGAGGAGAGGATCAACCTCCTCGAGAAGTTCGCGCTACTCGACGGTCCGTTCCGGCCGGGACTGATCGGCCACCTGAACGACTACAAGCTGCTGGTCGTGAAGGTCCAGGGCCCGTTCGTGTGGCACAAGCACGACGACACCGACGACTTCTTCCTGGTGATCGCAGGCCGGCTCACGATCCAGCTGCGCGACGGCAACGTCGAGCTCGGGCCCGGTGAGCTGTTCGTCGTCCCGCGAGGAGTGGAGCACCGCCCGACGGCCGACGAGGAGACCCTGGTCCTGCTGATCGAGCCGCGCGATACGGTCAACACGGGCGACGCCGGTGGGGAGCTGACGGTCGAGCCCGTAGAGCTCTGAGAATCAGTGCAGGGCGCGTCCGCGGTGGCGCGGCGACCGCCGCTTCCAGCCTTGCCAAGGCCCTGCCGTTGCGATCTCACTCGGTGAGGCACCAGGCGACCGGTGTTCAAGCGCAAGCCGGTGACGGCGATGATCGGTGACGTGTCTGGTCTGTGGCGCTGAACACTTCGCCGAGCGCTCCATCCAGCTGAACACCTCCGGGATGGAGTTTCTTGGGATGGAGTGGGCGAGCTCGGCCGCGACCGGGCTGATCTGTACCGCGTGCGGCTACTGCATGAGTTCGTGGGCGACGCGGTCCAGCTCTACAAGACCGACTAACCAGCGAGCATGTGGCCGGCGAAAGTGCAGCGACCGGACTACGGGTGGCGCGAGAGCCCGCGCAGCACCGCGTCGGCGTCCCTGTGCGCCGCGCGCAGCGCCACGCCGACGATGTCGAGGTCGGCGGCCGCGACCGCGCGCACCGCGGCGCGGTTGTCGGCGTCGTTGCCGGTGCTGAACATCTCCGCGGTGTAGAGCGCGATCGGCAGCTCGCGACGGAAGGCCCGCTCACGCACCGTGGTGAGCTTCTCCGCGGTGGCCTCGAAGACGAGCACCGGCTGCACCAGCAGCGGCAGGTAGCGGTTGCCGTCGGCATCGAGGTAGTCCTCGCCGATCGCCTCGGCACCGGCGGCGGCCGTCACGCCGCCCATCAGGAAGGCGCAGACGTTCAGCCGCTGCCAGGCGGCGAGGTCGTCGCGCACGACCACGGCGGCCTTGGTCTGGAAGTCGGTCACAGCTGCCATCGGCCGAGCATGGCGTGCGCCGCTGCGCCCCGTCTTGAACGATCTTGCGCTTATCCGGCGGCGCTCACGCCGCCGCGGCAAAGCGACCGGGCGTCACGCCGACGCTGCGCTTGAAGGTGCGCGTCAGGTGTGGCTGATCGGCGAAGCCGCAGTCGGCGGCGACGGCGGCGATCGGCGCGCCGCCGCTCAGCATCCGCCGCGCGCGGTCGATCCGCAGGTTTGTCTGAAAGGCGTGCGGCGTGAGCCCGGTCTGGTCGCGGAAGCGCCGCACAAGTTCAAAGCGCGTCAGCCCGGCCACGGCCGAGAGCTCGGTCAGCGGCACTGCTCGGTCCCAGTTCTCCGACAGGTGCGCACGCGCACGACGCACGGCGGCGTGCTCGTAGCCGCCACGCAGCTCCGGCGGACCGGGCCGCAGGTGTGGGCGCAGGGCATCGACGGCAGCAACCACGCTCTGATCGAGCTCGAGGCCGCCGACGCCGGCGCCGATCACGGCGTGCATCCGCAGTAGCGCCGCCCGCAGCGCGATGTCACGGAACACGACCCAGCGGGCCGCCCGCGGCGCGTTGCCGTCTCGCTCGTCCCACTCGAACAGCAACCCCGGGTCGAGGTACAGGACGCGGTAGGCCCAGCCCTCGGGCACCGCGGCCATGCCGGTGTGCACCGCCTCGGGCTCGAGCACGAACAGCTCGCCGCGGTCGGCGCGCTGCTCGGTCGCATCGACCTCGAAGCGGGCAGCGCCGTCATGAACAACGGCTACCGTCCAGGTGGGATGTGAGTGCGGAACGTAGGCGTGATCGACGAAGCGCGCATGTAGCGCCTCGACACCCGGTAGCTCCGGCAAACGAAAGTAAGCCGATTGCTCCACTTGAGATAGCCCATTCCGCTCTAGAATCGCCACGTATGAAACCCTACGCCAGAGCTGCGCGATCCGCAGGCCTGGCGCCCTGACACTCACCTGTACCGGGAGCCGGATCGGCACCGACATCAGGTCCCAGACCCGTAACCACACCGGGAGAGAAAAGTGCCCACCGAGCAGCCAGCCGGAACCCCAGCAATCCACGACTCGATCCTCGAGTTGGTCGGCGACACGCCACTGGTGCGAATGTCGCGGATCCGGCCGGGCCTGCGCACGCAGCTGCTGGCCAAGGTCGAGTACTTCAACGCGGGCGGATCGATCAAGGACCGCGTCGCGATCGCGATGATCGAGGCGGCCGAGCGCGACGGGCACCTGAAGCCAGGCGGCACGATCATCGAGCCGACCTCGGGCAACACCGGCACGGGCCTGGCGATCGCCGCGCGGCTCAAGGGCTACAAGGTGATCGCCGTGATGCCCGACAAGATGTCGCGCGAGAAGATCGACCTGCTGCGCGCCTACGGCGCCGAGGTCGTGCTGGCGCCGACCAACGTGCCGCCGGAATCGCCGCGCTCCTACTACCGCGTGGCCGACCGCCTGGCCGCTGAGATCCCGGGTGGCTTCCAGCCCAACCAATACCGCAACCAGGCCAACCCGCAGGCCCACTACGACTCGACCGGCCCCGAGATCTGGGAGCAGACCGGGGGCAGGGTCACGCACCTGGTGGTTGGCGTCGGCACCGGCGGCACGATCACCGGCGCGGCGCGCTACCTGCGCGAGCGCAAGGCCGACCTGGTCGTAATCGGCGTCGACCCCGAGGGCTCGATCTACTCCGGCGGCGAGGAGAACGTGCGCCCGTATCTGATCGAGGGTGTGGGCGAGGACTTCTGGCCGCAGACCTTCGACCCGACCGTGGTCGACCGCTGGGTCATGGTCACCGACAAGGACGCCTTCCTGACCACTCGCGAGCTGGCCGAGAGCGAGGCGATCCTGACCGGCGGCTCCGGCGGCATGGCCGCCCACGGCGCCGTGCAGATCGCCGAGGAGCTCGACGACCCCGACGCGATGGTGGTCGTGATCCTGCCCGACGGCGGGCGCTCTTACCTGTCGAAGGTCTTCTCCGATGCCTGGATGCAGCATCACGGCTTCCTCGAGCGCAGCCACGACCTGGTCGTCGGCGACGTGCTCACCCAGAAGCTGCAGGGGGGCCAGACCCCGACCTTTGTCAGCATCGAGGCCGACCATCCCGTACGCGAGGCGGTGACGCTGCTGCACCAGCACGGGCTCTCGCAGCTGCCGGTGGTCAGCGCCGGCAACGGCGGCACCGTGATCGGCGCCGTCGGCGAGCGTGGGCTGCTGCGCCACGCGGCCGGCAATCCGGGACTGCTCGACGAGAAGATCGAGCAGGTGATGGAGCCGCCCTTCCCGGCGGTCTCGGTCGACGATCCGGTGCGCGCGGCGATCGAGCTGCTGGTTGGCGACCAGCAGGCGCTGCTTGTGACCCGCGACGGCACGCCCGAGGGCATCGTCACCCGCACTGACCTGCTCGAGGCCCTCGCCTCCTAGCATCCGTCGCGATGAGCAACCAGCACAACAACCACGGATTTGGGACCCGCGCGGTCCACGCCGGGCTGACCCCCGATCCGAGCTACGGCTCGGTGATCCCGGCGATCCACCAGACCTCCACGTACCGCCAGCAGCGCCCGGGGGAGTTCGTCGAGGACTACGACTACTCGCGCTCGGCCAATCCGACGCGCAAGGCGCTCGAGGACGCGCTCGGTGAGCTCGAGGGCGGCCGCGCGGTCGCCTTCTCCTCGGGCCTGGCCGCCGAGCACGCCGTGATCACCGCCACCTGCCAGGCCGGCGCGCACATCGTGCTGCCGAACGACCTCTACGGCGGCACCTATCGCCTGATCGACAAGGTGCTGACCCGCTGGGGTCTGGCCTACACGATGGTCGACCAGACCGACCCCGAGGCCTTGGCCGCGGCGATCACCGACGAGACCCGCCTGATCTGGGTTGAGACGCCAACTAACCCGCGGCTCGACGTGGTCGACATCGCCCAGGTCGTCGCCGCCAAACGCCACGCGCTGGTGGCGGTCGACAACACCTTCGCGACGCCCGCCAACCAGAACCCGCTGGCCGAGGGCGCCGACTTCGCGGTGCACTCGACGACCAAGTACCTGGGCGGGCACTCCGACGTCGTCGGCGGCGCGGTCATCACGCACAGCGACGAGGCCTACGAGCAGCTGCGCTTCGTGCAGAACTCGATCGGCGCCGTGCCGGGGCCTTTGGACTGCTTCCTCGTGCACCGCGGCCTGCGCACCCTGCACCTGCGCATGCGCGCGCACGCCGAGAACGCCGGTGCGGTCGTGAAGCTGCTTGGCGAGACGCCCGAGGCCTATGACGTCCGCTGGCCCGGCTTCAGCGGCATGGTCAGCTTCCGCCACGCAGCCGCGCTCGAGATCGTCGCGCGCACCAAGCTGTTCACGCTGGCCGAGTCGCTCGGTGGCGTCGAGTCGCTGATCGAGGTCCCGCAGGCGATGACGCACCAGTCGGTCGAGGGCTCCACAGCGGCGGTGCCGGCCGACCTGGTCCGGCTCAGCTGTGGGATCGAGGACGCCGGTGATCTTGTCGCCGACCTGCGCCAGGCGTTCGCG
>DASZMI010000045.1:0-2960 GCA_035551915.1 Solirubrobacteraceae bacterium | reverse complement strand
CCAACAGCTCGACGCCCAGATGCGCGCCGAGCACGGACTGTCGCTCTCCGCCTACGAGGTCCTGATGTTCCTCGCCGATGCGCCCGAGCATCGCATGCGCATGTCCGACATCGCCAGGGCTGTGCTGCTCAGCCGCAGCGGTTGCACCCGCCTCGTCGACCGGCTCGTCGGCCAGGGCTACCTCACTCGCCATGCCGCCACCACCGACGGCCGAGGCCTCTACGCTCAGCTCACCGACGCCGGCCTGAACAAGGTCAACGTGGCCCGAAGCACGCATCATCAAGGCATCCGACAATTCTTCCTTGAGCACCTCACCGTTACCGACCAGATCGCCCTCGGCGACATCTGGACCCGCCTCGAGCGCAACAGCACGACAACTTCCGAAGAGCACGCCCGCGCCCAGCCTGCCGCGCTTAGCAACTGCTGAGCCATGCGCACTGTTCGCGTGCCAGACGTGACCACCACCGCGCTCACGCTGATCCTGACTGGCCCGGCCGTCGCCCCGAGCCCGGCGAGCGACACCAACCCCCGCCAAGCGCAGAAAGCCAGCACCGCGACATGGATGCTGGCCGGCGCGGCCGTCGGGTCCTGCTCCTCAAGATCTGGACGTCAGTGGCGCCAGGCCAAGCTCGCACCCACCGTGACCAACGCCGCCTCTACCTGCCCTCGTGCTGCAGGGCGCTGTCACGACCCCACTGTAGGCCTTGCAGACGAGGTGCAGGTTCGCCGACCCCTTCGGGTCGTAGCGACCGATCAGGTTGTCGATCAGGGGCGCTTCGGGGGACAGAACCGCTAGGCGCCCATGCTTAGCCAGCAGCCCCGCGAGCACCTCGGGGGTGGCGTCGTCAGGGAGGAGCCGGGGAGTGACCGGCTCGCCGATCTTGTCCAGCTCAGTGGCAACGTCGTCGAGCTCGCTCTCGGCGGCTGCACGTTCGGCGAAGTCCTCCGTTCCGCCGGCCTTCCGTACGAGCTTGCCCTTGCGCGCTTGCAGGGTCTCTTGGCGCGTGCGCTGATGGCGCATCGTCAGCCGCGCCGCCTCGCGCCACTCGCGCTCGAGCTTGTAGAGCGGCGCGACGACCGATCGCAGCACCGCCGACTTGCAGTCGCCGCTGGGCATCACGACCAGGAGGTAGAGCGCGAGCTCCTCTTCCCAGTTGCCGCAATCGACCACCGCGGTCCCGAGAGCGGCGGCCGAGAGCGTGCCGAGCGCCATGACGGCCGCGAGGCCCGCCGGCGTCTGCGTCTCGACGGCGATCGCCTCGACGAATCGCGCAAGCTCGACGGGTAACGTCTCGAGCGGGAACGGAGGTAACGCCGGCTTGGGCATCACAGCCCACTCCTCCCGACCGTCAGCGTCCGGCTCGAGCAGCTGCGCGCCCTCCAGCATCTCGTTCACGGCCACCCACGCGTCCTCGGCGCCAAACTCGCGGAGGGCGTCGTTGGCGTCGAGCCCCGCGGCCTCGGGCAGCAGCCTGACCTCCTCGACCCCAGCGCTTTGCAGCAGTCGGGCGATGCGCTCGGCGATGGCGTCAGCGCCCTTATCGTGCCGATCGATCCGCACGAACGCCACGGGTACGTGACCGAGTTCCTCCGCCATTTGGTCGGTCAGCGCGTGGCCAGGAAGACAGAGCACGGCTAGCTCGGGCTGCATCATGTGGACGGCGACCGCGTTGGCCTCTCCCTCTATCAGCAGCACGGCGTCAAGCGGCCCCGCGAGGGCGTGATATGGGTCGTACAGCGCCGTCCGCCGGCCCTTCGGCCCGCGATACTTGTCCCCACCGAAACGCTCGAGGTCCACCGGGTCGATCAGGCGCACCCGCTCGAACGCCACATTGCGGTTGCGGTGGGGGTAGGGGATGACCCAGACGAGCGCGGCGGCGGCCTCCGAGGGAAGGCCGTAAAGCAGGTGCCGTGAGCCGAGTGGCTCGACGCGCCAGCCGACCTCGAGGATCGCCTGCTCGGGGAAGCCGCGCTCAAGGAGGTACCTCGGCGCCGCGTGGGGCTGGACCCGCCCGTTGACCAGCGGGATCTCGGATTCGGCAATGCTAGTCATGCGGCTCGCCGTCTCTGAGGCTTCTCGGCGGCCTCCGAGCGCACGCTGGCCTGGGCGATGAAGCGCTCGATTATTGGCCCGATTGGGCGCAGCTGGCCCCGTCGGCGGCTGCCGGGGGCCCTCGGGTCTACGATGATGTCGGTCCTTCGCATGGTTCCTCCTGGTCGAGTGGGGCTTCGCGGGGTTTCCGACGTCCGTCTCGTTGCGCGGGGCGGACGTCGGCGTGGGCTCTCGTCGGGGCCGGCGGCCCCCGGGCCTCGCCAGCCGGGCCCACGGCGCGGGGACCGGTCGGTCGGAGCAACCGGGTCAGCGTCCGCAGCTCTCCCCGCGGTACCACATGCACCTCGACCGTGGTCGCGGTCGTGAGGTCTTGCACCCGCGCATGTTCGGGACGTGTGGTGGCCCCGGTCGGCCCTGCGAGCGCGATGAAGACGAGGCGGCCCGCTCGCAGCAGCACGTGGCCGGGGAAACCGTCTTTGTAGCCCTCGGCCGTCAGGCTTGGCGCTGCGTGATGGTGGTGCCAGCTGAAGAGGTCGGCGAGATCGGCGATGTGACGATCGGTGAGAGTGCGACCGGTGGGCATGCCGCACACTCAAGCGGCCCCTGGCCGCCGTGGGACTGAATTACAGGGCCCGCTTTTCAATCCCCACGTTGTGCAGGGTGTTTTCGGCTCTCTGAACCGCAGCTCGAGCGCTCACGTCCGGCGCCGCCGATGGGGATCATGGCGGGCGGTCAGCGCCGCGACGGCCTCGGGTCCTGGCCGGGGGTAGCGCTGGAGCGTGCGGAGGCTGCGGTGACGGCTCTTGGCCATGAGCAGGACGGTCGACTCGCCGGCCTCGGCGAGGTGGGTGATCGCGGAGTGTCGAAGCTGGTGGAGCGTCCATCCTCCAGAGTGGTCGGCGAAGAG
>DASZMI010000044.1:0-21812 GCA_035551915.1 Solirubrobacteraceae bacterium | reverse complement strand
CTTCGGCCCCGATGCCAGCGAGATCACGCCGGAGGCGACGTTCGAGGACCTGGACATCGACTCCCTGGATCTCGTTGAGCTCGCCCAGATCGTCGAGGACGAGTACGGCGTTGTGCTCAAGGGCGAGGACATGAAGGAGCTCAAGACCGTCGGCGAGGCCGTCGACCTGATCACCGAGCGCGCCAGCTAGCGGGTCTCCCGCTGGCGCCGCGAGCAGATTGGAGACGCCATGCCTGACAAGCGTCGAGCCGTAATCACCGGGATCGGTGCGGTCACCCCGCTGGGGGTGGGCGCGCGTCCACTGCACGAGCGCTGGTCCAAGGGGACCAGCGGCGTCAGCGTGCGGGACGGTCAGGCTGGCGGCTACTGCGATGAGTTCGATCCCGCCGAGCATCTGTCTGTGAAGGAGGCACGGCGGCTCGACCGCTTCGCGCAGTTCGCCGTCGTTGCTGCGGACGAGGCGATCGCCGACGCCGGCTGGTCCGACGGGCAGCCGTTCGACCCGATGCGGGTAGGGCTGATCATGGCCACGGGCATCGGCGGCTTCACGACGGTTCAGACCAACCTCGACGTGATGCGCGAGAAGGGGCCGATGCGGATCTCGCCGCTCGGTATCCCGATGTACATGCCCAACGCGGCCGCCGCGGCCGTCTCGATGCGCCACGGCATCCAGGGCCAGTCGTTCGCGGTCGCCTCGGCCTGTGCTTCCAGCGGCCACTCGATCGGCCTGGCGGCACGGATGATCCAGTACGGCGATGCCGACGCGGTCGTCACCGGCGGCGCCGAGGCGACGCTCACCGACTTCGGCTTCGGCTCCTTCAACACGATGCAGGCGCTCTCGAAGATCGGCATCTCCTGCCCCTTCGACGCCCGCCGCGACGGCTTCATCATGGGCGAGGGCGCCGGTGTGCTGGTGCTCGAGGAATACGAGGCCGCGAAGGCGCGCGGCGCGAACATCCTCGGTGAGATCGCCGGCTACGGCTCGACCTCCGATGCGCACCACCTGACCGCGCCGGAACCGACCGGCCGCCCGGCCGCGCAGGCGATCACGCTCGCGATCCAGGACGCGGGCCTGACCCCGTCCGAGATCGCCTACGTCAACGCCCACGGCACCTCGACGGAGCTCAACGATGCCTCAGAGACCGCGGCGCTGAAGCTCGCGCTCGGTGAGCACGCGTACAAGATCCCGGTCTCGTCGACCAAGTCGGCGACCGGTCACCTACTCGGTGCCGCTGGAGCGATCGAGGCCGTCGCCACCGTGCAGGCGCTGAACGACCGCCTGATCCCGCCAACGCTGAATTACGAGGTACCCGACGACGGACTCGACCTCGATTACGTCCCGGGCACGGCGCGCGAGCTGGTGCTCGCGAGCGGCGGCGCGCCCGCGGCGATCTCGAACTCGTTCGCGTTCGGCGGGCACAACGTCTCGCTGGTGATCCGAGGCCAGGGTTGATGCTCGGCGGAGGCCAGGGTTGATGCCAGGGCTCCTGGCCGGCAAGCGCCTGCTGATCACCGGCGTCATCACCAAGGATTCGATGGCCTTCCACGTCGCGCGGCGCGCGCAGTCGGAGGGCGCTGAGATCGTGCTCTCGAGCTTTGGTCGTGTGCGCCGCATGACCGAGCGGGCCGCCCAGCGGCTCGACACGCCCGTTGATGTGCTCGAGCTCGACGTCAACAACCCCGCCGACCTCGATGCGGTCGCGGCCGAGCTGAGTTCACGCTGGGGCAGCGTCGACGGCATCCTGCACGCGATCGCATTCGCGCCCGAGGATGCGCTCGGCGGCAGGTTCATGACCGCGCCCGCCGAGAGCGCGTCGATCGCCTTCCAGACCAGCGCCTACTCGCTGAAGGCCGTTGCCGCGGCGTTGGCGCCGCTGATGCCGGCTGACTCGAGCATCGTCGGCCTCGACTTCGATGCCTCGGTCGCCTGGCCGATCTACGACTGGATGGGCGTCGCCAAGGCGGCGCTCGAGTCGGTGTCGCGCTACCTCGCACGTGATCTCGGAGCGCAGGGCATCCGCGTCAACCTCGTCAGCGCCGGTCCGCTCGGGACCGTGGCGGCGCGCGGCATCCCCGGCTTCGAGAAGCTGGCCGCGCTCTGGCAGCAGCAGGCCCCGCTCGGCTGGGACGTCGACGATCCGAGCATCGTCGCCGGTCCGATCTGCTTCCTGCTCTCCGATCTCTCGCGCGGCATCTCCGGTGAGATCGTGCACGTCGACGGCGGCTTCCACGCCATCGGCGCTCCCTCCGTCTGACGTAGCGACCGGGAGCCGATTCGAACGCTTGTGTAAGGCGTCACAACGCGCGTGGCGCCCGTGATAGCGTGGCAGCGCGCCAGTGACTGCAAAGGAACGCAGCCAATCGAGACTCGCTGGCCCGAAACTGAGGGGGAAGTCCACATGCAAAGACGGATCTTGCGCTTTCGCAGCCGCAGGGCTGCGTGGGCAGCCATCGCGGTCGCCGCGGCCGCCGCTGCACTTACCGTGACGCAGGCATTCGCGTCCGACACCAGCAGCACCATCTACGCCTGCGTATCGAAGGACACCGGGACGGTGCAGATCGTCGCCCAGGGCACGACCTGCCGCTCACATGACTACGCGACGTCCTGGAACGTGACCGGTCCGCAGGGCGACACGGGTCCCACCGGACCGCAGGGCCCGGCAGGGGCCGCCGCGTCAGACCCGACACCTCGCCAGAGGGTGATCGGCAAGGTGACGTTGACCCCGGATGGAGCGGATATCAATGGCATGAGCAGCACGCCCATCAGCTTCGACATCTACGACTTCTCGTCCGCCTACGATCAGAGCGTCACCATCGGCTCGGGGTCGACCGGCGCAGGCGCGGGCAAGGTCACGTTCCAGCCGATCACGATCACCAAGCTGCCCGACGCCTCATCGCCGGAGCTCTTCCAGATGCTCACCGATGGCGATCACTTCGCTCGTGCCGAGGTTCAGCTCTATGGGAAGGACGGCACCACGGTGGCCGAGACCTTCGACTACTCGTTGGTGGGCCTGGCATCGATCACGACCACCAACACCGGCGCCACGTCAGATCAGCTGTTCGAGCAGCTGACCCTCGAGATCGGCGCCGTGACCGACACCGTCGGCTCCAACAGCGGCGGCTGGAACAGGGTTACCAACTCGGCGTCGTAGGCATCGCGCATATGCTGAGGGTCAACAGGCGGCGGTTCCTGGCCGGCGGAATCGGAGGGGTCGCCGGCCTGTTCGGCGTGGGCGAGCTCGTCGAGCACGGCGTCCTGCCCGGAAAGCAGCGCTTGGATCGGTTGCTAGGGGATTGCTCGGTCTCGGCTCCGGATCTGAGCTTCGACGCGGTCGGTCACTCGTCGACCGGCACATTTCGCTCCCGTGCCCGTGGAATGGAGGTCGACTACACCGTCGCCTATCCGCCCGGGCACCGCCCCGGCAGCCGCCTGCCGCTGGTGCTCTACCTGCACGCATACGGTGGCAACCACGCGAGCCTGCTCGGTGGGCTTACGCTGGCGCGTGCACTGGCCGCCCGTGCGCGCGGCCGCCCGCTGCCACCCATGGGCGCCGTCGCGGTCGACGGTGGCGGCCTCTACTGGAATCCGCATCCGGGCGATGACCCGCTGGCGATGCTCGTGGACGAGGTCATCCCGCGCTTTCAGAGGATCGGCCTGGGGCGCTCGCCGGGGAGCATCGGGGTCGTCGGTGTCTCGATGGGTGGCTACGGGGCGCTGCTGCTCGGCGAGAAGCATCCGCAGCTGATCTCGGCGGCGGCTGCGATCAGCCCCGCGGTCTGGTCCAGCTATGCGCAGGCTTATGCGGCAAACGCCGGCGCGTTCGCGTCCGCGGCCGACTTCGCCCGTGATGATGTGATCACTCACGCCGCGGCGCTGGCCCGGACGCCGCTGCGGATCGCGTCGGGGAGGGATGACCCGTTCCATCCCGGCGTGGTCGCGCTTGCCGACGTGCTGCCCAAGTCTGCTGTCGTGGAGTTCCCGTCGGGTTGCCATGACGGCGCCTTCTTCGGGAGCCAGCAACATGAGGCGCTCGCGTTCCTGGGCACTCACCTTCGTAACTAGTCTGTACGGTCTGCGCAAAGACAGGGGGGCGCGGGTGCTCACGATCACGTTGCGGGACATACAGTGGCGCGCTCGGCGTTTCGCGCTCGGGGCGATCGCCACGGCGCTCGTGTTCACAGCGACATTGCTCCTGGCCGGTCTGCACGCGGCGTTCATCAACGAGGCGACGGACACCGTCGCCTCGTTCAGCGCTGACCGCTGGATCGTGCCGGCGGGGGTGTCGGGACCGTTCACCCAGAACGTGCCGCTGACACCGGCGCAGCAGTCGGCCGCGCACAAACTCACCGGCGTCAGCCGGGCCACCCCGATCGTCCTGTCAGCGGTGGTCGTGAACGTCCAAGACCAGGAGCACAATGTCGACCTGGTCGGGTTCCAGCCCGGCGGGGTGTACACGCCGCGTATCACGGCGGGCAGAGCACCGCGTGCAGCTGACGAGGTGGCGGTTGATCCGCTGCTCGGAGTGGCGATCGGCTCCTCTGTCACGATCGAGGGCCGGAAGTTCCGGGCTGTGGGGCAGGTCAGCGGCTTGACCTACAACGTCGGCACGCCCGGCCTGGTGATGACTCTGGGCGCCGCGCGCGAGGTGGTGTTCGGCGGCGAGCCGCAGGCCAGCGCGATGATCACGCGCGGCATACCGCGTGACGTCCCCGCCGGCCTGGACGCGATGACGAATATCGCCGTGGTCACCGATCTGCGCCGGCCGCTCAGCACCGCGACGTCGGCGATCGAGGTGCTGGCCGTGCTGCTGTTCGTCGTCGCGATCGGCGTCATTGGCCTGATGGTGTATCTCTCGAGCCTCGACCGTCTGCCGGAGTTCGCGGTCTACAAGGCGGTTGGCGTGGCCAGTTCGGTGCTGCTGCGCAGCCTCGTCGTTCAGACCCTGGCCTTCGCGCTGCTGGCCGCCGTACTTGCCGTGCTCGCATCGCTGGTCATGGCTCCGCATTTCCCGATTCCCGTGAGCATCGGGACGGGGCTCTACGCAGCGCTGTTCGGGGCCGCGATCATCGTCGGGCTGGCGGCGAGCGCCGTCGGTGTCCGTCAGGTCACGCGGGTCGATCCGGCGGTCGCGTTCGCCGGACGCGGTGGGCAGTGATGAGCGTGCTCGCCAAGAACCGGCGCCCGGCCGATCTGGTCGTCTCGGATCTGACCGTGGAGTTCCGGGCCAAGGGCTACGTCCTGAGGCCGCTCAACGGGCTCAACGTCTCCGCCAGCGACGGTCAGTTGGTGGCGCTGCTGGGTCCCAGCGGCTGCGGCAAGACCACGCTGCTCTCCTGCCTCGCGGGGCTGCTTACTCCAACCAGCGGCCGCATCGAGTTCGCCGGCATCGACGTCACCAGCCTTGCGGGCCGGCAGCTGACGGAGTACCGGCGCCACACCGTGGGGGTGGTCTTTCAGGCCTTCAACCTGGTCCGCAGCCTGACCGCGCGTGAGAACGTGATGGCCCCGATGATGCTCACCGGGCTCGGGCGGCGCGAGGCCGGCAAGAAGGCGCACGAGCTGCTGGAGCTGGTCGGCCTCGCGGAGCGAATGAAGCACCGGCCGGGTGAGCTCTCGGGTGGGCAGCAGCAGCGCGTTGCGATCGCAAGGGCGCTCGCCTGGGAACCGTCACTGCTGTTGGCTGACGAGCCAACGGCGCATCTGGATCACATCCAGGTCGAGAGCGTGTTGCGGGTGCTGCGCGACATCGCCGCCACGGGGCGGCTCGTCGTGCTGTCAACTCACGACGCTCGCGTCAGCCGCATCACGGATCACGTGATCGAGCTCGCCCCGGACAAGCTTCCGCCGGAAGCGCCACCGCACAAGGAGGAGCTCGAGCCCGGCCAGCTGGTCTTCGTCCAGGGTCAGCAGAGCGACTACGTCTACGTCATCGAATCGGGCGAGGTCGAGATCTTCCGTGAGGATGTCGACGGCAGCGAGCGGATACTCACCACGCTGAAGGCGGGCGAGTACCTCGGCGAGCTCGGCCCGGCCCTGGGGCTTCCTCGCAGCGCTTCGGCGCGAGCCCGCACGCCGGCGACCGTCGTCGCCTACGACGTGGGAACGTTCAGGCGCAAGTACGCCAGCCGGCTCAGCATTCCGCACGGCTCTGACACACACCGCGCGAGCAGCTAGTGCTAACGGAATTTCCTTTCACGGTTGCCGCCGTTTGGCGTAGGCTGGCATGCGGGGCCGGGACCGGTGCCGGGCCGGGAGCGGTGCCGCATCAGCTCGAAGTCGGGCTCATAGATGTGCGCCGACTTCACGACGAAGTCCAGCCGCCCGACGTCGCGGCCGACGCCTGCGGCGACGCGCTCCATCAGGTGGGCCAGCTCGACGAGGTTGCCGTAGCCCTTGGCGCCGAAGTCGATCGAGTGCGCATACACGGACGCCGCGAGCGTCCCGCGGCTGATCCAGAAGTCGAGCAGGCTGACGCAGGGGATATAGGTGCTGTCGAGCAGCGGCTCGAAGGTTGTGATCGTCGCCGAGCGGGAATGCGGATCGGCGCGCAGCCGGTTGATCACCCACTGGACCTGGTCGCGGCCGCTCTCGGCGTAGTCATAGAGCCTGCTGGCATAGCTGCGAGCATCGCCAAGGGCGGCGACCAGCGCGTGGTCGGTGAAGTTCGCGTGCATCCAGGCGAGCCGCTCGGGGTCGCCGAGCTCAGCCACAGTCGGATCGACGCTCGTCGGGTGCGCGATGGTCAGCGTGACGCGCTCCAGCTCGAGGATCGGAGCGCCTTCGTAGGTCGAGGCGGCGCCGTCATCGAGGATCCTCCGCGCGACTGCGATCCATGCTTCACCGATCGTGTCGGTTTCGATCTGCAGGCCGAGCATCGCCGAAGCGTACCCACCGACTCACCCGACCTGCGCCTGCCGATCTACGCGCCGGCCGATGACGCGATCCGCTCGGCGCTGGGCGGCGGCGCGTAGGCGACCGGCAGATCCGGTCAAATCGGCCGGGTTCGTGGCGATTCTTCGGAATCGGTACGTCGGCGGGGCCGATCTCGTAGAAGCTCGGGCCGTCGCGGCGATTCTTTCGATTCTGCCGCGGATTCCACGATCGAGCGCCGGGCTGCAGAGCTGCGGCGCGTGCTCACCGAAGATGAGTTCGAGGCACAGAAGGCCCGGTTGCTCGACGAGCAGTAACTCCCGTGGTCTCAGCATCAAGCTGCGTAAGTCGACCAAGAGGGCACCAGGGCCACCTGCCATCCCGGAGCCCAAAGGCCGGCGCGGCCGAGCCTCAGGGCACCCAGATCAATCTCACGATTGGCACGTACCCGTCGCTGGCCTGTCTCACCGCCACATCCCGCTGGACGTGACGGTGAGAGCGACTCCCTCGGGGTTCAGGCCGGCAGGCCCGGCTCCGGCTGGAAGGCGAGGTCCTCGTCCAGCGGCGCGACGCCGTGGTGCTGTGAGGCGTGCTGCGCCGCGGCGGCGACCCTGTCCGGGTGCCTGTTCTGCAGCCACAGGTACCAGACGAGCACCAGCACCGCACAGCCTCCGGCGATGATCAGGCTGAGGTCGCCGGGGTAGGGCGGAAACGGGTGCAGCGAGCCGTAATAGGCAAGCACCGGAGTGGCGACGCCGATGATCGCCACGACCAGGCGCCAGAGCCGCGCCGCACCGGTCCATTCGTTCCAGATGATGCGGAAGGCCGCCAGCGCCAGCATCGCGTAGACAGCCTCGATCAGGAACGAGCCGACACCGGCGCTGATCTGGAAGGCCTCGATGTTGTTCGGCAGCTTGACCAGGTCACCGAGCGTCGTGACGCCGCCGAGGATGACCGCGATCAGGCCGGCGCCGAGGATGATCAGGTTGCCGCCGAGCGGAGTCTGGTGGCTCGAAAGCCGCGTCGTGAACCTGGGCAGCAGACCGTCACGGCCGAGCGCGAAGAACACGCGCGAGCCGGCGACGGTGAACGCGAGCGCGACCGAGATCGAGTCGAGCATCACGACCAGATCGATCAGCACCGACAGCCAGTGCCCATCGTATTGCTGGGCCAGCGCTCCCATCGGCGAGGGATCGGCAAACCAGGCTGTCGCAGCGCCGTTGACGCCGAAGCCGATCGCGCCGGCGTAGGTGATCAGCAGGTAGAACAGGCCGGCCAGCGCCACCGAGCCGATCAGCGCCACCGGGATCGCCCTGTGGGGCTCCTTGGCCTCCTCGCCGAGCGACGCCGCCGCCTCGAAGCCGATGAACAGCGTCACGGCGAACAGGATCCCGTGGAAGACGCTGTTCCAGGAGCTGTGGCTCGTGCCGAAGACGGCCAACGTGTTGCCGGTCGCGCCACCCTTGGCAATGATCGTGATCGCCAGGATCAAGAACGGGATCATCGAGATGGCTGCCAGCGCCAGCACGCCCTGCACGGCGACACGTACTCCCACATGGTTGAGCCCGACCGCGATCAGGAGGACAACGATCCCGAGGATCCACCAGGTGATGCTGATGTGGATGTCCGCGAGGAATGCCTGTGCCAGGAAGCCGTTGGCGATGAAGACGCCGCCGCCGCCCAAAAACAGGATGCCGACGCCGTAGATCCCGGCGCCGAATACGCCGATCCCGGGGTGGGCGCCATGCACCAGGTACTCATACATCGCGCCCGCGCCCGAGAAGCGGCGGGCGAACAGCGAGATCACGTAGCCGAGGCAGATCGCCCCGATCGTGCCGAGCAGCACCGAGAGCGGCGTGCTGAAGCCGGCGACGCTGGCGACCAACCCGGTCAGCAGGCCGCCCGAGAACATCGGGCCGATCGCCAATGACTGGCCCACAGCGTGGATCGTTGTCAGTTTTCGTTCCCCCAGGTGTCCCTGGGCGGTTCCCTCACTCATGTCCCTCTCCTCATTACGGTTGACCCTGCGCTCTTGCCTCAGTTCACGCTCCCGTCCAGTACCTGCAATGTCTTCAGGTCCGAGTAGAAGTCGAGCGCGTAGTTGCCGCCCTCCCGCCCGATCCCGGAGATGCCGACGCCGCCGAACGGGGCGGTGAGGTCGCGCACGAGGAACGTGTTCACCCAGACGATCCCCGCACGCACGGCACGGCCGATGCGGTCGGCGCGTCCCATCGAGCTCGTGTAGACGATTCCGGAGAGCCCGTACGCGGTCGAGTTCGCGAGCGTGATCGCCTCGTCCTCATCGGCGAAGGTCTGGAAGCTCAGCACCGGTCCGAAGACCTCACGCTGCACGATCTCGGACTCGTTCGAGCGTGGCTCAAACAGGGTCGGCTCGTACAGCAGTCCGCCAAGTCGCCTGCCGCCGCGCACGAGCGTGTCGCCCGCGGCCACGGCACGCTGTACGAAGCCATCGACACGCTCGAGGTGCTCGGGGTGGATCATCGGTGAGACCGTCGTCCGCGGCTCGCGCGGGTCACCGAGCACGTGCAGGTCGACTGCGGCGTGAAAGCGCTCCAGGAACTGTTCGCGGATGCTCTCCTGCACCAGCAGGCGTGTGCCGGCGAGGCAGACCTGACCGGCGTCGTCGTACTGGCCGGCGGCCTTGGTGGCGGCCGCCTCCAGATCGGCGTCCTCGAACACGATCAGTGGTCCCTTGCCGCCGAGCTCACCGGTGAACGGCACGAGGTTGCGGGCGGCGGCCACACCGATGTGGCGGGCGGTGTCGGGTGACCCGGTGAAGGAGATGCGCCGCAGCAGCGGGTGCTCGACGAGCGCGGCGCCGACCCGCTCGCCGATTCCCTGTAGCACGTTGAAGACTCCGGCCGGGAAGCCCGCCTGGTGCGAGAGGTCCGCCAGCAGCGAGCATGACAGCGGTGACCACTCGGCCGGCTTCAGCACCACCGGGCAGCCGGCGGCGAGCGCCGGCGCAACCTTCCAGGTGGAGAGCATGAAGGGTGCGTTCCAGGGCGTGATCACCGCCGCCGGGCCGGCGGGCATGCGCTGCACGCGGTTCCAGGTGCCCTTCGAGTGCCAGTCGCGCTCCTCGTAGGCGACCGCCAGGTCTGCGTAATTGCGAAAGTTCGCCGCGGCGCGGTGGATCACGCGCAGACGCAGCGACTCGAGCAGCATCGCCATGTCGGCGCACTCGACCGCGGCCAGCGTCTCCACGTTCTGATCGATCAGGTCGGCGAGGCGGTGCAGCAGCGCGGCGCGGCCGGTGGCGCCCAGCGCGGCCCACTCCGCAGCGGCGGCGTGCGCCGCGCGCACGGCCAGGTCGGCTTCCTCGTCGCCGCCGTCCGCGACGTGCGCGATCACCGAGCCGTCGATCGGCGTGATCACGTCGAAGCGGTCAGCGCCGGTGACGCGCTTGCCGCCGATCCAGTGGTCGGTGCAGACGCGGTGTCCGGCGACGGTGGCGAAGCCGGCCTCTGCGGTCGCACTCATCGGGTGTACTCCCTGATCGTCTCGAGGTCGTCGACCGTGTAGGCGAATGTGAAGCGGTAGCCGCGGGCCACGCTGACCGGCGCGAGCATCGCGTGCTCCTCCCCGGGAGCAGCGCTCAGCTCGAGTGTTGCCGTGCCCTCCCAGATCGGCGAGACGCCGCGGTCGCGGCTGCGGGCGGCCACCAACTCGTGCACGGCAGGCTCCTCCTGACGGCCGGCTGCCAAACGGGCGAAGTGCCGCACGTTGACCAGCGGCGGGTCGGTGTGCAGCGAACCGGACTCGCTCTCGTGCTCGAGCGCGACCGTCGCACGGGCGAGTTCGCGTCCGCGGGCGGAGCAGCTCGCACCGAAGCGCGAGCCCTGCCTGACGCCGGGAGACGCCTTGCACTCGAGGTCGAAGCTGCGCGTCAGCCAGACATCGCCGAGCTTTTTGGGGAAGCCCTGGATCCAGCCACGGGCCAGCGCGAAGTCCTGGTTGACCCAGATGAACGGGCAGGTCGTGACCGGCTTGCCGTCCAATAGGCCGCTGACGACGATGTAGAACTCCTTGTACTGGGAGCGCACCGGATCGACCAGTTCGTCGCCGCCCTCGGAGTAGGACTGCCAGTCAACGAACACGGCCGCGCAGCGGCCGGCGTCGGGATGCGGCTCGAGCCCATCGGGCAGCAGCGAAGCTGCGGCGTCCGGGTCTGCGTGGAAGTCGACGACCAGAAAGTCGCCCACGTAGTGCCACGGCGGCGAGGGGACGAGACTCGTGCGTCCCTCCGGGGTGCGGGGAACGGTGTAGCCCTGCAGCGTCATACAGCCTCCTTTGCGGGCGCCTCCGCGGCGGTCGGATCGGGCGCGGGTGGTAGCGGCGTGCCCAGCATCTCCAGGCTCTCGCGCTCGGAGTCGATCGCCGCCTGGTCGAAGCGGAAGTAGGAGCGCGGCGGCAGCGGCCCCCAGGTGTTGGATGAGAAGCGGTTGTCCGGCCAGCGACGCGGACGATGGCCGGGCTGGAGCTGCTCCATGTCGCAGTAGAGCTCGACGAAGCACTGCTCCTCGACGATCCGCACGTAGGAGGCGATGTTGCCGCCGACACCGTGACGCGTCGGGCCCCAACCGAGCCAGCGACCGTGACGGCCGAGGTGGTCGAGCGCCACCCGCATCTGGCCGATGTCGACGACGTCGAAGGCGAGGTGATGGAAGTGGGCATCGGGGGATTCGGCGGTGGGATGGCGGGAACGAATCAGCGCCATCACGTGGTGATCGGAGTTGACGTGGAACCAGACGCCGTCCTCACCCAGCCAGTCGGTCAGCTTCATGCCGAGGCCCTCGGTGTAGAAGCGGCACTGCGACTCGAAGCTGCCGGTCAGGAAGTTGACGTGGCCGAGCTTGCGCGGGTGGCCGATGACGGCGCTGCCGGCCGGGCGGGCGTGCGCGACCAGCCGCGACTCCGGCTCGCGATAGCCGATCAGCTGGATGCCGTTGCCGTCGGCATCCTCGGTCTCGAGCGCTCCGTCGCCGTCGGTCACCATGGCACCGAACTGCTCGAGATGTGTGCGCGCCTGTGCGAGCGAGCAGTTCGGGGCCAGCTCGTAGGCGACGTGATCGAGGCCGGCGGGCGTCCCCGGGACCAGCTCCAGCGCGCACGGCTCGTCGTCACAGGCGAGCAGCACCGCGTCGGCGCGGCGCTCGCGCACGTGCAGACCGAACTGCGAGCACCAGCGCGCCGACGCCTCTTCGAGGTCGGCGACGCGCAGGCAGACGTGATCTATCCGGTGCAGCTCGAGCATCAGCGCACCCGCACCGGCAGCCGCTTGATGCCGTTGAAGAAGTTCGAGCGCAGCCGCTCCGGCGGACCGGTCAGCTCTAGCTCCACACCGCGCGAGAGCAGATCCTCGAACGTGATCCGGATCTCCATCTTCGCCAGGTGCGCTCCCAGGCAGTGATGCACGCCGCCGGGGCCGAAGGTCATGTGCGGGTTTGGCGTGCGCCCGACGTCGAAGCGCATCGGCTCCTCGAACATCGTCTCGTCGCGGTTGCCCGACACGAACCACGTCGTGACCTTGTCGCCGGCACGGATCTGCTGGCCGCCGAGCTCGGCGTCGACAGCGGCGGTGCGGCGGAAGTGGTGCACCGGGGTGGCCCATCGCAGCATCTCCTCGGCGGCGGTCCTGCCCAGCTCGTCGAAACCGGCGCGCAGACGCCGGCGCTGATCGGGGTACGCGTGCAGCGCGATCAGGCCATGGCTGATCGTGTGACGCGTGGTCTCGTTGCCGGCCGTCGCGAGCAGCACGAAGTAGACGTCCATCTCGCGCTGCGAGAGCCCGGCCCTGACGAGGTCGCTGATGATGTCCTCGCGCGAGGCGTGGCGGCGCTCGTCGGCGATCCGGCGACCGAAGGCGAACATGTCGAGCGCCGCCGGGCTCGAGAACGGCAGGTGGCGGTGTGCATCGTCGTCACCGGCGTGCGCGTATTCGGGGTCGGCGTTGCCGAGCAGCCGGTCGCCGATCTCGATGATCTCGCGGCGCTCCTCCTGCGGCACGCCGAGGATCTCGGCGAACACCTGCATCGGGATCTCGGAGGCGATCTCGTGCACGAAATCGAACTCGCCCTTGGGCAGCGCCTCGTCGAGCACCTGCCCTACGACCGTGCGGACCTGCTCCTCCCAGACCCCGACGGCCTTGGGGGTGAAGCGGCGGTTGACCAGCGCGCGGAGCTCATCGTGGTGCGGCGGATCCATGTCGATCATCGACTTGCGCGCCTCGATCTGCTCGGGCTCGAGGTCCTCGAGCGAGGTGCCACCGATCTCCGAGGAGAAGACCTCGGGCGTGCGATGCACGGTGCGGATGTCCTCGTAGCGGGTCACGGCCCAGAACCCGCGCCCGCCATGCTCCGCGTTCCAGTGGACCGGATCCTCGTGCCGGAGCCGCGCGAGGCCCTCGTAGGGAACCGCGTCGACGAAGATGTCGTGATCGGAGAGGTCGATGAAATCGCTGGTTACTGACATCGGTGCCTCCTAGAGGTGGTGTAGGTACTCGGAGATCTCCCAGTCGGAGACCCAGGCGCGGTGACGCTCGAGCTCGAACCCCTTCATCGCCAGGAAGGTCTCGACGATCTCCGCGCCGAGCCCCTCGCGCAGGACCTCGTCCTCGCCCAGTGCGGCGAGCGCCTGATCGAGCGATGCCGGCAGCGGCGCCCCGATCACGCTCTCCGCGGCACGGTAGGCGTCACCGCTGACGGGCGCGGGTGGCGTGAGCTTGCGGCGCACACCATCGGCACCGGCCAGCAGCGTCGCGGCGATGCCGAGGTACGGATTGGCGGCACCGTCGCCGACCCGGAGCTCGATGCGGGTCGCGCCTCCGCGCTCGGGCGGGATCCGCACGAAGCTCGCACGGTTGTCCCAGCCCCAGTTGGCGTGGGTCGGAGCCAGCGAGTCCGGCTGGATCCGGCGGTAGGCGTTGACGGTCGGGTTGAGGAACGCCATCAGCGCCGGTGCGTGCTCGATCAGGCCGGCGGTGAAGTGCCCGAGCTCGAGGCTTACTCCGTGCTCGCCGGCGGGGTCGGCGAAGGCGTTGGCGCCGTCGCGGTTGAGCGATAGGTGCAGGTGCGTGCCGGAGCCGCCCTGGTCGTTGAAGGGCTTGCCCATGAAGGTCGCGTGCAGGCCGTTCTGCGCGGCGATGTCCTTGACCGCGGACTTCAGGCGGAAGGCGCGGTCGGCCGCATCGAGCGCGCCCGAATGCCTGAGGTTGATCTCGTACTGGGAGTTCATGAACTCGTGGTTGACGGCGAAGACGTCGAGGCCGATCGCCGCCAGCTGCTCGGTCATACGCCGCACGAGGCCGTCGGGGTCGGCCAGCGGGCCGACCGTATAGACCATGCTGAGGTTGTCGACATGGCGACGCACGCCGTTCGGGGCAGCCGGATCGCGCACGACCAGGAAGAATTCGAGCTCGGGACCGACGATCGGCTCATACCCGAGCTCGCCGACGGATGCCACTGCGCGGGCCAGCGCGCCGCGCGGATCGCAGACCGGCCTGCCGGCCTCGGCGGGCTCGATCGTCGAGAGGCAAGAGGCGACGCCCGGCTCCCACGGAAGCGTGACCATCGTCGAGAGCTCGGGGCGCACGAGCAGGTCGGGGTAGCCGGCCTCGCCGCCCACCACGGGTGTGTGCCGCAGGTCGGTGCCCATCACGGCCGCGCAGAAGCAGAGGCCATGTTCGACCACGCCGTCGAACTGCTGGATCGGGACGTCCTTGCCGCGGGCGATGCCGTGCAGGTCCGGGTAGAGCACCCGTACCGAGGTGATCGGCTGATCGCTCTCCTTGGCCGGCGTCGGTGGGTGCGTGGCGTGGGCTGTGTTGAATTCATCCGGCAGCGAGCCTGTGGTCACGGTGCTCTCCTCTCTGTGCGCTGAGCGCGCTCCCAAAAGTCGTCGAAAAGCTGGAAAGCGTTGGCGCGGGCGCTGTCAGCACCGTGACGTCCGGCCTCGAGCCGCTGCTCCGCGTCGGTGACGCCCAGCGACACGAGCCGCTCGTGATCGGAGCTCGCCCAGTGCTTGACGATCTCGATCGTGCTCTCCGGATGAAACTGGGTGCCGAGGTGAGGGCCGCTGGCAAAGGCCTGCACGCCGACCGCCGAGCGCGCGAGCTCGCGCGTGCCGGGCGGTAGCGTGAAGCGCTGGTAATGCCACTCGAGCCAGGGGCCGGCCGGAACCCGCTGCGGGTCGTCGGTCTCGATCGTGTGCCAGCCGAGCTCGGCCGCGGGGGCCGGCTCGACGGTGCCGCCGAGCACGTCGGCCAGAACCTGCCCGCCGTAGCAGAGGCCCAGCACCGGCACGTCCTGTTCGACGGCGCCGGCGATCAGCGCGAGCGTCGCGGCCACGACCGGCACATGGCGGTCGAGCGGGCTGTGCTTGGAGCCGAGGCAGCAGACGAATGCGCGCTTGTCGATCGAGGGCATCGCCCCGCTGGGCGTGCCCTCGTTCCGAGCGTCGGGGTCGGCGAACGTCCGATGCACCTCAACCGGCACGGCGCGGGCCTGCGCCCACTCGCCGAGCAGACCCGGCGGGCTGGTTGGCCCGTGCTGGAGGATCAGGCCCGGCCTCATACCGAGGCTCCGACGGGGGCGCCGAGCGTCGAGCTCTCCTGCGCGAGCGCCGCCTTGACCTGCTCGAGCGGGCGCGGCTCGGTGAGCTGCTTGCGGTACCAGGGCAGGCGCCGCGCCGCGTTCATGCCGACGATCCCGATCATGCGCTCGCCCGTGATGCAGGCGGCGACGAAGCGATCGTCCTCGGGCGACCGTTCGAGCATCTCGACGCGCTCGGCCAGGGCCGGGCAACCGAGCGCCTGAATCTTGCACCCGTACTGATCGGACCAGAAGTAGGGCGGCGAGACATGGCTGTTGCGCGCGGCGGGATCAAGCAGCGCGTTGCGTCCGGCGAGCTGCCCGTGCTCGGCCGCGGTGGTCCAGTGCTCGACGCGCAGCGGCGTGCCGGCGGCCAACCTGATTGGGACCGCGGCGATGTCACCGGCGGCCAGCACGTCTGGGTCCGAGACCGTTGTCAGGGTCGCGTCGCAGACCAGCGCTGGATCGAGCTTGAGCTCGGAACCCGAGAGCCACTCTGTGTTGAGCACAGAGCCGAGCGCGAGCAGCACGCAGTCGGCGTTGATCGTCGTCCCGTCGGTGAGCTCGGCGTGTTTGACGCGGCCGCCGCTGCCGCGCAGCTGGGCGATGCCGACTCCCAGGCGCAGATCGACGCCGTTGTCACGATGCATCCGCGTCCAGCGCTCACCGAGCTGCGGGCCGAACGGCAGCAGCGGGTGCGAGGCGATGTCGACCAGCGTGACATCGACACCGAGTCCACGCGCGCTGGCGGCCACCTCGCAGCCGATGAAGCCGGCGCCCACGATCAGCAGCCGCTTCGCCGCGGAGAGCGCCTTGCGCAGTGCGACCGAGTCCTCGAGGTCCCGCAGTGTGTGGACGCCCTCGAGCTCGGAGCCGGGTCCGTCCCAGCCGCGCGCGCGGCAGCCGGTGGCGACGATCAGGCGGTCGTAGGCGGCCTCGCTGCCGTCCTCGAGCTGTACTCGCCTGCGCTCACGATCGATCCCGACCGCGGGCACCCCGAGGCGCCACTCGACGTCGAGCTCGCCGACCTGGAGCGCCGAGTCCTCGATCTCCTGTTTGCCCTGCAAGATCTCCTTGGAGAGCGGCGGGCGCGTGTACGGCAGGTGCGGCTCCTGGCCGACCATCACGATCCCGCCCTCGTGGCCGGCCGAACGGGCGGCCTGGGCAGCGCGCAGGCCGGCGAGCGAGGCGCCGACGATCACGAGCCGCAGCATGCCGAGCTCAGTCCTCGAGCCGGATCGCCATCATCGGACAGACGTTGGCGGCCTCTTCCATGTCGGCGCGCCTGGAGTCATCGACCTCTTCCTGCCAGACCAGCACGTCGTCGTCCCCGAGCTCGAAGACGTCGGGCGCAACGGCCACACACTCACCGTGGCTCTGGCAGAGGTTCATGTCGACGTGGACCTTCATCAGTTCTGTTCTCCTTGGGCCATGCGCTCGGCTTCGTCCTCGGGGATCGCGAGCGCGACGTGCAGCGTGTTTCCGGAGACCGCCGGCTGATCGCCGACGGCGGTCAGGTCGACGTCCCAGTCGACGACCCTGTTTTCGACACGGCCGAGTCCGCTGATCTCGACAGCGACCACGTCGCCCGGCTCCATCGGCCGCGAGTTGGCGGGCGTGCCGGTGAGCACCACGTCGCCGGGCTCGAGCGTGATCAGCCGTGAGAGGTCGGCCAGCTGGTAGGCGACGCCCCAGATCATGTCCTCGGTGGTCGTCTGCTGCACGACCTCGCCGTTGAGGTAGGTGCGCAGCGTGAAGTTGGTGGGATCGAACTCATCCGCGGGCGTGACCCATGGTCCGATCGGCAGGAAGCCGTCCTGGCCCTTGACCCGCAGCATCGAGCCGCGGTCCGCATGACGGAAGTCATGCAGGCCGAGATCGTTGGCCGGTGCGTAGCCCGCGACGTATGCGAGTGCCTCGGCCTCGGCCACGCCGTGCATGCGGCGGCCGACGACGACGGCCAGTTCGCCCTCGTAGTTGAGGAACCTGGTTCCGCGCGGGCGGCGCACAATCCCGCGATGCCCGTTGAGCGTCGTCGGCGGCTTCATGAAGTACGACGGGTAGGCGGGCGTCCTGGCCACATACTCGGTCAGGCGGCTCTGATAGCTGAGGTGGACGGCGATGATCTTCGATGGCGTCACGGGCGCCAGATAGCGCGCATCGGCCTCACGGACGGTGCGTCCGTCCTCGAGCACGATCGCCTCTCCATCGAGCCGGCCCCATGCCGTAGCCTGGCCGAGCTCGACCCTGACCCGTCTCTCAGTCATGCCAGGCATCGTCTTGCTCCAGGCGCCGGCGTGCAACAGGAAGATGCGAACGATTATTCGCGCATCGCGATAAATTGTCTGCCGTGGAGCTCAGGCAGCTGCGCTATTTCGTCACCGTCGCGGAGGAGTTGCACTTCTCGCGTGCCGCCGCGCGCCTGCACCTCGCGCAGTCGGCGCTGTCGGCCCAGATCAGGCGCCTCGAGGATGAGGTCGGCGGCCCGCTGCTGCTGCGTAGCACTCGTCAGGTTGAGCTGACGCCGGCAGGCGAGGCGCTGCTCAACGATGGCCGGGCGATCCTGGCCGCCGCCGACGGCGCCCTCGGGCGCGTGCGCGCGCTCGCCCACGGCGAGACCGGCTCGTTCTCGATCGGTTCCCTGGGCCCGGTGCCGGGCGCGCTGTTCTCGCCGCTGCTCGCGACCTTCAGCGGGCGCCATCCGCAGGTGCGGATCGACGTCCGCGCGATCGAGTTCTCGCAGATGATCTCGGCGCTGCGCACCGATCGGGTCGACGTAGCCTTCCTCTACGCGCCGCTCGATGAGGATGACCTCGAGGTGATCCCGCTGATCAGTGAACCGCGCGTGGCGGTGCTGCCGAGCGGCCATCGGCTCGCACACAGCGAATTCGTCACGCCCGCCGACCTCGCGCACGAGACCTTCGTCGCGCAGCCCGATGTGACCCCGCAGGCCTGGCGCGACTACTGGATGCTCGTCGACGAGGTCGGCCACCGGCCGAAGATCAGCGCCTACGTCGGCGACAACCTCGAGGAGTGGCTCTACCTGATCGGGCGCGGTGAGGGAGTCGACACCTGTCCCGCGATCATCGCCCGTTACTTCGCGCGGCCCGACGTGTCGTTCGTGCCGCTGCGTGACGCCGCTCCGACGACGCTCGTGCTGGCGGTGCATCGCGAGGTCAGGCAGCCGATCGTCGATGAGTTCGTGGAGTTGGCGGTGGAGATCGCCGCCAATGCCACCCGCAATCCGGGCACGGGCTACGCAGCGCCGACCGATCCCCCGCCGGAACCCAAGGAGCAACATGATCGAGCCGCCGCATCCTCTTGAGCTGATCGACCGCGAGCGCGTGCTCGAGCTGCTGACTGAGCACCTCGGCAGCGCCTGGGCATCGTTCGACCAACCGCGCCCGCAGGAGCCCCAACTTGACCAGGCGCTCATCGATCGCCTGTCGCAGGCGCTGCCGGCGGCGCCCGGCGATCCAGAGGCGTCGCTCGCTGACATCGCCAGCGTGCTCGACGCGAGCGTCTCGCCGGCACGGCCGCTCTACACGGCCTACATCGGCTCGACCGGACTCGAAGCCGGAGTGCTGGCCGGAGCACTCGCCAACGCCTACGACGTCAACCTCGCCGCCGCCGCCGGCGCGGCCGAGATGCTTGAGAACCAGACGATGCGCTGGGTGGCCGAGTTCGTCGGCTATCCGATGACCGACGGTGCCTTCACCAGCGGCGGGATGACCTCCAACCTGACGGCGTTGACGGCGGCCCGTGAGCATGCGCTGCCGGGCTCGCGCTACGAGGGCGTCTCGGGCCAGGCCGCCGCCGTCTACTGCTCGGAGGAGTCACACCACTCGGTCGCCCGTGCCATCGAGGTGATCGGGCTGGGCAGCAAGGCGCTGCGGCGCGTTCCGATCGACGCCGAGCGCCGCATGCGGGTCGACCCGTTGCGCGAGACGCTGGCCGCCGACCGCGCCGCCGGCGTCGTCGCGGTGGCGGTCGTGGCCACGTCGGGGACGACGCTGACCGGGGCGATCGACCCGATCGCGGAGATCGCCGATCTGTGCGACGAGTTTGGTGTCTGGCTGCACGTCGACGGGGCCTATGGCGGGCCGGCCGCCGGGGTGCCCAGCCTGGCCCCGCGTTTCCGCGGGATCGAACGCGCCGACTCGCTGACGATCGACGCACACAAGTGGCTGGGCGTGCAGAAGAGCTGCAGCCTCGTGATGCTCGCCCGCCAGGGTCCGCTCGAGGCGGCCTTCGCCCACGACGAGCGCTACATGCTGCACGCCGGCGTTGCTGCCAACGGCGTCGACCGCACGCTCGAGTATTCGCGCCCGGTGCGATCGCTGAAGCTGTGGCTGGCGTTCCGTATCTACGGAGCCGAGCTGTTGCGTGCCTGGATCGACATGACCGCGCAGCACGCCCGCACGCTGGCGACCGCGCTCGCGGCCAACCCGGAATTTGAACTGCTCAACGACCCCACGCTGTCGGTCGTCTGCTTCCGCCACCGCGCCGGCGGTGACGTCGACGAGCACAATTTGCGGCTGGCGCGCGCGATCATGGAGGACGGACGCATCTACCTCGCCCCCGCGCAGGTCGACGGCATGACCTGCCTGCGCGTCTGCTTCATGAACTTCCGCACCAACGCCGCGCAGGTCGGCGAGCTCGTCCACGTGATCGAGGAGCTTGCCGCGTCGGTCGCTGCCTGACGGTCCAGCGGGCGGCCCAGCTGTTTCAATCCACGGATGGAGATCGTTCACCTCGCCGAGCGCGAAGCGTTCATCACCGCAGATGGCTCGGGCATTCGCGAGCTCGCTCATCCCGGCTGGACCGCGGCGCGTGCTCAGAGCCTCGCCGAGGCGACGGTCGAGCCCGGCGGGGAGACCGCCGAGCACTATCACCCGCGGTCTGAGGAGAACTACTACTTCACCGCCGGGCGAGGCCGCATGCGTCTCGGGGCCGAGGAGGCCGAGATCGGTGCCGGCGACTGTGTGGTGATCGCGCCCGGCGCGGTGCACAAGCTGTGGAACACGGGCGATGAGCGGCTGGTGTTGCTGTGCTGCTGCTCACCGGCCTACTCCCACGACGACACGGTGCTCACCGGGCGCTGATCGCGCGCCGCGGTCAGCGCCCGGCCGCGCGGCGGTAGCGCTGCACCGCGAGTGGTGAGAAGACCACCAGGATGAAGACCACCCAGGCGAACGCCTGCCACAGCTGGTCGGGCGAAGGTGCCCCGGTCCACAGCCAGCGCAGCTCATTGACAACGATCGTGAACGGGTTCACGTCACCGAACTGACGCAGCGGCGTCGGCAGCGATGCTCCCGGCACAAAGGCCGAGGAGATGAACGTCAGCGGGAACACGGCGATGAAGCCGACCGAGTTGGCGGCCTCGGGCGTCTTCACGAGCAGACCGAGGAAGGCAAACACCCACGAGAACGCGTACCCGAAGGTCAACGCCAGCACGACTCCGACGATCACGTGCAGCACGCTCGTCTCAAACGAGAAGCCGATGATCAGCCCCGTGACGATCAGGATCGTCATCGACAGCCCGTTGGTGACGATGTCGGCCAGGGTCCGCCCGGCAAGCACCGCGGCGCGCGCCATCGGCAGCGAGCGGAACCGGTCGATCAGGCCCTTGTGCATGTCCTCATTGAGCCCGAGTGCGGTGACGAAGCCGCCAAAGGCGATGTTCTGAACGATGATCCCCGGGATCAGGAACTCCGCGTACGAGCCTCCGGGGACGCGGATCGCCCCGCCGAACACGTAGCGGAACAGCAGCACGAACATGATCGGCTGGATCGTGAAGGCGAGCAGCAGCTCGGGCGCGCGCGGCAGGCGGATCAGGTTGCGCTCGGTGACCACCAAGGTGTCGGACAGCAGACGTCTCATTCCGCTTCGCCATCCTCGGCCGCGTGCCCGGTCAGACTCAGAAACACATCGTCGAGCGTCGGACGCCGCAGGGCGATGTCATCCACCCCGACGCCGGCCTCGTCGAGCCGGCGCACCGCCTCGACGATCGTGCCGCTGCTGCGCCTGACACCGATCCGGACCACACCGTCACTGGTGGTCGGCTCCTCGCCGCACATCGGCGTCAGGGCGACCGTCGCCGCGTTGGCCTGCAACGGATCCTCGAGGTGAACCTCGAGACGCTCGCCGCCGACGCGGTCCTTGAGCTCGTCGGAGGTGCCGTCGGCGATCACACGACCATGATCGATCACCGCGATCCGGTCGGCGAGCCGGTCTGCCTCATCCAGGTACTGGGTGGTCAGCAGCACCGTTGTCCCCTCGCTGACCAGCGTCTCGATCACCTCCCACAGATCCAGGCGGCTGCGGGG
>DASZMI010000043.1:0-2114 GCA_035551915.1 Solirubrobacteraceae bacterium | reverse complement strand
GCCCCAACGGGAGGTGACCGCCGCGCGCAACTACAAGCACGGGCGCAAGTCACGGACGCAGACGCGCGCGCAGCAGAACTCCTACCGCCGCTGGCTGGCCGAGCAGCGCGGCTGGCAGGCGATCCAGGGACCGGGACGGCCGCTGTGCAAAGGCGTGAGGCTAAACCCGCCCGGGAAGGGCAGGCCGTGCCAGCGCCACGCGCTGGCCGACTCGGAGTACTGCTACTCGCACGATCCGCGGCGCGCGCTCGAGCGCCAGGCGGCGTCCGCTCGGATGCGAGCCCGCATCGGGCGAGAGCCTGCGCCGCCGCTCCAGCAAGCCGCCTGAGGTCTGCGACCTGACAGGCCGGCCGCGCGCCGGCCCTCCTCATCAACCAATCGACATCGCCCCAAGGAGGTGATGCGTTTGACGCATCCGATTGTGGGCGTCCCCCGGGCGCTGGCCGCCACCGGCGAGCTGCTGGCGGGGCTGACGTCTGAGCAAGCCGCTGCCGTGAAGCACGGCAACGGTCCACTGCTTCTGCTCGCCGGCCCTGGTGCCGGCAAGACCCGCACGCTCACCCGCCGGGCCGGCTACCTGCTGGCCACCGGGCGGGCCCGGCCCTCGGAGATCCTGGCCGTGACCTTCAGCGTCCGCGCCGCGGGCGAGCTGCGCCTGCGGCTCGCGGACCTGCTGGGCGAAGCGGTCGCCCGCGGCGTGACCGCGGCGACATTCCACTCGGTGTGCGCGCGGCTGCTGCGCGAGCACGCGGGCGTGTTCGGGCGCACCGAGCGCTACACGATCTACGACCAGGCCGACATGCGCCGCGTGCTCGACTGGCTGCTCTCAGACGCCGAGCGCGAACAGATCCAGCGGGCGCTTCAGGACTGCGGGCAGCCGGCGAGCGCCGAGCTGCTGGGCGAGATCTCCCGCGCCAAGAACCAGCTGCTCACGCCCGAGAGCTACGAGCGATCGACAGCGCATGCCGCGGGACGGTTGATTGCGGCCGTGTGGCGGGAGTCAGAGCAGGAGCTCCGGCGCTCAAACGCGCTGGAGTTCGATGACCTGCTGGCGTTCGCGGTGCGGCTGTTGGTCGAGCAGCCACACCGGCTCACGTGGCTTCGCCAGCGCTGGCGCTGGATCCTGGTCGACGAGTTCCAGGACACAAGCTACGCCCAGGCGAGGCTCGTAGACCTCCTCGCCGGCGCGAACGGGAACGTGTGCGTGACCGGCGACGACGACCAGTTGATCCACAGCTGGCGTCACGCCGACCCGCGGCACATCCTCTGCTTCGGCGAGCGCCACCCCGGTCACGCCGAGATCGTGCTCGGCCGGAACTTCCGCTCCCGCGCGGAGATCCTCGAAGCCGCGGTCAGCTGCGTTGCCCACAACGAGCACCGGGCACCGAAGGCGCTGATCGCGATGCGCGGCAGCGGCGGCCAAGTGCAAGTCGTCGGCCTGAGCAACGAGTACCACGAGGCCCACTGGGTGGCCGGGCAGATCGCCGACGCGCTCGCCGTCGGGATGGCGCCTACCGAGATCCTGGCGCTGGCACGCACCGGCTACGCGACGGAGCCGCTTCAGTACGCGCTCGCCCAGCACGGGATCCCCCACCGCGTGCTCGGCTCGCTCGGCCTGTATGAGCGCGCCGAGGTGCGCGACGCGCTCGCGTATCTCACGCTGCTACAGAACCCGCTCGACGCGCAGGCCTTCCGGCGGGCGATCGCCTCGCCGCGACGGGGCGCCGGGCCGGCGACGGTCGCGAGAGTCGTGGGGTGGGCGCGCGACCGGCACCGCGGCGACCTGATCGCCGCCAGCGCAGGCGCGGCGGCGCTCGAGGGCCTGCCAAACCAGGCCGCGCGTGAGCGGCTGGTCGAGTTCGGCCAGGGCCTTGCGCAGGTGCGCTCAGAGCTCGAGGCCGGAAGGTCGCTGGGTCACGTGGTGATCGCGGTGGTGACGGGGCCGGGAGGCCTCGTCCGCCACTACGAGCACCTGCGCGACCACTCGCCCAACCACGACCGCCGGGCCGACGCCGAACGGGTGCTCGAGGACCTGCGCTCGCTCTGCCGCGCCGCCCAGGCGTTCGAGGAGCAGAACGAGCAGGCGACGCTCACCGGCTTTCTCGAGCACGCCG
>DASZMI010000042.1:0-9313 GCA_035551915.1 Solirubrobacteraceae bacterium | reverse complement strand
GGCCTGCGTCGTCGGCGCCGTCGGCCACGACTTCTACGAGGGCGAGCGCGAGGGCGCCAAGGGCTTCCCCCGCTTCACCGACCCGCGCCTTCGCGGCCCCGAGCAGTATGCGAGCTACCTGCGCACGGCGGCCGAGCGCAGCCTCGAGCGCTGCTCGATCGACCAGTTCGACCTGCTGCTGCTGCACAACCCCGACCGCACCGGCTACACCAGTGAGGTCGTCTGGGCCGGCATGCAGGCGCTCAAGGATGCGGGCCTCACACGTCTGATCGGCGTCGCCCCCGGTCCGGCCAACGGCTTCACGCTCGACCTGATCGACTGCTTCGAGCGCTTCGGTGACCGGCTCGACTGGGCGATGGTGATCCTCAACCCGCTCGAGCCCTGGCCGGGCGAGCTGTGCCTCGATGCGGCGGCTCGCAGCGACATCAGGGTGATCACGCGCGTCGTCGACTATGGCGGCCTCTTCTACGACGACCTCACACCCGCGACCGAGCTCGGCCAGCATGACCATCGCGGCTTCCGTCCGGCCGGCTGGATCGAATCCGGCCGTGCGCGCATGGAGCAGATGCGCCCGATCGCCGATCGCACCGGCCTCGCGATGATCCAGCTCGCCTGCTCCTGGAACCTCGCTCACGCGCCGGTCCAGACGGTCGTGCCGACGCTGGTGCAGGAGGCAGGCGCGCAGGCGCGGGCGGTCGAGGACAAGCGTGCGGAGCTCGCCGCGCTGCCCGCGGAGCAGCGCCTCACCGCCGCAGATATCGACGCGATCCGCCGCCTCGGCGACAACACCGGCTCGATGAAGCTCAAGGGCGCGACCCCCGACCACAACGGTGAGGAGCGGCCCGACAGCTGGGCGCTCTACCAGCGGTTGCAGGACGTCGCGCAGCGCTGGGAGATCGAGCCCGCGCGTGACCTCGTCAAGGCCTAGGCGCTTTCGTCAGGACATAGACGATCTGCTTCAGGGCGCGAGCACGTAGCGATCCTGCGAGGCCACCAGCCCGGTCAGCAGCATCGGCACCAGCGAGACCAGCAGCATCACGACCGGCAGCGTCCAGCTGCCGGTGGCGCCGTGCAGCGCGCCCATCGCGAACGGCGCCGCTGAGGCGATCAGGTAGCCGGAGCTCTGCGCCATGGTCGAGAGATGCGCGGCATGGTGGCTGTCTCGGGCGCGCGCGACGATGTAGCCGAGCGCCAGGGCCAGCAGCGCCCCCTGGCCGGAGCCGAACAGGATGCACCAGAGAACGATGGCCGAGCCAGGAGCGAGCAGCAGCCCGGTATACCCGGCGGCGCACGCAACGAAGCAGATCTCGACGGGCAGGCTGCGACGCCGGGTCCGCCGTTCGAAGCTCGGCATGATGAAGGCGCCGCCCATCCCCGAGAAGGCCGCCAGCGACACCAGCAGGCCCGCCCGGGAGGCCGAAACGCCATGCCCCTCGGCGATCGTCGGCAACCAGCTGAGCGTCGCGTAGAAGCCGAATGACTGAAGCCCCATGAAGCCGCTCACGCACCAGGCCAGACGATCGCGCCAGAGGCCGGGGATCGCTACGCCGTGTGCGTCGTCGACGAGCGTCGCCTCCTCGCGGACATGCGGCGTCCAGAGCGTGACCGCGAGCACGGCGAGCACTCCCCATAGCGAGATCGTCACCCGCCAGCCGAGTCCGGCCGCGTGCTCGATCGGCACCGTCAGACCGGCGGCGACCGCCCCGCCCCCGGAAAGCGCGACCGAGTAGAGCGCCGTCATCAGCACTCGGCGATCGGGGAAATCGCGCTTGATCAACCCGGGGATCAGCACGTTGCCGACGGCGATGCCCGAACCGAGCAGCACGGTGCCCAGGAAGAGCGGCGCCACGGACGGGACCAGTCGCACCAGGCAGCCCCCGATCACCGCCAGCAGCGTCAGGCTGAGCAGGGGACCCATGCTGAAGCGGCGGATCAGGAGCGGCGAGGCGAGCGCCACCACCCCGAAGCAGAACACGGGGGCCCCCGTCAGCAGCCCGGCACCGGCCGAGCTCAGACCGGTCGTGTGCCTGATCTGATTGAGCACCGGCGGCACCGTCGCCACGGTCAGGCGGAGGTTGACGGCCGCGATCAGCAGCGCCGTCGCAAGCGACCGGTTGCGCGACATGTAGCTAGCTAATCAGCCGGCTGGGCCGATCAGTCGCGCGGCTGGCCCGCGCGGTTCAGCTCGCGCCGCTCGCGAATCCATTCGCAGGCGGCGTCCAGGTCCATGATCTGTAACGCGGCCTGGACGTTCAGCCACATGCCGTGGCTGAGGAACTCGTTGACCTCGTCCTCGGAGGCGCCCGTGACCTCGCGCACGTGCAGCTGCAGCCGGCGGTAGGCAGCGCCCACGCGCTCGCGGATCGTCTCGTCCTCGCAGGCCGCGTAGGCCTGCAGCTGGAACATCAGCTTCGGGCGGTTGGTGGCCAGCAGCTCGATGTAGCTGTCGCCGAGCGCCCCCAGCAGATCGCCGCGCTCGTGCTCGCCGCCGGCCTGCACCTGCCTGAACTGCTCGGCGGCCTCGCTGAACAGCTCCATCACGATCTCGAACCCGCGGTCGACCGCGGCGATGAAGAGGTCGCGCTTTGTCGGGAACAGGCTGAATACGTATGGCTGGGCCACCCCGACCCGGCGAGCGATGCGGTCGACCGGGGTCCCGTGGAGCCCGCCGACGGCGAACTCCTCGATCGCCGCGGCAATCAGCGCGTCCCGGCGTTCGGCGGCCGGGACGCGCTGTCTTGCCTGCTTGGAAGTGCTCGTCACACCCTCGATCCTACGCCGCGGTGGGGGCGGAAATGCCCACCGGCGCGCTCGTGGATGCCGAGGAGGCGATGCGTTCGGCGGCGGCTTCTCCCGCTGCGACGGTCGCCGCCGAGCTGTCGAAGCGCAGCACCAGCGCGACCAGCGCGCCGGCCGCAAGCACCGCCACGCCGACCCAGATCGTCGGTTGCAGGCCGTTGACGAAGGCCTGCGGCGAGGCGTAGCTGCCGTGGTTCGAGAAGACCGTGGAGAGTACGGCGATACCGAGCACACCGCCCAGCTCGCGGATCGCGTTGGTGGCGCCGGAGGCCTGCCCCGCCTGGTCGGTGCGCACCGACGCGAGCACCGCGCTCGCCGCCGGCGCGAATACCAGTGCCATCCCGGCGCCACCCAAGATGAACGGCACGATCATGCTCGAATAGGACTGGCTGACGCTGGCCTCCGACCCCAGCCAGCCGAGCGCAATCCCCTGCAGCGTCAGGCCGCCGACCATGAACATGCGGCTACCGAGCCGTTCCGAGAAGTACCCGGCGAGCGGGGACACCACCATGATCGAGCCGGTCCAGACGAGCAGCTTCAGGCCCGCCTGAAACGGCGTGTTGCCGAGCACGTTCTGCAGGTACTGGCTCATGAAGAAGATCGAGCCGAACATGCCGAAGTACATCGACAACGACACGATGTTGGTCACGGCGAAGCTGCGGCGCCTGAAGAAGCTCATCGGCAGCATGGGGTCGGGTGTGCGCAGCTCCGCCACCACGAAGGCGGACACCAGCACCACCCCGGCCGTCAGCGAGACCAGCACCTCTAGCGCGGTCCAGCCGAGCGTCTGCGCGCGGATGAGGCCGAAGATCAGACCGAACAGGCCGGTCGAGGCAAGGCCGAGGCCGGGCAGGTCGAAGCTGCGTTCGCTGCCGTAGCTCTCGCGCAGCATCCGTGCGGCGGTCGGCAGCAGCGCGATACCGACGGGCACGTTGATCCAGAAGATCCAGTGCCAGTTGCTGAGCTGGATTACGGCGCCGCCGACGAGCGGGCCGAGCGCGACGGCGATGCCGCTGATCCCCGACCAGACACCGAGTGCGATGCCGCGGTTCTCCGCGGGGAAGCTGTCGGCCAACAGGGTGAGCGTCAGCGGTGTGACGATCGCGGCACCGACACCCTGCAGGGCACGGGTGGCGATCAGCGACCCCATGTCGGGGGCGAGGGCCGAGCCCGCGGATGCCGCGGTGAAGAGTGCGATGCCGGCGATGAACATGCGCTTGCGGCCGAAGCGATCGCCGAGCGCGGCGCCGGTCAGCAGCAGCACGGCGTAGGCCAGAACGTAGGCGTTGACGGTCCACTCGAGCGACTGCATCGATGCGCCGAGGTCGCGGTGGATGCTCGGCAGCGCGACGCTGACGATCAGGTTGTCCAGGACGACCATGAACAGGCCGACGGAGACGATCAGCAGCGTCCAGATGCGATTGCGAGAGGCAACTGCGTCCGTGGAAGGCATTGAGGTTGACTCCTCCTCCGAGGTCGAACTTAGTGAGCACTAACTATGCAGAAGTTAGCAGTCACTAATAATTTGTCAAGTCGCGTTGCGGCGGCGAGGGCAGCATGCGAACATATGTTCGATGTACGCGGAGCTGCACGCCCACTCGGCCTACTCGTTCCTCGACGGCGCCTCGCTGCCCGAGGAGCTGGTGATCGCTGCGCTAAGGCTCGGCTACAGGGCGTTTGCGCTGACCGACCACAACTCCGTCTCGGGCTCGATGGAGTTCGCCCAGACGGCGAAGTCGCTCGGCCTGCGCGCCCTGCACGGCGCCGAGTTCGACCTCGATGACGGCCACCACCTGACGCTGCTCGTCCGCGACAGCACCGGCTGGGCGAACCTCTGCCGGCTGCTCACACGCGCGCATGCCGATACACGTACGGGGGGTGGTCCGCTGACCACCCCCATCATCAGCGTCCCGGAGGTGCTCGACCACACCGCGGGCCTCGTCTGCCTGAGCGGCTGCTACGCGCGCGGCATCCACGACGAGCCGACGCTGCGGCGGCTGCGCGATGGCTTCGGCCCCGAGAACCTGCGCGTCGAGCTGCAGCGCCCCTACCTGCCGGGAGATCGTGCCCGCAACCGGCGCCTGGCCTGGCTGGCGCAGCGCCTGGAGCTGCGTACCGTGGCCACCGGCAACGTCCACGCGCACGCCCGCGCCCGCGCCCCGCTGCAGGACGCATTCGTGGCGCTGCGCCTGCACTCAACGCTTGACGCCTCAGAGCCGGACCGGCGCGGGAACTTCAGCCATGTGCTGGCCACGCCGGCGGCGATGGAGGCGCGCTTTCCCGAGTATCCGGAGGCGATCGCGGAGACCGCGCGGCTGGCCGAGTCGCTGCAGTTCGATCTCACGAGCGACCTCTCCTACAGCTATCCCGGCGCCGAGGATCCACGCAAGCTGCGCGAGCTGGCCGGACTCTGCAACGCGCGTTTCCACGAGCGCTATGACGACCAGCCGGCCGCGGTCCGCGAGGCCGCGGCGGGAAGGCTCGAGCAGGAGCTGCGACTGATCGAGAAGCTCAACCTCGCCGGCTTCTTCGTGCTCCATCACGAGATGCTCGAACTCGCCCGTGAGGTCGCGGTCGAGGTCCGCGGTCGTGGCGCGGACGGGGTCAGCTCGCCGCGTGCGAAGCTACCGCCGGGGCGCGGGCGCGGCTCCAGCGTGTCCTCGGTGATCTGCTACCTGACGGGCCTCTCGCACGTGGACCCGATCGCCAACGAGCTCGCGATCGGACGCTTCCTCAGCGAGGACCTGAAGGCGCTGCCCGACATCGACCTCGACTTCCCGCGTGACATCCGCGAGGTGCTGATCCCGCGCGTGTCCGAGCGCTTCGGCTCCGACCGCGCGGCGCTGGTCGCCGCCTTCCCCACCTACCGAGCCCGCGGTGCGATCCGCGAGCTGGGCAAGGTGCTGGGCCTGCCCCCGGGGGAGATCGAGCGCGTCGCCCGCGGCAGTGAGGGCTGGGACGCGCGTGGCGTCGGGCGCGACATCGAGACCGCGAGCGGCGGTGCTCCCCTGGTCGGCCGCTGGGCCTGGCTCGCGCGGCTGGCCAGGCAGGCGCACGGGCTGCCACGTCATCTGAGCCAGCACCCGGGCGGGATGATCATCGCCACGCGGCCCCTGATCGACTGCTGCCCGGTGGTGCCGGCGGCGATGGAGGGGCGCTACATCGCACAGTGGGACAAGGACTCGTGCGCCGATGCCGGCTTTCTGAAGATCGATCTGCTGGGGTTGGGGATGCTCTCGGCGGTGGAGCGCTGCGTCGAACTGATCGCGCACACCCGCGGCGAGCAGATCGACCTCAGCCGCATCCCGCACCAGGATCCGGAGACCTACGACGCGATCCAGCACGCCGAGACCACCGGCGTCTTCCAGATCGAGAGCCGCGCGCAGATGCAGTCGCTGCTGCGCACGCGGCCGGAGAACCTCAGGGACGTCGCGATCCAGGTCGCGATCGTGCGGCCCGGACCGATCCAGGGTGGTGCCGTCAACCCCTACATCGAACGCCGCCAGCGGCTGCGGGTCGATCCCAACTATCAGATCCCCTATGAGCACCCGTCGCTCGAGCCGGCGCTGCGCGAGACGCTCGGGGCGATCATCTTCCAGGACCAGGTGCTGGAGGTCGCGAGTGCCTTCGCCGGGTTCCGGCCAGGGGAGGCCGAGGACCTGCGCCGGGCTATGAGCCGCAAGCGCTCCGAGGCGGCGATCGAGGCTCACCATGAGCGCTTCGTCCAGGGCGCGGTCCGCCTGCACGGAGTCGAACCGGAGCTTGCCGAGCGGGTGTTCGAAAAGGTCAAGGGCTTCTCCGGCTTTGGCTTTCCCAAGTCGCACGCGGCCGCCTTCGGCTTGCTCGCCTATCAGTCGACCTGGCTGCGCGTGCACTATGGGCCGGAGTTCCTATGCGCGCTGCTGAACGAGCAGCCGATGGGCTTCTATCCGCCCGACTCGCTCGTGCACGAGGCGCAGCGGCGCGGGCTCGACGTGATCGCGCCCGACGTCAACGCCTCGGGGGTCGAATGCACGATCGACGCCGAGGGGAGGGTCGTCGTCGGCCTTGGCTACATCCGCGGGGTGCGGCGCAGCGAGATCGAGGCGCTGGTCGCCGAACGCGAACGCAGCGGCCCCTTCAAGAGCCTCTCGGACCTGGCCTCGCGCGCCGGCACCGGTGCCCCGGCGCTCGACCTGCTGGCCTGGTCCGGCGCCTGCGACGCACTGGCCGTCCCAATGGAGATCCCCGCTTCGCTCGATCCCGCCGCGCTCGATCCCGCCACGCTCGATCCGGCCACGCCAGGACCCTTCGATCCAAAACAAAACGATAATGATTCTGATTCTCATTATCGTTTTCTTTCCGGGAGCAGGGCCAGGGCCTTCCCGGTCTCAGCGCGCCGGTTGGCACTCTGGCAACTCGGGACTGCGACGGCGGCCCAGGGGGTACGCGGCGCTGGCACGCAGCTGGCGCTGCCGCTGGAGCTGCCACGGGCACCGGCGCTACCCGAGCTGTCGGGCTGGGAGGAGCTGGTGGCCGACTACAGCACGACCGGCATGACGGTCACCTCGCATCCGATGGCACTGCTGCGCTCGCGCCTGCCGAAGGGCTCAAGCGACAGCCGCGACCTTGCACAGCTGCGCCACGGGACGAAGTTGATGATCGGCGGCTTGGTGGTGGCGCGCCAGCGTCCCGGCACGGCGTCCGGGGTCGTGTTCGTGCTGCTCGAGGACGAGTTCGGCGTGATCAACCTGATCGTGCCGCCACCGATCTATGAGCGTCATCGGCTGATCGTGCGCACCGAGCCGCTGTTGCTGATCGAGGGCAAGCTCGAGCGCTACGCGAAGGGGGGCGGGGCGATCAACGTGCTGGTCAGCCGCGTCGAGCAGGTCATGGCACCAGGCGGGCTGGTCGCGAAGGTTCAGGATTTCTCGCCGCTCGACGATCAGGCGCTGGCCGCGCAGCGAGACACCACCGGGAGCGCCGACGACGTCGATGATTTCCGCGCGGTGGCGCCCCCGGTGATGAGCTTTGCGGCGGGTCGCAGGCGCTGAAGCAGCCGGCCCACGCTGACGCGACATCGCGCTGGCTCGCACGGTAAGGTCCCGATCACATGGTTGGCGTGATCATCATCGCCGTGCTCTTCACTGGCCTCTCGATCCTCGTGGCCTTCGGAGCCTCGCGGGGAACCTTCAACGGCCTCGGCAAGGCGCTGCAGACGACCAGCCGCAGCGGCTCGCGGTTGCTGAACAGCTCGATGGTGTTTGTCTACATCGCCGGCATCGTCGCCCTGCCACTGATCCTCATAATCGGTAACCGCGACAACTCCAACGCGCAGGTGCACGGCGTCAAGCT
Organism: Solirubrobacteraceae bacterium; assembly: GCA_035551915.1. Classification (GTDB taxonomy): domain Bacteria; phylum Actinomycetota; class Thermoleophilia; order Solirubrobacterales; family Solirubrobacteraceae; genus Palsa-465. The sequence goes on along the minus strand of DASZMI010000042.1, from coordinate 1,180 downwards.
GACCGCCGCGATGCAGAGTGGGCGCGAGCTGTTCGCCGAGCACTGCGCCGTCTGTCACACGCTCGCGGCGGACCAGGCGGTCGGCAAGATCGGGCCGGACCTCGATCAGCTGCGTCCGTCTGAGGCACTGATCCTCAAGACGATCGCCAACGGCTGCCTGCAGCAACCGACGGCCTCGAGCGCTGGCAGCACTTGCCTCGGCTATGGGACGATGCCTGCCGACGTGGTCGAGGGTCGCCAGGCGGCGGACATCGCCGCCTTCGTCGCCGCCATCGCCGGCAAGCCCTGACCGCCGTCGCGCGGACGAACCTAAGACGTCCTAAATGTAGGATCGCTTTCGCCCAAAGTGCGGGAGAGATTGTGATTTTCGGCACGCGTACGTCCGTATGGCTTGTTACCCTCGCCGCTAGTCAAATGCTGAATTCCCGCCTGGACCGCCCCAAGAGGCGGAGGGAAGCGGGGGACCCAAAGTTGTTTGGGGCGAATCGCGTTCAAGGGAACGCGTAGTGCCGCTCTTTCAGGCACGAGCCCGTCAGCTAACCCCGCAAGCGCAACAACGAGAAAGAGGACGCGATCTCAATGCCGCCCACGGGGTCGAACTTCACGGACTGGCAACAGGTGGAAAAGGAAAGCCTCCTGTTCAGCAACGATGATTTCAGCTGGTCAGAGCCGCCGCAGCGCAGGCGCAGACGCATAACCGAGAGCTCGGCGCCCACGCGCAGGGGCACCGCTGAGGAGCCGATCCGCGTCGAGCGCCGCGCCGCCGTGCTCGAGTACGAACCCGACGATCAGGACTATTACTCGGCTTACGAGCACCATCAGCCTCCCCCGACGGTCACCGATGCGTGGGATCAGCCGACCGCGGTCCACAGCCAATTCGACGAGATGATGGAGGAGTGGAACGCCAACTACGGCTCCGGGCGCGAGCTCAAAGGTCCGACAGAGCGCGCCTTCGACCTCTCTGATCCCGGCGTGCAGGCTCCCGCGCAGGGCGCACGCCGGACGGTTCTCATCAGCGGGCACGGCGACGAGCGCTACCTGCCCGCTCCGCGCCGGCGTCGGTCATCGGAGCTGCGCTTCCACGAGCGTTCGAGCTTCAGCCCCGACCGCTTCGGTCTTTGGGCGGTGCTGATGGCGCTGGCGCTCGTGATCGGCGCGGTCGCGCACTAGTGTCCTGATC
>DASZMI010000041.1:0-17356 GCA_035551915.1 Solirubrobacteraceae bacterium | reverse complement strand
GAGCACGGCCGCGGGCGCCAGAAGCAGAGCGAGTACCGCCTGCAGCTGCGCGAGAAGCAGAAGGCCAAGCGCTACTACGGCGTGCTCGAGCGCCAGTTCCGCATCTACTACGAGAAGGCCTCGCGTCAGCCGGGCATCACCGGTGAGAACCTGCTGCGCACGCTCGAGTGCCGCTTCGACAACGTGCTGGTCCGTCTGGGGTTTGCCAGCTCGCGCCGCCAGGCTCGGCAGCTGATCCTGCATGGCCACTGGACCGTCAACGGGCGCCGCGTAAACATCCCCAGCTACCAGCTGCGGGACAACGACGTGATCGCGATCTCCGCCAAGTCGACCGCGACCCAGGTGATCCGCGACGCGACCGAGCTGACGGGCCAGGTTCCGGCCTGGCTGCAGGCCGACCACGACTCGCTGACGGCGAAGGTGCTGCGCAAGCCGGAACGGCGTGAGATCGCCGCGCCGGTGCAAGAGCAGCTCATCGTCGAGCTTTACTCGAAGTAGACCAATTTGCTCGCCGCGCGCGGGTGGGGGAGCCCATCGCGCGCGGCCTTGAACCGCCGGATGGGAACCGCCCGTCTGGCGCCAGAACCCACGATGTTAGGAACGTGCGATGCTTGACTTTCAAGTCCCCCGAATCACCAGCGAGTCCGTTGAAGAGAACCGCGGCTCGTTCACGATCGAGCCTCTCGATCGCGGTTTCGGTTACACGTTTGGCAACTCCCTGCGCCGTGTTCTGCTCTCGTCGCTGGCCGGTGCTGCGGTAACCAGCGTTCGCATCGAGGGCGTCGCGCACGAGTTCTCGACGATCAAGGGTGTCAAGGAGGACGTCACAGACATCGTCCTGAACCTCAAGGGCATCGTCTGCCGTATGCACTCCGACGCGACCGAGGTCGAGGCCCCGCTCGTCGTCAGTGGCCCGGGCGAGATCACCGCCAAGGACATCGACCTGCCCTCCGGCGTCGAGATCCTCAACCCCGACGCGCACATCGCGACGCTCGAGAAGCAGACCAAGCTCGAGGTCTACCTGACGATCGGCCGCGGCCGTGGCTACCGCCCCGCCGAGGAGAACAAGTCGGCCGACCAGCCGATCGGCGTGATCCCGATCGACTCGATCTTCTCGCCGGTCCGCCGCGTGGCCTACAACGTCGAGCAGGCCCGTGTCGGCCAGAGGACCGATTACGACAAGCTCACGCTCGATATCGAGACCGACGGCTCGATCGATCCGCACGCCGCGCTGCGTGAGGCCGCCGAGATCCTGATCTCGCAGCTGGCGATCTTCACCGACGCCGAGCGCGTGATCGAGCTGCGCGATACCCACGCCAGCGGCATCCTCGACGCCGGCCTGGTCGGCGCCGACGCGGGCCGTGGTGGCGCCGCCGGTGGCCGTGCCCCGAACGCAATGGACGACATCCTGATCGAGGAGCTCGAGCTCGGCGTGCGTTCGTACAACTGCCTGAAGCGCGCGGGCATCCAGACGGTCGGCGACCTTGTTGCCAAGAGTGAGGGTGAGCTCAACGCGATCCCGAACTTCGGCAAGAAGTCGATCGACGAGGTGATCGAAACCCTGCACGCGCGTGGCCTTGCGCTCCGCGAGGGCTAAGCTTCTGTCCCGAGGACTCACACACCATGCGTCATCAACGTAATCGCTATCAGCTCTCCCGCAGCTCCTCGCACCGCAAGGCGCTGCTGATGAACCTCTCCAAGGAGGTCATCGAGCACGAGCGCATCCAGACGACCGAGGCCAAGGCCAAGGCCGTCAAGCCCGAGCTCGAGAAGCTGATCACGCTCGCCAAGCGCGGCGATCTGCACGCCCGGCGCCAGGCGCTCTCCGCTCTGGGCCAGGACAAGTTCGCCGTCTACAAGCTGTTCGAGGAGGTCGCTCCCCGCTACAGCGCCCGCGAGGGCGGCTACACCCGCATCCTCAAGCTCGGTCCGCGTCGCTCGGACTCGACCGAGATGGTGCTGCTCGAGCTCGTCTGAGCCGAAGCATCGATTCTGGGCTGCCCCCGGCCGGTCTTGCACCGGCCGGTTTCCTTTAAGCGATGACGGCGCGCCTGACGATCGAGTACGACGGAACCGGCTTCTCCGGCTGGGCGATACAGCCGGGCGAGCGCACGGTCCAGGGCGAGCTGCAGGCGGCGCTGGCGACCGTGCTGCGCCGCTCGGTCGAGCTGACGGTCGCCGGGCGCACCGACGCTGGCGTGCACGCCTGGGCGCAGGTTGCCTCCCATGAAGGCGAGGCTGCCCCGCTGGGCAGCCTCAATGCGCTGCTGCCACCCGATGTGGCGGTCACGGCCTCAGACACCGTGGCCGACGGCTTCAACGCGCGCCGCGACTGCACCTCGCGGGCCTACTGCTATCAGGTGCTGGCGCGGCCGGGGCGGCCGGCGATGGCACGCGACTCGATCCTGCACTGGGGCTACGCCCTCGACTACGAGCTGCTGTGCCGGTGCGCGGCACTGCTGGTCGGCACACGGAACTTCACCGCCTTCACCCCGACTGAGACCTACCACCTGCGCTTTGAGCGGGACGTGTTCGCGGCCTTCTGGCTGCGCGGCTCGGCCCGTGGAGTCATTGGCGAGCGTCTCGGCGAGGCCGACGTCTACCAGTTCTGGATCGAGGCTGACACGTACATGCGCCACATGAACCGGGCGCTGGTCGGGACGATGCTGGAGGTCGCGCGCGGCAAACTCACGCTCGGACACTTCGCGGCCCTGCTCGAGGGCCGTCCGCGCAGCGACGCCGGCCCGACGGCCCCCGCCCACGGCCTCTACTTCGCGGGCGCAGGCTACGGCGGCGAGCGACTGCTCAGCCCGCGGGCTCGAGCGCTGTGAGCATCGTCTTCAGCTCGCTCACGTGCGAGCCGTCGATCGAGACGAGGCAGTTGGCGTCGGCGACGGGCTGGATGCTTCCGCCGCTGTAGATCGAGGCCTGCGCGGCGCAGGCCCCGTTGCGATAGCTGACCCAGGCTGTGTTGGCGCGGATGAACGCAGCGCGACCGGATCTGCTCAGCTTGGCGAAGACCCTCGCGTTGAGGGAGTCGATCGTCCTGTCGAGCGCGACCACCCGATGCTCGGCGCAGCCCTCGATCTGGAGTGTCGTGCGCGGCTTGCTCGGACACCGCAGCAGCGTGAAGCTCTCGTGGATGACCGGGGCAGAGGTGACGGCGGTTGCGCCGGCGGCGGGCGAAAGCGAGCCGAGTGCCAGGCCTGCCGCGGCGCAGCCGGACGCGAGGTATCGATGAGGACGCATTCCTCCCGTATATCAGCTGGCGGCTCAGGGTCGGGCCCCACGTTCGCGCTGACGCTCGAGCAACAGGCCCGGCACGTCGGCGATTCTGCCGCCGGCGGCGAAGGGATCCAAGCCTCGGTTTAGCATCACTGGAATGCGCGTGCTGCTGACCAACGATGATGGGATCGAGGCCGAGGGATTGCAGACCCTGCGTCGAGCGCTGCTCGCGATGCCCGGTGTCGAGCTGCGCGTCGTCGCTCCCGACGGCAACCGCTCGGCGATGGCCCGCATGATCACCACCCGCCGGCCGCTGTGGGTGCAGGAGGTCGATTTCGGCGACGGTACGACCGGCTTCGCCACCGACGGTACGCCGGTGGACTGCGTGCGGCTCGCGCACCTCGGCCTGATCGACGAGTGGTATCCGCAGATCGTTATCTCCGGGATCAACCACGGCACCAACATCGGTGACGACATCACCTACTCGGGCACGGTTGCCGCCGCGCTCGAGGCGATCGTCCTCGGTCTGCCCGGGATCGCCGTTTCGCAGCAATCGAGCGCGCTCGAGCTCGACTTCCGCCAGACCACGGCCTTCGACTTCCAGCCGGCGGCCGACTTCACGGCGCGGCTCGTCGGTCTGCTCGAGCAGGCGCCGTTGCCCGAGAGCACATTGCTCAATGTCAACTTCCCCGGCTGCCCGGCCGAGGGGGTCGAGGTCGCCCGGCTCGGGCGCCGCTTCTACCGCGACGAGCTCGAACTGGTCGATTCCGACCCGCATCACCCCAACCGCCGGCTCTACCGCGTCTACGGTGAGGAGGCCACCGGTGATGAGAACGAGCGCGACACAGACATCACCGCCGTCGAGTCGCGCAGGGTTGCGCTCACCCCGCTGCACTTCGACCTCACCCACCATGACGGCGTGCAGGCACTGATCGACCGCGACCTGGCCCGGCTGCTCGAGCCGGCGGACAACCGGTGATGGGCCGCGACGATCCCGCCAGGCGCATCGACGAACTGCGCAGGCTGATCGATTACCACTCGCACCGCTACCACGTGCTCGACGATCCAGAGATCGGCGACGCCGAATACGACGAGCTCTACAACGAGCTGAAGGCGCTCGAGGACGCCAATCCCGAGCTGATCATCCCCGAGTCACCGACCCAGCGGGTCGGCGAGGTGCCGGTCTCGGACCTGATCAAGGTCAGCCACCTGCAGCGCATGCTGTCGCTCGCCAACGCGCGCTCGGCCGAGCAGCTGCGTGCCTGGATCCAGCGCATGCGCAACTTCCTCGCGCGCGAGGGCATCGAGAACCCGGCCTTCGAGTTCGTCGCCGAACCGAAGATCGACGGCCTGGCGATGTCACTGATCTACGAGGACGGCCTGCTGGTGCGCGGCGTCACCCGCGGCAACGGCGAGATCGGCGAGGACGTCAGCCACAACCTGCGCACGATCCCGCAGATCCCGTTGCGGCTGAACTCCGACAGTCCGCCGCCGCTGCTCGAGGTGCGCGGCGAGGTCTACATGTCGCTTTCGGACTTCCAGGCGCTCAACGAGCGCCGCGCCGCCGCCGGCGAATCGACCTTCATGAACCCGCGCAACTCCGCCGCCGGCACGGTGCGCCAGCTGGATCCACGGCTCGCCGCCGGGCGGCCGCTCTCGTTCTGGGCCTATCAGGTGGGCGTCGCCTCCGAGGGCGTCTCGTTCGGCACCCATTACGAGGGGCTGCAGTGGCTGCGCGAGCTCGGCTTCCCGGTGAATCCCGACATCCGCGTGATCGAGACCGAGGACGGTGTGGTCGCGCAATGCCAGAGCTGGCAGGAGCGGCGCGGCTCGCTCGACTTCGAGATCGATGGCGTCGTCGTCAAGGTCAACGACCTCGAGCTGCAGCGCCGGCTCGGCGTCGTCGGGCGCGAGCCGCGCTGGGCGATCGCCTGGAAGTTCCCGCCGACGACCGCCGCCACGACGCTGCTCGACATTGGCTGGAACCCCGGCAAGTTCGGCGACCTGCACCCGTGGGCGATGCTCGAGCCCGTGCACGTCGGCGGTGTCACCGTCAAGCAGGCGACGCTGCACAACGAGGAGGACCTCGAGCGCAAGGATCTGCGCATCGGTGAGCAGGTGATCGTGCTGCGCGCCGGCGACGTGATCCCGCAGGTGGTGGCGCCGGCGCCGCACGTCGCCGAGCGCGACGACCGCCCGCCCAAGCCGCAGGCGCCGGAGCGCTGCCCGGTGTGCGACACGCCCACGGTCAAGCCCGAGGGCTCGGTCTTCACGATGTGCCCCAACCTCGCCTGCCCCGGCCGGCGCATCCAGCTGCTGACGCACTTCGTGGGCGCGATGGACATCGATGGCCTCGGGGAGAAGCTGGTGCTGACCTTCATGCAGCACGGATGGCTCGAGACCGCCGCCGACATCTATCGCCTGCACGAGTGTGCCGGCGAGTTGCTCGCACTCGATGGCTTCGGGGAGACCTCGATCCGCAAGCTGCTGCACGCGATCGAGGCGAGCAAGGCGCAGCCTTTCAGCCGGGTGCTGTTCGCGATCGGGATTCCCGAGGTGGGAGACGTAACCGGGCGCGTGCTCGCCCAGGAGTTCCGCACCGTCGATGCGCTGTTGGCGGCCGATCCCGCCGGGCTCGAGCACGCGCAGGGGATCGGCCCGAAGATGGCGAAGGTGATCCACGCCCAGCTGGCTGACGAGTCGATGCGCAAGCTGATCGGCGAGCTGCGTGCGCTCGGCCTGACCTTCGAGGAGGAGGGGCCGCCGCCTGGCGAGGGGCCGCTCGCCGGCAAGACCTTCGTGCTGACGGGCACGCTGCCCGATCTCACGCGCGAGCAGGCCAGCGCCAGGGTGATGGCCGCCGGCGGCAAGGTCACCGGCTCGGTCTCGAAGACGACCGATTACGTCATCGCCGGTGAGAGTGCCGGCTCGAAGCTCGCCAACGCCGAACGCCTCGGCGTGCCGGTGCTCGACGAGGCCGGACTGCTGGAGCTGCTGGATAACGGCGGCTGAGGACTTGGGTGTAGGCCTGTGCGGCGCTACGCTTCGCGCATGCCGGTCCTCGCGTTCGAGCCGATCCCGGGTGAGATCCAAGCGCTGATCGAGCGTCGCGCCGAGTTCGGGCTTGATCACTACGATGAGGTCTGGGACGGTGTGCTGCACATAATTCCGCCGCCCAGTACTGAGCACCAGCGAGTCGGCGTAGCGCTGGTCCGCCTCCTGGACTCCGTCGCCCGAAGCGCTGGTCTCGAGCTCACGCTGAACGTCGGGATCGGTGAGGACGCCCACAACTTCCGCACGCCCGACCTCGTCGTTCATCGTCAAGACGCCGCGCCGCAGTGGCATGCGACCGCAGCCCTGGCGGTGGAGATTCTCTCGCCGCGCGACACCGCCTGGCACAAGCTCGACTTCTACGCCGACCACAACGTCGACGAGCTTCTCTACGTCGACCTCGAAAAGCGCGAGGTCACGTGGATGGCGCTGCGTGACGGTGGCTACCAGCGCGTCGAGCGCAGCGCACTGATCGATCTGGGTATCCCCGAGGTCACCTCTCACCTCGGCTGGGCTGAGGTCCCGAAGGAGCCGCTGCCTGATGGTGCGCGGCGGAACGATTAGCCAGCAAACGGTGAGGTGGCTAATTGACAGGTAGCAAATCATTTGCTACCTTCCGGTTATGCCCACCGGTAACACGGCCGCCGAGCTGGCGGCAGACACAGACAAGATCCCGCGGCACGTGTGGATCATCTCCGGCGTCGCAATGCTCGGCGCCGTCATGTCGATTCTCGACACGACGATCGTGAACGTCGCGCTGGCGACGCTCGGCAAGGATCTTCACTCGAATCTTTCGCACATCCAGTGGGTCGTGACGGCCTACATGCTCTCGCTGGCTGCGGTGATCCCGGTCACCGGCTGGGCGTCGCGCCGCTTCGGCGCCAAGCCGCTCTTCCTGATCTCGCTGACACTGTTCACGATCGGCTCGCTGCTCTGCGGTCTTGCGACCTCAGATACCGAGTTGATCCTCTTTCGTGTGCTGCAGGGCGTCGGCGGCGGCATGATCATGCCGCTCGCGCAGATCATGATGGCCGATGCGGCCGGGCCCAAGCGCATGGGTCGTGTGATGGCGCTGGTCGCCGTGCCGATGATGCTGGCCCCGACGCTCGGGCCGCTGATCGGCGGGGCCCTCATCCAGGCGCTGAGCTGGCACTGGATCTTCTTCGTGAACATCGTCGTCGGCGCCTTCGCGATTCCGCTTGCCTACCGCCTGCTGCCCTCGCCGGCTCAGGGTGAGGAGAGCAACGAGTCGCTGGACTTCATCGGCCTGATCCTGATGTCGACAGGTCTGGTGGGCATCACCTACGGCCTGGCCGAGGCCGGCACCTATGGCAGCTTCAACAACAGCCACGTCTACATCCCGGTCGTGGTCGGACTGGTGCTCGTGGTCGGGTTCGTGTTCCGTGCGCTGCGAATCGAGCACCCGTTGCTGGACCTACGCCTCTACCAGCGCTGGCACTTCTCGGCCGCGTCGATCGTGATGTTCGCGCTGGGCGCGGCGGTCTTCGGCGCGATGATCCTGATGCCGCTCTACTGGCAGGAGCTGCGTGGTTACAGCGTGATCGACACCGGCCTGCTCACCGGCCCGCAGGGTCTCGGCATGGCGATCACGATGCCGCTGGCGGCGCGCATGACCGACCGCTACGGCGGTGGCCCGGTGGCGCTGGTCGGCGTCGTCGCGACTGCCCTGCTGACGATCCCGTTCGGCCTGATCGGGGCGCACACGTCGGTTCTGTGGCTGAGCATCGCGATGTTCCTGCGCGGCGCGGGCATGGGCTCGAGCTTCATGCCGGCGATGACTGCGGCGTTTGCGGCGCTCGAACGCAGCGAGATCTCACACGCGACACCGCAACTGAACGTGCTCAACCGCGTCGGCGGCTCGGTCGGCACGACGATCCTCGCGGTCGTCCTGGCCAACGCAGCCCGTGGCACGCACAGTCCGGCCGCGGCGGCCTCGGCCTACGGGACCGCGTTCTGGTGGTCCGTCGGCATGGCCGCACTGGCCGTGATCCCCTGCATCGTGCTGATGCGCGCCGAGAGCAACGCCCGGCGTGCCGCTGCCCGGGCCGGGGCCGAGGATCCCGACCGCGCCGCGCTCGATACTGGTGCCGTGGCGGAGGCGCTTGTATGAGCACGACGACGCAGCGTGCGTCCTCCGAGGCGTCTCAGCCCGCCGGTGGCCCAGCGGGGCCGCCGGCCGGGGGCAGCTCGCTCTATGACCTGTCGACGCCGACCGGCCAGGTTGGGGTTGCCTTCAAGCGCGCGATGGTCGCCCTGCGCCGGCTGCGCGGGCGTGAGTCGCAGCGGATCGGACAGCTGAGCTTTGCGCAGCTGGGGCTGCTGCACGGACTGGACGGCCACACCGAGTGCTCGGCCCGGCAGCTCGCCGAGCACTCCGACCTCTCACCGGCGACCGTGACGCAGATGCTCGAGAGCCTGGAGGCCGCCGGCCTGGTCACGCGCACGCGCTCGGCGCAGGACCGCCGCGTCGTGCACACGGTCCTCACCGAGCAGGGCGCAGCCGTCGTCGCAGGGCGTCAGCGGGACATGGAGAAGCGCTGGAAGCAGGCGCTCGGGGAGTTCTCGGTCGACGAGCTCACGGCTGCGGCGAAGATCCTCGATCGGATCGCCGACATGGTCGAGACGCTGGGTCGCGAGACACCGTAGCTTTGATCAGCGGCCGCTCGGCCGCGCGGCAGCGGGGCCGCAAGCGGCGAACGCAACCACCGCTCAGCCGCGGTAGTTGGCGAGCGCCTCGGCGTCCAGATCCTCGAGCTGGTGACCCGCCGGCGAGTCGGTGAGGCCGTTCATCATGAACGCGAACACGATGCGGTCGCCGTTGGCGGCCCGGCAGTAGCCGACGAGGTTGGCGACATCGTGAAGCGTCCCGGTCTTGCCGCGGCAGTTGTCAACGGCCCGCGTGTGACGCATCTCATGCTTCATGGTGCCGCGCACCCCAGCGATCGCCAATGAGGTCCAGAACGCGGGCTGGCTCTGCATCTCGCGCAGCAGCAGCACGATCTGGCGGGGGTTCGTGAGGTCGTAGCGGGACAGCCCTGAGCCGTCGTCGAGCCGCGGGGCGAGGCCGAGGTCGTGCCGGATCACCTTGCGTACGACCGCAGCACCGCGAGCGGTGCTGCCGCCCCCGCCGAAGCGTGCGCCCAGGTCCTTCAGCAGCGTCTCTGCGAAGAAGTTGTCCGACGGGCTGTTGGTCAGCCACATCAGCTTCGCCAGCGTGGGCGACTTCTCGCTGGCCAGCAGCGTCGCCGAGTGCGGGGTGATGCCGGTGCCGATCCTGGTGCTCGAGGGAACGCTCACACCTGCCTGCCCGAGCGCCTGCGCAAAAGCCTGGGTGGCGACCAGCGGCGGGTCGGCGTCGAGCTGGTCCTCGCGCAGGTTGGTGAAGCCGGCGTCGTAGGCGAGGGCGCTGAGCGAGCCCTGGGTCTCGATGTTGGGCCGATACCCGCTGTCGGGACCGCCGCGCAGGGAGTCGAAATAGGACTCATCGCCAAGGATTGCGCCCTGTACGCGGCGGACGCCGGCCTCGCGCAGGTCGATGGCGAGCGCCTGGGTGGTCGCGCCCGCGTGGTAGCTGACCTTGTCGAAGTTTCGCGATCCGAAGCTGGGGTCGCCACCGCCGCGCAGGTAGAGCGTGCCGATGAAGGTTCCGCTGCCCGTCAGCCGTCCGGCGCCGTAGACGTCGGTATCGAAGGTCTGGCGGGGCCCGAACTGAAGCAACGCCGTGGTGGTCGTGTAGAGCTTCTCCACCGAGGCCGGCAGTTTCCCCGCCTCGTCGTTGTACGCCCAGAGCGTGCGGTCGGCGGTCTCGTCGACGACCAGCGCGCCGTTGGCTCCTCCCTGGCGGTTGAGGTTGTAGCCGAGCGTCCGCTGCAGCCTGGTGAGCGCTGCGGAGCTTGGAGCCATTCGCGGCGGCGTGTCCGAGGTGGGCTGGATGCCGTACGGGATCGGGCGAGCGGGTGGGCTGCCGGCCGCGAATGCGCCGGATCCGCCGAGCGCTGCGCACGCGACAGCGGCGCACGTGATTGCTGCGCCGGCGTGGCGCAGGGCTCGGCGGAGCGAGGGCACGCCGTTAAGAAAACAACGGCGGCGCAAACGATGCGCCGCCAGTTTCGACGTTGGCGAGAACGTCATGCGCCGCCTGGGAGGGAGCCTGCGTCTTCGACGCACTTGTGACGGCTCCCTTCGCTACCAGGCGGCGCTGCACCCCAGGTCAGGGGCGCCTAAGCCCATAGGGGCTTGCGCGGCAGGCCGCGCGAAGATCGTTGACAGTTCGCTCTGGCAGATTCCCCTTTTGTTGCCGCTAGACAGTGATCGTCTGCTGGGAGCTCATCTGCGCGAACTCCTGCAGGGTGGAGTGGAAGAGGGTTTTGTCGATCTTGCCGTTGAAGATCGGGACGCCCCACGCGACGCACTTAGCGATGACATCTCTGCGCTCGAGTCCGGACTCTTTCGCAAGTTCGCTAGGCGTCAGGTGATTAGACATTGGCCCTGCCCTCCTTGTGACGATCATTACATGCCAGCAGTATTGCGCGGGCCCCCGACGGACGCAAATCAACATGGACAGAACATTGACGCAACCTGCGAAGAAGCCATGAAATGGGAGAAGCGGATACCGCGAGCAGCCAGCCGCCGGCGGCGTCAAGGACCGGGCTGACGTCCCGGAGCCGCGCATTCACCGAGCGCGTGCCACAATGAGCTGACTCGGGGCGTGGCGCAGCCTGGTAGCGCGCACCGTTCGGGTCGGTGAGGTCCCCGGTTCAAATCCGGGCGCCCCGATACCGTCGCCCCGGCCCGCAGCATCATCTCCACCAGGCGGAGAACTCAAGGCGCTGCGGGCCGGGGCGGCAAAGCCTATCGGTGTGGCTGGCGTCGGCCGGCCAGGGGTCAGAGCTTCGAGTGGACCGTCTCGACGGCCCGCCGCCTGACACCGGCCCAGCTGGTCGCCGTGGCGGTGTAGGTGATCGCCTCGGTCGTGGAGCTGCGCTTCACGGTCATGATGACCCTGCAGAATCTGATGCCGGAGACCCTGTCGCTGGCGGCGCAGCTGACCGGTGACTTAGCGCCGTGCGCGAGCGCGTGGTGGTGGGCGCCGACGATCGTGACCCTGGGTTTGGTCAGGTCGATCTTGATGCCGCGCAGTGTGACCGTGGCGACCTTGCCGCTGATCGTGTGGATCGTGCGGCTCAGGGTCAGATCGGCGCTGCTCCTGCCGAGCACGACGCTCCGCGGACAGCCGCCGAGCACCTGTGATCCGGCGGAATTGCAGATGAAATGCACCCGCACCTTGGTGTGGAACCAGCCATGCGCGTTCTTGGGAGCTGCGCTCGTGAGCGCCGCCGCGATCGTCGGGTTGGCGACGAAGGTGGGCTCGATGTCGGGGCCGTTGACGGTCACGGTCGCGCTCGAGCTCGTGTAGTCGGCGGTGCCCTGGAAGCTTGCGAGGATCGCCTCGGTCACGTTCGGCGGCACCGTATAGGCCAGCGTCGCGATGTCTCCGGCAAGCGTGGAGCTGCCCAGGACCCTGCCGCCGACCGAGAACACCACGATGCCGGTGGGCGTGCCCCCGCCCGGGGCTGAGGCGGCGACCGTCGCCGTCAGGCCGGTCGTGCCGACGACCAGATCAGTGGTCGTGCCGGCCGGTGCGACGGTGAATGTCTGCGAGGCGCTGGTCGAACCCGCGCTGTCGTCGGCGTCGATGACGCACGATCCGGCGTGCTCGAAGGAGACGACCCCGTCGCTCACTTCGCAGGCGGCGTTCGTTGTCGCAGGGTCGAGTGTGAAGGTTGCCGGATCCCCGGACGTGGTGGTTGCCGCGGGTGTGTAGGCAGCACCCCCGACGACTGCACTGGTCGGGGCTGCCGAGCTGATGGTGGCGGCCGGGGTCGTGTCGTGAGCGACCGCGGCGTCAGCCGCGGCGGTTCTGGTGCCCAGGCAAAGAGCGGCCGCGATCAGGACGATCGGTCCCACAGCTCTAAGTCGTTGCATGAACACCATCAACCCCCTTGGCGCCGGGCACAGGGGCGCCACTTCCATCGAGTTGTCCCAATACTCGACCACGGGCGCCCAAAAGTTGAGATTTCGCGCCCACGACGCGGCCGCGATCGTCCGTGCGACGCAAGCTCGATGGCTGATCACGCGCGTGACCGGCGATCAGGCGGCGGGGTGTCGAGCCGAACGCCGTGCGGAACGCCTCGATGAAGGCGCTGGTGCTGCGGTAGCCACAGGCGTGGGCGGTGGCGGTCACGGACTCGCCGCCGGCGAGCAGCAGCTGCGCGTGCTGCAGACGCAGCTGGCCGCGCCATTGCGGAAACGACATGCCGGTCTCACGGCGGAACAGGCGGCTGAGCGTGCGCTCGCTGGCGCCGACCTCGTGACCGAACTGGGCAAGGGTGCGCCGGTCCGACGGGTCGCCGGAGAGCTGCTCGACGATCGGCAGCAGGCGATCGTCACGGGGCCGCGGTAACGCGAGCGGCAGGATCGCCACGCGCCGCAGCTGGTCGAGCAGCAGCCGTCGCAGTAGCGTGCGCGTACCGGCGGGTGGGTCATCCGCGGTCAGCGCGAGCACAACCTCACGCAACAGCGGCGAGATCTCCACCACCGCGGGGCGCTCGTCGCCGAAGGGGTCCACCGAGGCGTCGAAGGCGACCGACAACAGATCCGTGCGGCCGCGGGCGCGGTGCGAATGCGGGACGCCGGCCGGGATCCAGACGCCGCGCAGCGGCGGCACGATCCACGAGCCGGCGGGCGTGAAGACCTGCAGCACTCCGCGCCCGGGATAGATCAGCTGCGAGCCGTCGTGGTAGTGCCATTCGATCCGTTCCGCCGCCTGCAGCGGGACGCGGACCACGGCCGGGAGTGCGTGTCGGGTTGCCGACATCAGACGGCAGAATATCGGTAGCCGGACGCATCGGCAAACACTAGCTTCACAACACGATGACGACGCAGCCCGCTCTGACCCCGCCGCTGGAGCCAGGCCCCGCGGGCGCCGGGACCGGATCGGACTGGTCGCACATGCGGATCTGGGCGTTGGCCCACACCGCGATCGACTTCTTCCAGGGCGCCGTGCCGGCCGCGATCCCGTACTTCGTCCTCGACCGTCACTACAGCTATCTGCAGGCATCGGGCCTCAGCCTCGCCGCGACGCTGGGGGCGGCAATCCCGCAGCCGCTGTTCGGGGTGTTCGTGGACCGCCGCGACCGTCCCTGGCAGGTCTACTCGGGGATCTCGCTGGCAGCCGCCGCGGCGGCGGCGGCGGGGATCGCGCATGCCTACGCGTTGACCTGGGGACTGCTGCTGCTCTGCGGTATCGGCGTGGCGATGTTCCACCCCGCCGCCGGGAGGCTCGCGCGGCGCAGCGCTGGCAACAGCGCGGCTGCTATGAGCATCTTCGCCACCGGCGGCAACCTCGGCTTCGTGCTCGCACCGGTGCTGCTGACTCCGGTGCTCGCGGGCGTCGGGCTGTGGGGTCTCGCCTGGTTCGTGATGCCGGCCTGGCTGGTGGCGCTGGTCACCTGGCGCGGAGCCCGCCGCGTCACGAAGATCCACGCGAGCAGCGGCGCGGAGCACCACGGCCGCGATCACTGGCGTCCGTTCATGCACCTGGCCGCGGTCGAGATCTGCCGCTCGGTCATGTTCTTCGGTGCGAGCACCTTCATCGAGCTCTACTGGATCCGCGACCTGCACGCGGGCAAGCCGCTGGCCGGCGCCGCGCTCGGCTGCCTGCTCGGTGGCGGTGTGATCGGCACGATGCTCGGCGGCCGCATCGCCGACCGCCTCGGGATGGTGCGCACCACCCAGGTGGGCGCGCTCCTCTGCCTGCCGGCGATGGTGCTGCTGCGCGCCTGCCAGCAGCCCGAGCTGGGGCTGGTCTGCGCGCTGATTGCGGGGCTGGCGCTGCGGGTTCCGTTCTCGGTCCTGATCAAGCTCGGCCAGGACTACCTGCCCAACCGCCCGGGCACGGCCTCGGCCGTGACGCTCGGCCTCGCCGTCAGCGCCGGCGGGATCAGCGCCCCGGTGTTCGGCGCGCTCGCCGACGCCCGTGGCCCCGCCACCGTGCTGACGCTGCTCTGCCTCGTGCCGATCCTGACCTTCCTGGTCGGTGTGCGGCTGGTCGAGCCCGCCGAGCTGGTCGAGCCGCCCACGGTGGCCTCAGGGTAGAGCGCCGAGCCGGCGCTCTAGGAAGCGCCGCTCGGGACCGGGCTCGCTCAGCTCGAGTGCGCGCAGATAGGCGCCGCGCGCCTCCCCGACACGGCCGAGCCGGCTGGCGCGAGGAGAGCGAGTTCATGCACGGCTGCTCGACCAACTGGGGCGCCTACCTGATGAGCCTCAAGTCCGGCGCCGAGGGCCGCGGCTTCGCCGCCTACCCGGGTGGCGAGATCAGCCGCTGGAGCTGAGGACCGCTGTTGCTGCTGGCCTGCGCCCCGCTGGGCGCGGCAAGAGCTCCGGCGCGTAGCGCCTCAGAGCACGTTGAAGCAGCCGTAGACCACGAATAGCGGGTTGTTGACTTGGCGCCCGGCGAGGTCAGTCATCGTCTGGCCGCCGACAAAGGCCGGCGGCGAGGAGGCCTTCCAGCAGCCGTTGTACTGAACGCTGACGTCGTACTCCACGTTCGACTGCTGGAACGGGACCGCCTTGGGCTGCGGCAGGTACACGTAGACGTTGCAGAGCCAGTCGCCCGGCCCGGTGTCGGCGGCGCCACGCTTGTTGCAGTGGGGCTCGACGCGCAGGCGGGCACCCGGCGGCGCGATCCGCCCGATCAGCGCCTGCTGGAGCAGCGTGGCGTTGTTGACGGTCGCGCCGATCGATTGCTCGAGGCGCCTGCCGGTGACCGCACCGGGGCCGAGCCCGCCGCCGAGCGCGAGCATGCCGATCACCACAACCGCCACCGCCACGACCCGCAGCGGCAATGCCCAGCTGCTGCCGGCGCTCCTGCTGACGAAGTCCCGCCGCCGCAGCAGCCGCCACGAAGCCCCGAGGCAGACGGCGATCCACAGCAGGCAGACGAGCGCCGAGACGGCCAGCGGCCCGAGGAAGGGACGGCTCACGAACAGCCCATGCCAGCCGTCGAAACCGGAGCCGATCAGCAGCATGTGCACGGCCACGCCGCGCCCGACGAGCTCGAGCAGCTGCGTGATCAGCGCCAGCACCAGGGGCGCGAGCACGCCGAGAATGCCGTTGCGCGTCGCGACCGAGACGAGGACCGCGACGCTTGTGTAGGCGAGCGCCGGCAGCAGGCAGTAGGCCCAGGCGATCAGCGTGAGGAGCATCAGCCGCCCTCCCGAGGTCAGTTCGCCGCTGAGGTTGACGAGCGGGTGCAGCCCGACCAGCAGGGCACCGGCGCCCAAGCTCGAGCCCGCCAGCAAGGCCGTCATCAACGCGGCAACGGTGCCGACCGCCAGCACCTTGCCGGCGAACACATCCTCGCGGCTGCAGGATCGCGTGAGGATCGTCTTCCAGGTGCCGAAGCGGTCCTCGGAGGAGAACAGGTCGCCGGCCAGCGCACCGACGATGATCGGGAAGCCGAAGTTCCCGGCGAAGCCGAGCACCACCAGCGAGACCGCAAAGCCGGAGGTGTGGACCCAGGCCCCGAAGAGCGCGTCGGCGGGAGTGCCGCTCTGTACGTTCAGCAGCAGCGCGAACGCGAACGGTCCGCACACCGCCAGCAATGCCAGCAGCCGCGGGGCCAGCTGCGCACGCAGCTTCAGCAGCTCGGTCGTGTAGACCTCGCGCACGCCGAGGCCGCCAGAGCGCTCCGCCGGGGCGTGCGCCGAGGGTGACGCGGCGACCGTCATATGCCGGCCAGCA
Organism: Solirubrobacteraceae bacterium; assembly: GCA_035551915.1. Taxonomy (GTDB): domain Bacteria; phylum Actinomycetota; class Thermoleophilia; order Solirubrobacterales; family Solirubrobacteraceae; genus Palsa-465. The sequence goes on along the minus strand of DASZMI010000041.1, from coordinate 1,255 downwards.
CCCGCGCCGCGTACTCGTCGGGCTCGAGCTCGTCGAGTGCCGGCGCGTCGAACATCAGCGCGAAGAACATGCTTTCGAGCGGGCTCACGCGCAGCTCCAGGCGGCGGATCGCGATGTGCGCATCGCCGAGCGCCAGTGCGTAGCCGTCGAGCGCTCCTTGGCGGACCGTCAGCACGATTGCGCCGCGCGGCGAGAGCTGCGCGCGCAGACCGGCGCGCCCGCTCGCCAGTTGCAATGCGCGGGCGTCATCGCTGGTGTGGAGCTCAAACGCCGACGCCGGTGCCTGCAAATCGAGCTCGGCGGCCGACCCGTTCCACACGACCCGCCCCTCGCGCAGGAAGGTGTAGCCGCTGCAGATGCGCTCGAGCTCGCCGATCTGGTGGCTGCAGAGCAGCACCGCGACACCGTCGGCGGCGAGCTCGCGCACGAGTGTCGCGACCGCCCGCGCCCCGGCCGGGTCCAGGCCGCTGGTCGGCTCATCGAGCAGCAGCAGTCGCGGCGCGCGCAGCAGCGCCGAGGCGATTCCGAGCCGCTGGCGCATACCTGTCGAATAACCGCCGACGCGATCATCGGCGCGGTGCTCGAGGCCGACACGCGTGAGTGCATCCGCGATCGCGGCGTCGATGCCGGCCGCCTGAGGTGCGCTCGTGGGGCCGTCGAGCCGCGCAAGCAACCGCAGGTTCATGCGCGCACTCAGGTACGGATAGAAGGCCGGCTCCTCGACGAAGCCGCCGACTCCCTCCAGCGAACGGATGCCGGTGTCATCGAGCCTCCGGCCGAGCAGCTCGATCTCACCGGAGTCGGGGCTGATCAGCCCGAGCAGCATCCGCAGCAGCGTCGTCTTGCCCGCGCCGTTGGGACCGAGCAGCCCGCGCACCTCGCCCGCAGCGAGATCGAAGTCCACCTGATCGACGGCGACGGTCGCGCCGAAGCGCTTGACGAGCCGGCTGGTACGGGCGGCGGCCACGCCGCGAGCATAACCCGCGCGCGTGAGTGTCGGTGAACGGCGTGTGAACGCGAGCGCGCCGTAGTTCAGTCGGCGAAGCAGCGGCGAGCCGACGTCAACTTGCACTGACCCAGCGGTCCGAAAAAGTCACATACCGGAGGCGAACTGTTCACAGATCGGTGCGTCAAGTTGATAAGAGTTTCTGAAGAAGCCGGTCCGTCGGCACCGGGGCTGACCGGATGAACTACCGAGCGGAGGTACCTGTGAGCATTCTTCCCGTGCCCCATGTCAGGAAGCGCCGCGAGGCGC